>NZ_JACHJB010000004.1:632866-949299 GCF_014207745.1 Nonomuraea muscovyensis
GGTGACGGGGCCGGTGGCCGCCCCGCCGGTGGCGGCGAGCCCGGCCGAGTCGGCGGCCAGCGGACGTTCCCTGACGAACGTCTCGGTGAGCGCGGAGACGCCCACGACGTGCTGGCCGGTGACGAACTGGGCGGTGTCGATGATGTGCGCCCCGATGTCGCCGAGCGCACCGGAGCCGGCCTTGTCCTTCTGCAGCCGCCACACCAGCGGGAAGTCCGGGTCGACGATCCAGTCCTGCAGGTACTGGGCGCGCACGTGGCGGATCTCGCCGAGCCGGCCCTCCTCGACGTAGCGGCGGGCCAGCGCGATGGCGGGCACCCGGCGGTAGTTGAACGCCACCATGGTCCTGCCGGGCGCGGACGCGGCGGCGCGGACCATGGCCTCGGCCTCGGCGACGGTGTTGGCCAGCGGCTTCTCGCAGATGACGTGCTTGCCGGCTTCGAGGGCGGCGATGGCGATGTCGGCGTGGCTGTCGCCGGGCGTGCAGATGTCGACGATCTGCACGTCGTCGCGCCGTATCAGCTCCCTCCAGTCCGTCTCGACGTCGGCCCAGCCCATCTGGGCCGCCGCGGCGGACGTGCGTTCCTTCGACCGGCCGGCCAGCACCCCCATGCGCGGTGCCAGCGGCAGGTCGAAGAAGGCTCCCACGTTCCGCCAGGCCTGGGAGTGGACGCGGCCCATGAACGCGTAACCGACCATGCCCACGCCGATGGTGGTCTTGTCTGACATGCAGCCCCCGATCAGGACTCGAACCCGAGTGGCAGGTACTTCTCGACGTTCTCCTTGGTAATGGTCTCCGAAGCGAGCGTGATGGACTGCGGAACTTGGTTCTCCACGAGGTCACTCATGCCCTTCCCCTGGGCGATCAGCCGGGCGAGTTTGATCGCCGAAGAGGCCATCGTGGGACTGTAGGTGACCGTGGCCTGCAGCACGGAGGAGCCCGACTGGATCTCCTTCATGGCGTTCAGCGAGCCGGCCCCGCCGACCATGACGAACTCGTTGCGCCCGGCCTCCTTGATGGCGGCGAGCACGCCGACGCCCTGGTCGTCGTCGTGGTTCCACAGCGCGTCGATCTTCTTGTGCGCCTGCAGCAGGCTGGCCGCCACCTGGTTGCCGGTCTCGACGGTGAACTTGGCGTCCTGCTTGGCGGTGACGCTGAAGCCGTACGTCTTGAGCGCGTCGGCGAAGCCCTTGCTGCGGTCCTGGGTGAGCGGCAGGGTGGCGATGCCCTGGATCTCGACGATGACGGGGTTCGCGACGCCCTTGTCCTTGAGCTGCTTGCCGATGAAGTGCCCGGCCGCGACGCCCATGCCGTAGTTGTCGCCGCCGATCCACGTCCGGTACGCCAGCTTGTCGGGGAAGACCCGGTCCAGGTTGATGACCGGGATGCCGGCGTCGGTGGCCTGCCGGGCGACCTGGTTGAGCTGCTGGCCGTCGTTGGGCAGGATCACCAGCGCGCCCACCTTGGCCGCGATCAGCGACTCGACGGCGGAGATCTGCTGGTTGATGTCGTTGGTCGGCTCGACCGGCTTGAACTCGACGTCGGTGTACTGCTTGGCGGTGGCCTCGGCGTTCTTGGCGATGGCCGCGATCCAGCCGTGGTCGGCGGCCGGCGCGGAGAAGCCGATGACGACCTTGGTGCCGGGCTGGTCGTTGCCGCTGGCCGCGGGGGCGGGCGCGGGCGCCGCGCTGCCGGGCGCGGCGGACGGCTCGTTGCTGGTGCAGCCGGCCGCCAGCAGGGCGGCTCCGCCGACGAGGAATCCCCTGCGCGCCACCTTGTCGGCCACCCTGTCGGTCGCCTGGATGCCGGTCGCCTTGTGGTCGGTCATAGTGCTCTCTCCTTCAGGTTCCGCCGCTGGAGAAGGACGGCGACGACGATGATCAGGCCCTTGGCGATCAGCTGGTCGCTGGTGTTGAGGCCGTTGAGGATGAAGAGGTTGGTGATCAGCGTGAAGATCAGCAGGCCGAGGATGGAGCCGATGATCGTCCCCCGGCCGCCGGTGAGCAGGGTGCCGCCGATGATGACGGCGGCGATGGCGTCCAGTTCGTACAGGTCGCCGTGGGTGGAGGAGCCCGTCGTGGTGCGGGCCATGATGAGGATCGCCGCGATGCCGCAGCACAGCCCCGACAGGGCGTACAGCAGCATGGTGTGGCGGCGCACGTCGATGCCGGCCAGCCGGGCGGCCTCGGGGTTGCCGCCGACGGCGTACGTGCGCCGGCCGAACGTGGTGCGGTTGAGCAGCACCCAGCCGAGCACGACGACGAGCGCGAAGATGTAGACGAGCAGCGGGATGCCGAGCACCCGGGTGGTCGACAGCTCCACGATCGCGGAGTTGCCGGTCTGGATGAGCTGCGTCTTGCGGTCGGACATGCGCTGGGCGAGGCCGCGCGCCGCGACCAGCATGGCGAGTGTGGCGATGAACGGCACCAGCCGCCCGTACGCGATGAGCAGGCCGTTGACGAGCCCGGCCCCGGTGCCGACGAGGATGGCGCAGAGCGCCATGACGAACGGCCCGAACTCCAACGACCCGAACTCCAACGGCCAGAACTCCAACGGCCAGAACTCCTGGGTGGCGACCGTCGTCGCCCACACGGACGCGAGGGCCATGATGGCGCCGACGGACAGGTCGATGCCGCCGCCGATGATGACGAACGTGGCCCCGACGGTGATCACGCCGATGGTGGCGGCCAGCGACAGGATGCTGACCAGGTTGGAGGCGGTGGCGAAGTTGTCGGGTTTGGTGATCAGGCCGACGAGCACGAGCAGCGCGAGCGCGACCAGCAGGCCGAGGTGGCGCATCTCGCCGAACCGGCGTAGCGCGCCGGGTCCCGCCACGACCGCGGACGTGTTTCCCGAGTCTGTCATCAGGCGGCTCTCCCATCCATGATCATGTCGAGCACGCGGTGCTCGTCCAGGTCCTGCGCGTCGCCCTCGTGGATGACCGAGCCCTCGCGCAGCACCAGGACGCGGTCGGCCAGACCGAGCACCTCGGGCACCTCGCTGGAGACGAGCAGCACGCCGATACCCTGGTCCGCCAGGCCGCGGATCACCGCGTAGAGCTCCGCCCGCGCGCCGACGTCCACTCCTCTGGTCGGCTCGTCGAGCAGGAGCAGCCGGCGCCCGCCGAGCAGCCAGCGGGCCAGGACGGCCTTCTGCTGGTTGCCGCCCGACAGGGTCTTGATCGGGCGTTCGGGATCTCGGGGCCGGATGTCGAGCGCCTCCACCAGCCGCCGCGCCTCGGCCTTCTCGCGGCCGCGGTCCAGCCAGCCCAGCCGGGCGAACTCCGGCAGGCTGCCCAGGGTGATGTTGGCGGTGACGCTCTGGTCGAGGAGCAGGGCCTGCGCCTTGCGCTCCTCGGGGGCCAGGCCCATGCCGCGCCGTACGGACCGGACCACGCCGCCGCGCCGTAGCGCCCCCGGCAGGTCGCCCCGCCGGACGGCCCGCAGCGGGCCGCCCGGGTGCAGCGGTTCGCCGCCGAGCACGACGCGGCCGGCGGCGTCGCGCGCCCCGTACACCGCCTCCAGGATCTCCGAGCGGCCGGAGCCGACGAGCCCGGCCAGGCCGACGATCTCGCCCGCACGCACGGAGAACGACACACCCGCGAACGCGCCCGGCGAGGTGAGGCCCTCGACCCGCAGCACCTCCTCGCCGGGTGGGCGCGAGGCGCGGGGCGGGAAGACGTACTCCACGTTGCGGCCGGTCATCAGCGAGACGATGTCGTTGGTCGGCGTGTCGCGGGCGGGCAGGCCGACCGCGACGGTCCGGCCGTCCTTCAGGACGGTGACGCGGTCGCCGATCTCGCGGATCTCCTCCAGCCGGTGGGAGATGTAGACGACGGCGACGCCCTGGGCGGTGAGCTCGCGGATGATGCGGAAGAGGTTGGCCACCTCGTCGTGGGCGAGGGCGGCCGACGGCTCGTCCATGACGATCAGCCGGGCGTCGTGGGACAGGGCGCGGGCCATCGAGACCACCTGCTTGGCCGCCGGGGAGAGCCGCCCGACCTCGGTGGCGGGGCGGATCTCGGGATGGCCGAGGCGGGCCAGCACCTCGTGGGCGGCGCGGTTGCCGGCGACGCGGTTGGTGAAGCCGAGGCGGGCGTGCTCGTGGCCGAGGAAGATGTTCTCGGCCACGCTGAGCCCGTCGACGAGGTCGAGCTCCTGGTAGATGGTGGCGATGCCGAGCCGGATCGCGTCGATGGGGCTGGCGGGGCTGACGTGGGCGCCGTTCAGCTCGATGGTGCCCTCGTCGGGGGGATGGGCGCCGGCCAGTACCTTGATGAGGGTGGACTTGCCGGCGCCGTTCTGGCCGAGCAGGCAGTGCACCTCGCCGGCCTGGACGTCGAGGTCCACCCCGTCGAGCGCGCGGACGCCGGGGAACTGCTTGACGATTCCCCGCATGACCAGCATCGGGGCCTCCCTTGTCAGGTGGTGACGAGGCGGTTGACGTTGTCGGGTGACAGGTAGTGCTCGATCGCCAGGATTCCCGCGCCGAGGGCCGCGGCGTTGATCCCGGTGCGGCTCGGCACGATCGACAGGTGGTGGGTGGCCAGCGGCAGCGACCTGCGGTAGACGGTCTCCTTGATGCCCGCGAGCAGGTGCTCGTGGACCCGTGACAGGGCGCCGCCGATGACGATGACCTCGGGGTTGAAGAAGTTGACCAGGCCGGCGAGCACCTCGCCGACGAGCCGGCCGGCCTCTCTGACCAGCCGGAGCGCCTGGGTGTCGCCCGCCTGCACCAGGGCGACCACGTCGGCGCCGGTCTCGGCGGGCGTGCCCAGTTCGGTGAGCCTGCGTGCGACGGCGGCCCCTCCGGCGACGGCCTCCAGGCAGGCGCTGTTGCCGCAGCGGCAGCCGGCGTCCTCGTGGCCGGAGACCCGGATGTGGCCGATGTCGCCGGCCGAGCCCTGCGCGCCGCGGTGCAGCCGGCCCTCGGCGACGATGCCGCAGCCGATGCCGGTGCCGATCTTGACGAACAGCAGGTGCCGGGTTCCGGGGAAGGCGTTGCGCTGCTCGCCGAGGGCCATGACGTTGACGTCGTTGTCGACGAGGACGGTGCAGCCGGCGAAGTGCTCGGGGATCGGGTAGTCGTTCCAGCCGGGCATGATCGGCGGGTTGTTGGGCCGGCCCGTCGCGAACTCCACCGGTCCGGGCACTCCCATGCCGATCGCGCGCAGCGCCGTACGGGGGCGGCCGGCCTCGGCGAGCAGCCGGTCGAGCCGGTCGTCCACGTGGGCCAGGACCACCTCGGGCCCCTCGGCCACCAGCAGCGGATCCTCGCACTCGGCCAGGACGCCGCCGGACATGTCCATCAGCGCGACCCGGCAGTGGGTGGCGCCGAGGTCGACGCCGGCGAACGCGTGGCCGTCGGTGTGCAGGCGGAGCTGGCGGGGCGGGCGGCCGCCGGTGGACTCACCGTTCTCGGTCTCCTCCACCAGGCCGCTCTCGATGAGCGCGTCGACGCGCTGGGAGATCGTGGACCTGGCCAGTCCGGTGAGCCGCGCCAGATCCGAACGGGTCGTCGCCGAACCCGCACCGATCAGGGTGAGAACGTCTCCGGGTGAGCCCGGGGTGGGGGTCATGCCGCCGACAATAAGATCGCCAATAGGACAAATCAAGACCTTGGAACGGACGAACTTCCCTCAGTTACGTCGATGCTCGAACAAAGGTCGCTTTCTATCGACATCAACGATCCGCATGATCACGGCTTCGTCCCGGTACGGCGGCGAGGCGTGCGGAACGTCCCCGGCCTGTGGTCAGATGTCCCCTCAGCCGGTTCTGACGAGGTGAGATGACCCGCCGCTCGACTCTCGTGCTGACGGTCGTCGCGGTCGCCGTCCTGGCGGCGGGCTACCTGGTCCTGACCCGCCAGTCCGACGCCGTCCTGCGAGCCCAGCGCCCCGCCTGGACGGACTGCTCCTCCGGACTGCAGTGCGCCACCGTGAGGGTCCCGCTGGACCACGACAACCCCGAGGAACGCACGCTGAACCTCGGGCTCACCAGGCTCCCGGCCCGCGACCCGGCCCGCCGGATCGGCTCGCTGCTGGTGAACTTCGGGGGCCCGGGCGTGTCCGGACGAGAGTCGCTGGCGAAGAACCGGGCGATGTTCGACCGGCTGTCGTCCCGCTACGACGTGGTGGCCTTCGATCCGCGTGGCACCGGCCGCGGTTCCCCGCTCGACTGCGGCCCCGACCCCCTGCTGAACACCGACCCGACCCCGGACGACCGGCGGGAGCGCGATGCGTTACGCGCCGCGTACGCGACGCTGGCGGCCGGGTGTGAGAAGCGGGCGGGCCGGCTGCTGCCGTACCTCGACACCGAGTCCACCGCGCGGGACCTCGACATCCTCAGGTCGGCCCTCGGCGACGGGCGCCTGCACTACCTCGGCTTCTCCTACGGGGCCGCACTCGGTTTCGTGTACACGCAACTGTTCCACGAGCAGGTGGGGCGCATGGTGCTCGACGGCCCGCCGGCCGGCGCCGACACCCTGATCGCGGTGGCGGACATGGGCGTGGAGGCTCTGGAGAAGGCGTTCGCCGCCTTCCTGAAAGACTGCGTCGGACGCGCGGACTGCCCCCTGGGGCGCGATTTCCGCTCGGCGAAGAAGAAGGTCACCCAGCTGGTCTCGGACCTCGACGACGGCCATGCCGTGGCGGGCATCGTCTTCCATCTGTACTCCGAGACGTCGTGGCCCAGGCTCCGCGAGGCGCTGAGCGGAGACGGCGGAGCCCTGATCGAGGCCGGCAGGCGCCTGCGGGGCGAGCACGACCCCACCTTCAACCAGGGCGCGTACACCGCGATCACCTGCGCCGACGGTCCCGACCGGCCGTCCGTGGACGACGCCGGGGTCACGGCAGAGGTCCTCAGCGACGGCAGTCCCGTCTTCGGCGCGTGGGTGGCCTGGGGCGCGCTCTCCTGCCACGGCTGGCCACGTCGCCCGGAGCCGCTCTGGGCGAGGATGCCGCCCCCCATCACCGAGCCGGTCCTCGTCGTCGGCACGGTGGGCGACCCGATCACCCCCTTCAGCGGCGCGGAGGATCTGGAGCTCATGATGCCGGGCGCCGAGCTGGTCACGGCGCGGGGCTACCATCACACCGCCTACGGCCGCGGCGACGCCTGCGTGGACGAGGCGGTGGAGACCTACCTCCTGGACGGGGACGCCCCCACCGCCGTGGTGACCTGCTGAAGCCCTGCTAGAGCCCTGCTAGAGCATCGCCTTCATCGAGTCGGCGGCCGTGAGCACGTACGGCTGCTCGGCCATGACCGCCGCCCAGTTGTCGGAGATCGCCTCCGGGGTCGGCTCGTCGGAGCTCCAGCCCGGCCCCTCCGCCACGAACACCCGCGCCACCCGGCCGCCGCCGACCGTGAACACCTCGCCGCTCGCCTCGCACGAGTCGTGCACGAGGTAGGCGACCAGGGCGCTGACCCGTTCGGGGGTGAACTTCGCCTCGAATTCGGCCGGCAGCAGCGACTCGGTCATCCGGGTCCAGGCGACCGGCGCGATGGCGTTGGCCTTGATGCCGTTGCGCGCGCCCTCGATGCCGAGCGTCTTGGTCAGGCCGACGAGGCCCATCTTGGCCGTGGAGTAGTTGGCCTGGCCGAAGTTGCCGAACAGGCCGGCCGGGCTGGAGGTGTTGACGACGCGGCCGTAGCCGGCCTCCTTCATGTACGGGTAGGCCGCCCGGCTGACCAGGTAGGAGCCGCGTACGTGCACGGCCAGGACGGCGTCGAACTCCTCGACCGTCATCTTGCCGAACGACTTGTCGCGCAGGATGCCCGCGTTGTTGACGACGATGTCGACGCGGCCGAACGCGTCGAGCGCGGCCTGGACGATCGCGCCGGCGCCCTCGGGGGTGGCGACGTTGTCGGCGTTGGCGATCGCCTGGCCGCCGTTCTTGGTGATGAGCTCGACCACCTCGGCCGCCGGACCCGCCGAGGCGCCGGAGCCGTCGAGCGCGCCGCCGAGGTCGTTGACGACCACCTTGGCCCCCCGCTCGGCGAGCAGCAGGGCGTGCGCCCTGCCGAGGCCGTGCCCGGCCCCCGTGATGATCGCGACCCTGTCATCGAACCGAAGCATCGAACCTCCATCGCAGGAGAACAACGTTCTAGTACGAGCACCATAACCCGGCGGCAGTGGTCCTGCCGATCGTCACGGCAGGCCGGGGAACCACAGGTCCGGCTCGCCCGGCACCCGGATCGCCCGTCCCCGGTCCTCCAGCCAGACGAGGTGCGCCAGCGTCTCGTTGGTGGCGGCGCGGCGCATGAAGGGCGGGAACGTCTCCCACTCCCGCGACCAGGTGAGCCGGGTGGCCACGTCCCAGCAGGTGATCCCGTCGCCGACGGCGGCGACGGTGGCCTCGATCTCCGCCAGGCGCTCCTCGTGGTGCGCCACGACGTAGCCGACCCGTCCCGCCAGGTCGGCGAACCGGTACTCGTGCGCCGGCAGCACCTCCTCGACGTCGAGCTTGCCCACGGCGGCCAGCGAGTCGAGGTAGTCGGCCAGCGGGTTGGGCCGCGACTGCGGGTGGACCGCCACGATCGGAGTGATCTTGGCCAGGACGTGGTCGCCGGAGAAGAGCAGCCGGCGCGACGGCGACACGAAGCACAGGTGACCCGGCGAGTGGCCGGGGGTCCACAGGGCCCGCAGGTCCCATCCGGGCAGGCCGAGCGGGTCGCCGTCCTCGACCAGCCGGTCCGGCTTGGCGGTCGCCACCAGATGCCTGATCATCATCGACGCCCCGGCCAGCTCGTCCAGCGTCCCGGCGGGCACTCCGGCCCGGCCGAGCTGGGCCCGTTCCCTGCGCACGAGGGAGTCGATGGCGTCGTCGTCGTAGCGTTCGTGGACGAGCGCGGCGTCGGCCGGGTGCAGCGCGATCCAGGCACCCGACATCTCCCGGACACGGCCGGCCAGGCCGTAGTGGTCGGGATGGATGTGGGTGACGAGCACGCCCTTGACGTCGGTGATCGCGAACCCGGCGACGCCCAGCCCGGCGACGAGCGCGTCGTACGCCTCGTCGGTGTTCCAGCCCGCGTCCACGATGGCCACCCCGTCGGGCAGCTCCAGCGCGTAGACGAGGACGTAGCGGAGCGGGTTGACCGGGATGGGCACCGGGATCGACCACAGTCCTGGCCGCACCCGCTCCACCTCCGGGACAGCGCCGCTCCGCCACGCCGCGTGCTGCGTCTCGCTGGACGGGGTCACCACGTACTTCACCATGACCCCGATTGTGCACGTAATTCCCGAACGATGTTCTATTGGGGCGCGCGTTCCGTCTCTCTCAGGACGCGGCGGCACGCTCCCCGTCGCGCCGCCCGGTCCCTTCACCTCCCGGCGCCCGGACGAACACCAGCGCCGAGGCGCCCGCCAGCCCGGCCGCCAGCGCCCAGGCCACGGCCGTGCCCGCCTGGGCGGCCAGCACGCCGAAGCCCAGGTTGGACACGGCGCCGCCCGCCTGCTGCGCCAGCGAGCCCGCAGATGAGACCGTGGTCCGCTGCGCGGCGGACACCGCGTTGTGGGTCATCTCCAGGCAGAGCACGAACGTCACCGAGATCCCCACGAACATGACGACGTAGGCCGCGCCGGCGCTCGCCAGCCCCGCCGCGCCGCCGAGCCCGGCCGTGGCCGCCAGGGCGCCGACGGACAGCGCCGCCAGCCCCACTCCCGCGGCCGCGCCGCGCGCCGAGCCGCCGGCCAGCCGGGCCGCCCATGGGGCCAGCGCGCTGCCCGCCGCGCTGCCGGCGAAGCCGAGGGCCGCGACGACGGCGTACGCGGCGCTTCCCAGCTCCGCCGTACCGGCGAGCCGGGCCAGCCTGCCCGGGGTGAGCAGCTCGACGGCCGTCAGCACCATGCCCGAGGCCAGGTAGAACACCAGCAGGCGGCGCAGCAGCGGGTGACCCGTCGCCAGCCGCACGCTTCCGGCCACGGTGGCGGGCACCGCGCGCAGCATCTCGCCCGGCGACATGCGGGCGTGGGACGGCTCGGGCAGCGCGAGCACCACCACGACCAGCAGCGCGGCCGCCGCCAGCGCGCCCAGCATCGGCGGCACCGCCAGCGGGAACACCAGGTGGGCCGGCGCCACGACCGGCACGAACCCGCCCGCCAGCACGCCCACGCACAGGGCCACCGACTCCAGCGCCCCGCCGCGGGCCAGCCCCGGCTTGAGGTCGGCGCCGGGTCCCTCCAGGTCGTGCAGCGTGTCGACGTACCAGGCGGTGGCGGGGCCGCTGGACAGCGCCCGGGCCACCCCCTTGAGCACGCCGGTCAGCAGGAACATCCAGAACGTCGTGGACACGGCCATGAGCGTGAGCGCGGCGACGGTGAAGCCGGCCGACACGGCCAGCACCACCCTCCGGCCGACCACGTCGGCCAGCCCGCCCGTGGGCAGCTCCAGGCAGACGGTGACGAGCGAGAAGACCGTGAACACCAGGCCGATCTCGGCGAGGCCGAGGCCGCGCTCGGCCATCAGCAGCACCATCGTGGTGAGCATGAGTCCCGTCGGCAGCCAGGTCAGGAAGCAGACGAGCAGGTAGCGCCGTAATGCCGAGCGCGCGGTCACCTCTCCTCCTCCTTGCGCCGGGCGGCCTCGATGACCTGCTCGCGGGGGTAGGCGGCGCGCCAGACCTGGACGAGCACGGCGTCGGGACGGCCGGCGTGGCGGGCCGCCACCTCGTGCACCAGCTCGCCCATCCTGTCGCTCAGCTCGCGCAGCCCCTCGACCGGGAGCTGGATCATGTCGTCGCTGATCCCCGCCACCGTGAGCCACTCGGCCGGCCAGCCCGTCTCGTCGAAGGACCGCATCGCCTGCACCAGCACCTCCACCTGCCGGGCCTGCATGATGCCGACCGCCTCCCGGCCCTCGGGGGTGGCGTGCATCCGCCGGTTGTCCCACGAGGTGTAGCGGTGGCGGGCCCGCCAGCGCCGCTTCCTGCCGTCGCGCCGGTCCGGGTCCTCCTCGATGAAGCCGTACCTGGCCAGCTCGCGCAGGTGGTAGCTGGTCGAGCCGGAGCTCTCACCCACCGCACGGCCCAGCTCGCTGGCCGTCGCCGGGCCGTCGGAGCGCAGCAGGCCGAGCAGCCGCACCCGCAGCGGATGGGCCACCACCTTCAGCACCCGCGGATCGCTGATGTCGTAGGACTCCTCCATGCGTCCACCGTAAACCGCAAAGACAATTTTGCAAATAGAATTTTGCGGTTGTCCGGCCTCACTAAACTGGCCGCATGCTTGACGACATCCAGGTGGACGACTCGATCCATGCCCTGCGCCCCGACTTCGCGGTGCTGCTCATGACGGCGCACGGCCTGCGCAACGGGCCCACGGACGAGCGGACCCGGGCCTGGCTGGCCGGCGCCGCCGACGCCGTCGCCCACGAGACCCAGACGGCCAAGATCGAGGCGTGGCGCGACGCCTACCGCGCGTTCGGCGCCAAGCCCTCGCGCACCCGCCCCTCGGTCGACGCCCTCACCCGGCGCCTGCCGCTGCCGGAGATCAACCAGGTCGTCGACGCCTACAACGTCATCAGCGTCAGGCACGCCCTGCCGATCGGCGGCGAGGACCTCGACCGCTACTCCGGGCCCGCCCGGCTGGTGCGGGCGGCGGGCGACGAGGTCTCCGAGGAGGCCCTCGGCACTCCCGAGCCCGGCGAGGTGATCTGGCGCGACGACGTGGGCGTCACCTGCCGCAGGTGGAACTGGCGCCAGGTCGCCCGCACCCGCATCACCGAGGAGACGGTCAACGCGCTGTTCATCCTCGAACGGCTGGAGCCGATGACCATGGAGGAGCTCAAGGCCGCCGGAGAGGAGCTGGCCGACCTCCTGACCGAGCTGGCGCCCGAGGCCCGCATCACCACCAGGCTGCTGTCCGGCGGGAAATAAACCTCCTCCCCCGGCGTTGATACCAAACAGCAACCAACGCCATATCACCCTGATTGACTAGGGGGGCGTGACCTCTTTGGACAGTCCTGAGAGGATCGAAAGAGGCCACACGCCTACCCCGGCGCGCGTTGCCGAGCAAGACGAGTAACCTTGGACAGGTTCTCTTACATCAACGCCGATCTGCGGAAGAGGGCGATTTCCGCCGTGTCGTCTGAGTCGTCGCGGACAAACCCGCTGGCAAGCTTTGGCCAGAACGAGTGGCTTGTCGACGAGCTGTACCAGAAGTACCTCCAGGATCCAGAGTCGGTCGACAAGGCCTGGTGGAACTTCTTCGCTGACTACAACCCCGACTATGGACCAGGCCGCACCCCTGCCAAGGAGGCGGCGAACGGCACTGTGACCGCGCCCCCTCCCGCCGCACCGGCCCCGAAGGCCGGCCGGCCGCCGGCTCCCGCCGCGGCACCGGCCGCGGCGGCCGACGGGCAGGCCGCCAAGCCGAAGCAGCCTGCCGCACCGGTGCCTAAGGGCGCCGAGGAGGTCAAGCTGCGCGGCGCCGCCGCGCGCACGGCCGCCAACATGGACCTGTCGCTGTCGGTTCCGACCGCGACGAGCGTCCGGGCCATCCCGGCCAAGCTGCTCATCGACAACCGCATCGTGATCAACAATCACCTCAAGCGCGGCCGCGGCGGCAAGGTCTCCTTCACGCACCTGATCGGTTTCGCGATCGTCAAGGCGCTGAAGGCCATGCCGGAGATGAACTACTCCTACGCGGAGGTCGACGGCAAGCCCACCCTGATCAAGCCGGAGCACATCGGCTTCGGGCTGGCGATCGACGTCCAGAAGAGCAACGGTGAGCGCCAGCTCCTCGTGCCGTCCGTCAAGGGCGCCGAGCAGATGGACTTCCGGCAGTTCTGGATGGCCTACGAAGAGGTCGTGCGCAAGGCCCGCGGCGGCAAGCTGGGGGTCGACGACTTCGCCGGCACCACGATCTCGCTGACCAACCCCGGCACGATCGGCACCGTCCACTCCGTGCCCCGCCTCATGCCCGGCCAGGGCACGATCATCGGCGTCGGCGCGATGGAATACCCGGCCGAATACCAGGGCGCCTCGCCCGACACGCTGTCACGCCTGGCCGTCTCCAAGGTCATGACGCTGACCAGCACCTACGACCACCGGATCATCCAGGGCGCCCAGTCGGGCGACTTCCTGCGCCAGATCCACCGGTTGCTGCTCGGCGAGGACGGCTTCTACGACGAGATCTTCGAGGCGCTGCGGATCCCGTACGAGCCGGTCCGCTGGGTCCAGGACATCTCGACCTCCCACGACGACGACGTGGCCAAGTCGGCCCGGGTGCTGGAGCTCATCCACGCCTACCGGGTGCGCGGCCACCTCATGGCCGAGACCGACCCGCTCGAGTACAAGCAGCGCAAGCACCCCGACCTCGACATCCAGTCCCACGGCCTGACCCTGTGGGACCTGGAGCGCGAGTTCGCCACCGGCGGCTTCGGCGGCCGGCCGCTGATGAAGCTGCGCGAGATCCTGGGTGTGCTGCGCGACTCCTACTGCCGCACGGTCGGCATCGAGTACATGCACATCCAGAACCCCGAGGAGCGGGCCTGGATCCAGGCGCGGGTGGAGAAGCCGCACGCCTCGCCGGAGCGCGCCGAGCAGCTCAACATCCTGTCGCGGCTCAACACCGCCGAGGCGTTCGAGACGTTCCTGCAGACGAAGTTCGTCGGCCAGAAGCGCTTCTCGCTGGAGGGCGGCGAGTCGCTGATCCCGCTGCTCGACTCGGTGATCAGCGACGCGGCCGACGAGGACCTCGACGGGGTCGTCATCGGCATGGCCCACCGCGGCCGGCTCAACGTGTTGGCCAACATCGTCGGCAAGTCCTACGCGCAGATCTTCGGCGAGTTCGAGGGCAACATCGACCCGCGCACGGCGCACGGCTCCGGCGACGTGAAGTACCACCTGGGCGCGAGCGGCGAGTTCACCGCGCCGAGCGGCAAGACCATCACCGCCTCGGTCGTGGCCAACCCCTCCCACCTGGAGGCGGTCGACCCGGTGCTCGAGGGCGTCGTCCGGGCCCAGCAGGACCTGCTGGAGCGCGGCGAGGAGGGCTTCACCGTCCTGCCGGTGCTCATCCACGGCGACGCGGCCTTCGCCGGCCAGGGCGTCGTGGCCGAGACGCTCAACCTGTCGCAGCTGCGCGGCTACCGCACCGGCGGCACCGTGCACGTGGTGGTCAACAACCAGGTCGGCTTCACCACCTCGCCGGCCTCGTCCCGGTCGAGCGTCTACGCGACCGACGTGGCCCGGATGATCCAGGCGCCGATCTTCCACGTCAACGGCGACGACCCCGAGGCCGTGGTGCGCGTGGGCCAGCTCGCCTACGAGTACCGCCAGGCGTTCCGCAAGGACGTGGTCATCGACCTCATCTGCTACCGCCGCCGCGGCCACAACGAGGGCGAGAACCCCGCCTTCACCCAGCCGCTGATGTACGACCTGATCGACGCCAAGCGCTCGACGCGCAAGCTCTACACCGAGGCGCTGATCGGCCGGGGCGACATCTCGGTCGAGGAGGCCGAGCAGGCGCTGCGCGACTACCAGGCCAAGCTGGAGCAGGCCTTCACCGAGACCCGCGAGGCGGCCAAGAAGCCGCACGAGGCGGGCGAGATGCGGGTGCCGCCCACCGAGGTCGTCAAGTGGTCGCACGACGACACGCCCACCGCGATCAGCGACGAGACGCTCAAGCGCATCGTCGACACCCAGCTCAACCTGCCCGAGGGCTTCACCCCGCACCCGCGCCTGGCGCCGATGCTGCAGCGGCGCGGGCAGATGGTCGAGCAGGGCGCGATCGACTGGGCGATGGGTGAGACGCTGGCCTTCGGCTCGCTGCTCATCGACGGCCACCCGGTCCGCCTGGTGGGCCAGGACTCCCGGCGCGGCACGTTCACCCAGCGCCACGCCGTCCTGGTCGACCGGATGACCGGCGCCGAGCACACGCCGCTCAAGACCTTCAACCAGGGCACGACGAAGTTCTACGTCTACGACTCGCTGCTCAGCGAGTTCGCGGCGCTCGGCTTCGAGTACGGCTACAGCGTCGTGCGTCCTGACGCCCTGGTGTGCTGGGAGGCGCAGTTCGGCGACTTCGTCAACGGCGCCCAGACGATCATCGACGAGTTCATCTCGTCCGGTGAGCAGAAGTGGGGCCAGAAGTCGGGCGTCGTGCTGCTGCTGCCGCACGGCTACGAGGGGCAGGGTCCCGACCACTCCTCGGCCCGCATCGAGCGGTTCCTGCAGGTCTGCGCGCTCGACAACATGACGGTCGCGCAGCCCACCACCCCGGCCAACTACTTCCACCTGCTGCGCTGGCAGGTCGAGTCGGGCCGGCACCGCCCGCTGGTGGTCTTCACGCCCAAGTCGCTGCTGCGGCACAAGGCGGCCACGTCCAAGGCCGAAGACTTCACCTCGGGCACCTTCCAGCCGGTGCTGTCCGACACGAAGGTCGACCCGGGCAAGGTCACCAAGGTGGTCCTCAGCTCCGGCAAGATCTACTACGACCTGGCGGCCAAGCGCGACGAGACCGGTCGCGACGACGTCGCGCTCGTCCGGCTGGAGCGGCTCTACCCGTTCCCGGCCGACGAGCTCGCCGCCGAGCTGGCCCGCTACGGGTCGCAGGTGGAGCTGGTCTGGGTGCAGGACGAGCCGGTCAACATGGGCCCGTGGCCCTACCTGACGCTCAAGCTCGCGGAGGACCCGCAGCTGCTCGGCGGGCGTGCGCTCCGCCGGGTCTCGCGGACCCCCAACAGCTCGCCCGCGGTCGGCTCGCACGCCGCCCACGACGCCGAGCTGCACGAGATCCTCAGCCAGGTGTTCGGCTGATCGCAGCACCTGAAGACCCCCGCCGGCCCCGGCCGCGCGGGGGTCTTCCCGTTTGCGGGGCCGCCCTCGGGACGGCCTAGAGTGAGGCGTGGACGCGCCGGTCCACGATGACCTGAAACGGAGCACGATGTACTTCACCGACCGGGGGATCGAGGAACTCGTCGAGAGGCGGGGCGAGGAGGAGGTCAGCCTCCTCTGGCTCGGCGAGCGGCTGCGCGAGTTCGTCGACCTCAACCCGGAGTTCGAGGTCCCGGTCGAGCGGCTGGCCACGTGGCTGGCCCGCCTCGACGACGACGAGGACGAGTGACGCCCCCGCCGCCCGCCGCGCGGTGAGCATCCGGCGGGCGAGGTCCCGGTAGGCGGGCTTGCCCTCAGGAGCCCACCCGATCACAAGACGCGATACATCTTGAGCTTTCGACAGTCGCGACATATCGTGTCTTATGTGACGGTAGTCCGGGAGGAAGGGACGGGGATCATGCGGCACTGGACGATCGAAGGGCCCGAGCAGCTCACGTTCGGCCCGGTGGCCGCGCTCGACGTGCGGATCGTGGCCGGCAGGCTGGCGGTGCTCGCCAGCGAGGGCCCACCGTCGCTGGAGGTCTCCAGCATCGACTCCGCCCCGCTGATCGTCACCTACGACGAGGACGCCCGGGAGCTCAGCGTCGCCTACAAGGACCTCACCTGGGAGGGTGTCCTGAGCTGGCTGCGCAGCGCCCGGCGCGAGACCGTCGCCACGCTCACCGTGCCGCGGGGCTGCAGGGTCAACGCCGGCGTGGTCTCCGCCTCCGCCGTCGTCGCCGGGTTCGAGAACGTCACCCGCGTCAAGAGCGCCGCCGGGGAGATCGTGCTCGACGGGGTGAGCGGCGAGGTGAACGCCACCACGATCTCGGGCGGCGTCGAGAGCCGGGCCATGGAGGGCGACCTGTCCTTCCAGAGCGTCTCCGGCGACCTCACCGTGGCCGGCGGCGTGCCGCGGCGCCTGCGGGCCAACACCATGTCCGGCCGCATCACCGCCGACCTGCGCCTGAGACCGACGGGGCACGTGACGCTCAACAGCGTCTCAGGTGACATCCTGGTCAGGCTCCCGGAGGGGGTGGACACGGACGTGAACATCCGGTCCACCTCCGGCCGTCTGGTGAGCGCGTTCGAGAAGCTGTCCGACGAGAACGGTCCCGGCACCAGGTCGCTGTCGGGCCGGCTGGGTGGCGGCATGGCCTCGCTGTCGGCCATCACGGTCTCCGGCGACGTCACGCTGCTCAAGGGGGAGAACGAATGAGCCCTGTCTTCGGTCACGGCCGGCTCAGGCTGTACCTGCTGAAGCTGCTGGACGAGAGCCCGCGCCACGGATACGAGGTGATCCGGCTGCTGCAGGACCGCTTCCTCGGCGTCTACTCCCCCTCCCCCGGCACCATCTACCCGCGCCTGGCCCGTCTGGAGGAGGAAGGGCTGGTCACCCACGAGGTGATCGACGGCAAGAAGGTGTTCTCCATCACCGACAAGGGCCGCGAGGAGCTCGGCGACCGCCTCGACGAGCTGGCCGAGCTGGAGCAGGAGATCTCCGCCTCGGTGCGCGACATCGCCCGCGAGGTGAAGGAGGACGTCCGCGACACCGTCAAGTCGCTCCGCGAGGAGCTGACCAGGATGGCCAAGGACGTGCGCGTCGGCGCCAAGACCGACGGCAGGCGGCACCGCGAGCAGCAGAAGGCCCACTTCGAACGGCTCAAGGAGCAGCAGAGGCACCAGTGGACCGAGCACGCCTCCCAGTGGCAGGGCGAGAGCCAGCGGCTGGCCGGGGAGTGGCGCAGGATCTGGGCCGACATCTGGTCCACGCTCGGCGGCCCGCCCGCCGGCCACCCGGACCAGGACGCCGACCTCGACGCCGAGCTGGGCGCCATGCTGGCCGACTTCGTGGCCAGGGTCCGCGAGGAGGCGTCGGAGTCCCGCCTCACCCCGCAGACCGTCGATCGGCTCCGCACCGTCCTCGACGAGGCGTCCGACCGCATCCGCGACACCCTCCGGCCATGATCCGGTACGGCCTCCGCTCCCCGGCGCAGCGTCTCGCCCCGCGCCCACCCCCCGACCGGTCACCCACCGCGGACCACCCTGCGGCGCCACCCCCCACCCCGGACCACCCGGCGGCGCCGCCCCCCACCGCGATCGATCCCGCCGCGGACCCGGCGCGCTCGGCCCCCGCCCGGAAGCGCCGCCGCCCCTCCCCCACGCCTGGGGCGGCAGCCCGACATCACTGAGAGCCCTGACGCTCCCCTCACCCTCCAGGGCAACACTATGGCAACATAGTGTCGCCATTGGACATCGGAAAGGAGCCGTCATGGCATCACCGTCCCGCCGAGGCGATCCCCAGCGGCGCACGCGTCCCGGCGGGCGCAGCGCACGGGTCAACGAGGCCATCCTCAGCGCCGCACTCGACGAGCTGATCGAGTCGGGCTACTCGAAGCTGAGCTTCGACCGGGTCGCCACCCGCGCACAGGTGCACCGGGCGACGCTCTACCGGCGGTGGGCCTCCAAGGAGGAACTCGTCGCCGAGGCACTGCTCGCCCAGACCCGGCAGGCGGTGCCGATGCCCGACACCGGCTCGCTTCGCGAGGACCTGCGCCGGCTCGCCCACGCGATCGTCGCGAACCTCTCCGAACCGGACGGACAGGGCCTGCTCCGCACGCTCGTCTCCGACGCCGGACAGGTGCCGGAGATCTCCGTGGCCGGCCGGGCGTTCTGGGGCGAGCGGTTCGCCCTGGCCGGCGCGATCGTGCGGCGCGGGATCGAGCGGGGCGAGCTGCCGACCGACACCGACGCCGACTTCTTCATCGAACGGCTCATCGCGCCGCTGTTCCTGCGGCTCCTGGTCACCGGCGAACCCATCGACGCCGCCTACGCCGACCGGATCGTCGATTCCCTCCTCGACACAGCCCACCCTTAAAGCGACATCTTGTTGCCGAAAGGCGCCGGCGTATGCCATGCTCTCCTTAAGGCGACAGAATGTCGCACAGTTTCTTCAGGAGGAAACATGGCACCGCTCGCCGTCGAGACCGCTCGCCCGAACCGGTGGTTCCAGGTCGGGCGAGGGCTGCTGATCCTGGCCGCGCTGGCCGCCGCCGCGGCGGGCGCCGGCGCGATCGGCGAGGTGGCCGGCGCCGGGCCCGAGGCGTTGATCGCGCAGACCTGGCGCATGTACGGGCTGTTCCTGTGTGCCGGCCTGTTCGGCGTGCTGGCCTGGCGGCCGGACACCCACGTCTCGGTGTGGACGCTGCTGATCGCCAACAAGGCCGCGCTGACCGTCACGGCCGTGGCGTACCTGGCCGCCGGCGGCGCCCCCGGGGCTGCGGAGACGGCGGCCTGGGACGGAGCCCTGACCGCCGTCCTCGTTCTCGCCTTCCTGACCACCCGGCGGCGCACCTCCGGCTGAGGCACTCTCAGGGCGTGAAGACGATCTTCCCGAAGACGTCGCCCTGGTTCATCGCGGCGAACCCGTCGCGGGCCAGCGCGAGCGGCATCGTCCGGTCGATGACCGGCCGCACCCCCGTCTGCTCCAGGAAGACCGCCAGGCGCTGGAGCTGGTCCCGGGAGCCCATGGTCGAGCCGACCACCGAGAGCTGCAGGAAGAAGACGCGGTTGAGGTCGGCGGGCGGGACCGCGCCGCTGGTGGCGCCGGAGACGACGACGCGCCCGCCCGGCCGGAGCGACCTGAGCGAGTGGTCCCAGGTGGCCTGCCCGACCGTCTCCATCACCGCGTCCACCCGCTCGGGCAACCGCGCACCCGGCTCGAAGACCTGGTCGGCGCCGAGCTTGAGAGCCTGGTCGCGTTTGTCGGCCGACCGGCTGGTCGCCCAGACGCGGTAGCCGCCCGCCCGGCCGAGCGCGATCAGCGCGGTCGCGACCCCGCCGCCTGCCCCCTGCACCAGCACGGTGGACCCCGGCTCCAGCGCCGCCTTGTCGAACAGCATGCGGTACGCCGTCAGCCAGGCCGTCGGCAGGCAGGCCGCCTGCTCGAACGTCAACGCGGCAGGTTTGGGCACCAGGTTGCGGCGCGGCACGGCGACCCGTTCGGCGAAGGTGCCGTCGTGCACCTCCGACAGCAGCGAACGCTTCGGATCCAGCGTCTCGTCGGCGCCGGTGCCGATCACGGCGTGCACGATGACCTCGTTGCCGTCCTCGTCGACGCCGGCCGCGTCGCAGCCGAGCACGATCGGCAGCCGGTCCTGCCGGATGCCGACCCCCTTGAGCGTCCACAGGTCGTGGTGGTTGAGGGCGGTCGCCCGTACGGTGACGGTGGTCCAGCCGTCCGGAGCCTGCGGTTCCGGCCGCTCGCCGAGCGTCAGCCCGGCGAGGGGATTGTCGGGATCGATCTGTGTGGCGGTTACGGCGAACATGGCCGCACCCTACTTCAGCGTGATCCGGATCCCCTTGACGGCCCGCTCGACGAACTCCCGCTCGCCGGTGGCCGCGACCTGCACCCCGTCGCGGCAGGCGGCCTTGGCCGGGCGGCCGGCCCGCTCCATCATCTCCGGCACCCGCGACCCCTTCGCGCAGCCGGGCAGCGGGATGACCGCCACCATGTCGTTCACCACGCTGCCGAACCACAGTTGCGGACCCACCGGGTCGCCCTGCGCGTAGTCGCCCGGCTCGGCCAGGCGCACCGGGCCACCACCGGACAGCACGAGGTAGCCGTCCTTCGTCACCCGGCCGCGTAGCCGCTCGGCCACCGCCATCCGCTGCTCGAACGTCAGCCCGTCGAACCGGTCGTACAGCGCCAGCCGCCACGGCCCGAACGCGAACAACAGCACCTGCCCGAACGCGCCGCTGCCCGGCTGGCGCGGCCAGAGCTGCACGTCGGGGGTGAGGTTCCTGATCGGCTGGCCCCCCTTGGACACCTCCACCTCGCCCCCGTAGGGCGCGGCGAGCCGGCGGTACGCCCCGTCGATCCAGACACCCCGGAACGGGCGCACCCCGAGCGCGTCGAGACCCAGCTCGGCGGGATAACGCACCTCGCCCCGCGTCCCGTCGGGGAAGACCACCCGGACGGTCTCGTCGTCACCCTTGACCCTGGCCTTCGGGTAGAGGGCGTTGGGCGCGTTGTTGAGCGTGCGCATCGACCGGATCGGCTCGGGCACGGCCCCGGGTTGCACCGGCGGCTCGGGCTCGCGGCTGACCACCAGCCCGGCGACGGGCACCACGACGAGGACCGCCACGACGATCAGCCCCACCCACTGCCGACGCCCGCGCCGGCCCGACTCGATGACATCGAACTGATCGGCCACGACGACCTCACCCGGTGGAGTGGCTTGCGCCCTGTCACCAGTTCAGTTGAGCGGTGACCGCCAGCGCAAGCCCTCGAACCTGGCGAAGTCCTTGTCGCAGGTCACAAATTCACAACCGTGCTCGATGGCCAGCGCCGCAAGGTAGGCGTCGGGCACGAGGTTGCTCCTGGCCTGGGTCTGGCGGCACAGCTGGGTGAAGATGTGCCAGTGCCGCTCACCAGGCTCAAGGACGATGGCGTGGGGCTGATTGCGGATCTGCCCGGCGAAGGCGAGGATCTCGTCCATCGTGGGCGGGTCCTCGTGCAGGAAGGGGTGGCGGAGAATTCGCACGACTCCATTGATCACGTAGTCGCTCACGGCATAGGCCGAGTCTCCGTTGACCATGCCGTCCACCAGGCGCCGGCAGACCTCGTGATCATTCGCCCGCCGACGGAAGGCGTTGATCAGGACGTTGACGTCACTCAGCAGCATCCGACACCGTCCTGGTGTAGCGCTCGATCTCCTCCTGGTCGATCAGCTCTTTGATGAACTCGGGAGTGAGCTCGATGCCGGGCCTCAGTCGGGCGTCCGACATCACGAGCTCCACATGGGGGCGGCGGGCCGCTTCCGTGGAGCGGTTGAGTAGTTGTCGCAAGGCGTCCTCCATCACCGAGGTGAGACTGCGTCCGTTTCGGGCCGCGTACGCCTTCGCCTCGTTGAGGAGTGCTTCGTCGATCCGCACCGTGGTCCTCCGCATGACTCCAGCGTCCGCTCGTGACATAAAAATGTCAAGAGCTCACAGTAGTCACCCGATCACAATCTTTGCATGGCCTTTGAGTATCACCACCGCGCCACATTGACCTGGCCATTGGAGGAGAGCCGCACCAACTGTCCGACCAGCTCCCGCGACTCCGCCTCGGCCAGGAGGTCCGGCTCCACCACGTGGGCGTGAGCCCGCCCGCCGCCGGGCAGGTCCACGACGAGGATGCCCCGCTCGGCCACCCCCTCGCGGTCGTGCGCCACGGTATACCCGGCCACCACGGCGGGCCCGTCGTAGGCGGGCACGATCGGCACGGGTTCGGCCGTAAAGACCGGGCGGGCGTCGCCCGTCGCGCCGCCCGGCTCGGTGGACCACACGGCGTAGGCGTGCTTGGTCAGGTGCATGCCGACCCCGGTGACCAGACCGTGGCCGCCCCGCTCGCGCAGCACCCCGGCCATCGCGGCCGTGGAGTGGAGCACGTAGTCGCTGGCGGGCCCGCCGGCGTACGGCAGGCCGCCGGTGACCGTGAGGCCGCGCGGGTCGAACGGGTCGAGGCCGATCGCGTCGCAGGCCTGCCGGAGCGCGATGGCGAAGCAGCTGTACAGGTCGATCGCCCCCATGTCGCCGAGCGTGACCCCGGCCCGCCCGAACGCGGCCGCGGCCGCACTCGCCATGGCCTGCGAGGCGTCGAGCGCGGGCCTGGCCGCCACCTCCCAGGTGTCCTCGGCGTACGCCCATCCGCGCAGGTGGACACGCCGGTCGTCCGGCACGCCGAGCCGGTCGGCCAGTGCGGCGCTCACCAGCACGACGGCCGCCGCCTGGTCGACCTCCATGACGGCCACGGTGTCCCGCGTGTACGGCCAGCCGACGAACCGGCCCCCGTCCGCCAGGTCCTCCGGGGTGCGCGGGGTGCGCCGCCAGGCGTACGGGTTCGCGGCGGCCACCCGCGTCATCGGCGCCATCATCCGCGCCCGGTCGGCCATCTCCTCGTGGATGGTCCAGCCGCGGGCCGCCCGCCGGGCCGTCTCCAGGATCGCGTACGTGTGCACCGGCAGGAACAGGTCGTGCGCCAGCTCGGCCGGATGCGGCCCCCGCTCCCAGCCGTACGGCGGCTTGGGCACCGCCGGATGGCTCCACGGCGCCCGCTCGCCCGCCTTCCGGTACGCCCGGCGCGTGGCCAGCGCCTCGGCACCGGCGACCAGTGCGCAGTCGAGTTCGCCGGCCGCGATCCTGGCGGCGGCCTCGCCGATGAGCAGGTGCGGCGCGGTGCCGCCGACTCTGGAGTAGGCCTGGTGACGCGGCGTGGCGCCGAGCCGTTCGGCGAGCCGGCCGGTGGGCGAGTCGTACTGCCAGGAGTCGGTGTAGACGATCTGGATCGAGTCGAACCGCCCGGCGGGCAGCCGGGCGTCGCCGGCGGCCTCGCGCGCGACCTGCTCCCAGAGGTCGAGCGGCTCAGGGCCGGGTTGCTGACGGACGGTGCGCTGGGCCACGCCGACGAGGCAGGGGGTACGTGGATCCATATCGCCATCTAACCAGAACAATGTTCCAGCGAAAGGGGGCGGACGACAGGCCTTACCCGGGGGCCTCCACCTGGGGCGACACCTTCTTCCACGACATCAGGGACGTACGACCCGGCGCCGTTCTCGGCCTCCGGAACGCGGCTCCGCCGCACACGCGACGGCCCCGGCCCGCGACAGGCGGACCGGGGCCGTCAGGCGGGATCAGAGCCGGAAGACCGGCCCGGTCGAGGCACTCAGCTCGCAGCCGTTGGAGAACGTCTGGTCGTAGTCGTGCCGCTTGCCGTCCCAGATGCCCATCGCCTTGACGTGCACCGGGTTGTACTCCATGGTGCAGGCCGTGCCCGCCGCCCGGGACAGCCTCGACGGGTCGCCGCCCACTCTTTCGAGAGCGGTGCAGGCGGGCGTGCGGGCGCGCCGGGAGCAGGACAGGACTCCGGTCTTGTCCCCGACAGTGATCAAGAAAATCCGCATCCCCCTGCCGGGAGCGTGCGTGTCGGCCACGGCGGGAGCGACACTGAATGCCGTACAGGAAAGGACGGCCAAGCAGAGAAGTCGACGCATGGATACCACCTTTCCTGGCGCCCTGACCTGCTGCAACGACCGACACGAGGGATCAGTTACGCCTATGCGGATGGATGCCTTGACGGCTTCCTTATAGGACACAAGTCACGCTTGATCGGATAACGAATCCCCCACCCGAGCTGCAATACATAGGAGCGATCTGTAAGAATCCTCCCTTACACCCCAAGAAAGGCTTTTCATGATCCCCCGGGCCAGGCATCTGGCAGCCGTCGCGCTGAGCGCGCTGCTGATGCTGCCTGCCTTCGGGGGCCACGCCGCCGCCTCGGCCGCCGGCTTCGTCTACTCGGTCACGCTGACCAAGACCGCGACGGACGTCCAGAAGGTCGCCGAATACTGGAAGCCCGAGCGCCTCAAGCAGGCCGACAGCTACAGCCCCGCCACACCGGGCTCCCGGTCGGAAGGCTCCACCGCCGCCGGGGCCAGCCTGGGCGGCATCCAGACCGCCGCGACCACCGCTGCCGCCACCACCGCCGCCTCGAAGCGCAAGGCCGTCGTCAGCGTGGCACCCGCCCTGCCCCAGAAGGGCACGGCCGCGAAGACCATGGGCAAGGTGTTCTTCCGTTTCGGCGACAAGGAGTACTGGTGCTCGGCCAGCGCGGTGGCCGCCAGGAACCGCAGCGTGGTCGCCACGGCCGCGCACTGCGCCTACGACCCCCGCCAGGGCAAGGCCGCCCAGTACTGGATCTTCGTCCCCAACCCCGGACCCGACGGGGCGACGCCGGACGGCATCTACGTGGGCTCGTCGATCAGCATGCACGAGCACTGGCCGGGCAAGGGCGACTACGACTTCGACTACGCGTTCGTGACCGTGAACCGCGGCTTCACCTGGGCGAGCAAGGACGGCAAGCTCGTCACCCAGGACGTCGGCAGGTTGCAGGACAACGTCGGCGGCCAGGGCCTGGCCCTCACCAAGGGGCTCGGCAACACGATCCACGCCTTCGGCTACCCGGCCGGCCCGCAGCCCGACGGCAGCCGCCCGTTCGACGGCCGCACGCTGCGGACCTGCATCGGCACCACGCGCAAGACCGTGGCGCCCAGCCTGGACCTCCAGTTCGGGGTGCAGCTGCAGCCGTGCAACTTCAGTGCCGGCGCGAGCGGCGGAGCCTGGCTGATCGACTACCGGTCCTCCCAGCAGCTCGGCGGGCTGAACGGCATCAACAGCCTGACCTGGAACCGCGACGCCAAGGAGGGCTACGACGCGGTGTCCTCACCCCCGTTCACCGTCACCACCGGCCAGGTGTACCAGCGCGCTGCCACCCTGAACACGCCACAAATGTGACGCAAGTTACACGGAGCGTTGTCAACCACCCGATGATCAGGCAATATCGGATCTCGAAACGATCACGGCCCCTCGACGGCCGCTTTACCTGATCTTCCGCAAATTCACAGGTCCAGAGCCAGACCGGTAGGTTCCGGGCTGACCGTTTGCTGCTTACGGGGTCCAGTTGCCCCGCGTCAGCACAAAGGCAAAGCCTGGAGTTACCTTGAAGCGAATCCTTGTCCCGGCCGGCGGCGCCGTACTGGCGACCGGCCTCCTGGCCAGCGGCATGGCGGGCACCGTGCAGGCCCGCGCCGACGTCGCCAGCGACCCGATGGCCCGCAACACCGCCCAGGCGGCCTCGGTCGCCTCCTTCTGGCTCGCGTCGAACGGCGCGGCGCTGCGTGCCGCCTCCGCCTACCCCTGGGACTCCAAGGAAGTCCGGAAGGTCGTCTCCAAGGGCGGCGCCAGCCCCGACGGCAGCCCCGGCAGCGCCGCGCCGATCGACGAGGAGAAGGCCCCGATCAGCAGGGCCCAGAACGTGAACATGCCGAAGACGACCGGCAAGGTCTTCTTCGTCGACGCCTCGGGCAAGTACCGCTGGTGCTCGGCCACCTCGGTCCAGTCCAACTACCGCAACCTGGTCGCCACCGCCGGCCACTGCGTGTACGACACCGACGGCAACCGCGACGTCCTGGACCGGTGGGTCTTCGTGCCCGGCTACTACCAGGGCAAGGCCCCCTGGGGCATCTACGTGGGCAAGCAGGCCTTCACCCACTACGACTTCGACGTCTACGAGGACTACGACCGCGACTACGCGTTCGTCACCGTCTACAACGGCATCGGCTTCACCGGCGTCAAGCAGGTCAGCCGCAAGGACTACGAGCGCTTCACCGGTCCGAAGCGCAGCTGGGGCGGACGCAACTACATCCTGCTGTCCAAGGACGTGGGCCGCCTCGGCGACAACGTCGGCGGCCAGGGCGTCTCCTGGAACCAGCCCATGGGCAAGGTCGTCCGCGCGTTCGGCTACCCGGCCGGCCCGCACCCCGACGGCAACCGGCCGTACAGCGGCGTCACGCCGAAGACCTGCTACGGCAAGACCACCGGCAAGGCCGTGGGCGCCTCGTGGCTGAAGATCGAGGAGCACATCGGCCTCAAGTGCGCGGTGACCCCGGGCTACGACGGCGGCCCCTGGCTCGCCAACTACAGCAACGGCAAGCGTCTCGGCTACGTCAACGGCGTGACCAGCACCTTCGCCGACCAGGACGGTAACGACCGCATCGACTACATCACCTCGCCGTACTTCGACGGCGAGACCGCGTCGGTCTACAACTCGGCCAAGAACGTGTGGTCCGGCAAGATCGTCGGCCCGAACGGCGAGCTGTACAAGTAGGGATCACCTTCCCACACGGGGTCCGGCTTCGGCCGGGCCCCCTTTTTTCGTGTCCGGCAGGCATGGCCGCGGTCGCTGAGGGGAGGGCTGAAACCCCAGCCTGAAGATCATTAAGGCGCGGGAGCGAGATTAGACGGAGTTGCCCCCCGATTTGGTTCCTGTGATCTGAGTCACATTCGCTCGCTCACTCACCGCGACGAGGTCGTCACCGTCACTTTCCGCAACCTCGGCATGCCCTGCGAAGACGCGCCCTCCCGATCACCGTCAGCGAAGATCACTGACTGGTAACGGAAAGGTCACGGCGGTAAGGCCGCATGCCGAAAGGGGCAAACCGGCTTCCACCTGCAAAGATCAGCGCGCTATGTTCCTTGCTATCCCTTTACTGACGCATGGGACGCAAGTTGCGACCCACGACAGACCAAGGAGCAGTCCCCTTGAAGCGCATCCTCATCCCCGCCGGTGGCGCCATCCTGGCTACCGGCCTTCTGGCCGCCGGCCTCGCCGGCACCGCCACGGCCGCCAGCGACGTCGCCAGCGACCCGATGGCGAAGAGCGCGGCCGCGGCCAAGGCCATCGCCCAGTTCTGGGCCGAGTCCAACGGTGCGGCTCTCAAGGCCGCCACCCAGTCCAACATCTGGGACAACAACGACGTCGCCAAGCTCCAGAGCAAGGGCGGCTACAGCCCCGACACCAAGCCCGGCTCCGCCTCGCCGATCGGCCAGGAGAAGAAGCCCGCGGTCAAGACGCAGAACGTCAACTTCCCGAAGACCATCGGCAAGGTGTTCTTCGTCAACAGCAAGGGCGAGAAGAAGTGGTGCTCCGCCACCTCCGTCCAGGCGCAGTACCGCAACCTGGTCGCCACCGCCGGCCACTGCGTGTACGACACCGCGGGCAACACGGACGTCATGTCCAAGTGGGTCTTCGTGCCCGGCTACTACCAGGGCAAGGCTCCCTGGGGCATCTACGTCGGTAAGCAGGCGTTCACGCACTACGACTTCGACGTCTACGAGGACTACGACCGCGACTACGCGTTCGTCACCGTCTACAACGGCATCCACGTGGGCGGCGGCAAGGCCAGGCGCGTCTCCGAGGCCGAGTTCGACAAGTACCAGGGCATCAAGGAGGCCAAGGAGATCGAGATCTCCGAGGCCGAGTACAAGAAGTGCTCCCTCGACCCCACCGAGACCGACTCGTGCTTCGTCAAGAAGGGCGACGAGGCCCAGCCGACCGGCCCCGACTACCCCGGGGCTCAGGTCGCCAAGGTCGAGGTCGGCAAGGCCAAGTACGAGGCCGCCAAGGTCGGCAAGGGCAACGGCTACAAGTTCGGTGAGCCGGTCACCGAGATCGTGACCGACGCCGAGGCCGCGGCCTACAAGAAGAACCAGGAGAAGGACGCCGAGAAGTACCCGGCGACCGTCGTCAAGGACGAGCGCGGCAACTGGACCATCACGCACTACTACGTGCAGCAGTGGTTCAAGCCCGGCACGGCGACCAAGTACTACAAGGTCTCCTTCTACATCATCGAGGGCTTCGTCCGGGACGCCGGCCGCCTCGGTGACAACGTCGGCGGTCAGGGCGTCGCCTGGAACCAGCCCACGGGCAAGTACGTCCGTGCGTTCGGCTACCCGGCCGCCCCGCACCCCGACGGCAACAAGAGCTACACCGGTGTCACGCCGAAGTGGTGCTACGGCAAGACCACGAAGAAGCTCGTCGGTTCGGCCGCCAAGAAGATCGAGGAGCACGTGGCGCTCAAGTGCGCCATGACCGAGGGCGCCGACGGTGGCCCCTGGCTGCTCAGGTACAGCAACAGCAAGCGTCTCGGCTACGTGAACGGTGTCACCAGCACCTTCAACGACCAGGACGGCAACAACCGCGTCGACTACATCTCCTCGCCGTACTTCGACGGTGAGACCGCGAGCGTCTACAAGGCCGCCGCGAAGGTGTGGTCCGGCAAGATCATCTAAGTGACGCACCGCGACCGGTCCTGAGCCGATCGTTGACGCGTTGACCCGCGAAGGGCCCGGCGACCGCCGGGCCCTTCGGCGTTTCCGGGAATCTGTGGGGCGTTTTGACGCATGCCACGCCCAGACGGTGCCATCAAGACGATGTGATCTGCGTCACACTGCGCCGATCGGCCGCGCCGGCAATCGAGTTACGCACCGCCAGTCACACTGACAACTTCCTTATGTTGATCTGCGAAAACGGGCGCGTCAGGCACTTCCGGCAAGTCGCTCACATATGCCGCTTAAACATCACAGAACGATCACGGCCCCCAAAGCGGATCTTTTCTATGCGAAGTAGCTACCCGAGTCCAAGATCCACACTGTAGATTCCTGGTCATACCTTTACTGACGCATGGAACGCAAGAAGCGTTCCACGACAGCGCAAGGAGTCACCTTGAAGCGCATCCTCCTCCCCGCCGGTGGTGCCGTTCTGGCCACCGGTCTCCTGGCCGCCGGCCTGGCCGGTACCGCCCAGGCGCAGAGCGACGTCTCCAGCGACGTTCTGAACTCCGAGGCCAAGGCCGTCGAGACCGTCGAGTTCTGGTCGGCCTCGAACTACCTGGCCCTCAAGCAGGCCGTGGCCTTCAACCCCGACTCGCTCGAGGTCTCCAAGATCCAGAGCGGCGGCGGCTACAGCAGCGACACCAAGCCCGGCGAGGCCAAGCCGATTGGCGAAGAGAAGAAGACGGTCGCCAAGACGCAGAACGTCAACTTCCCGAAGACGATCGGTAAGGTCTTCTTCGTCGCGAAGGACGGCAAGCCTTACTGGTGCTCCGGCACCTCCATCCAGTCGCAGTACCGCAACCTGGTCGCCACGGCCGGGCACTGCGTCTACGACATCGCCGGCAACGACGAGGTCGTGTCCAACTGGGTCTTCGTCCCGGGCTACTACCAGGGCAAGGCTCCGTGGGGCATCTACGCGGGTAAGCAGGCCTTCACCCACTACGACTTCGACGTGTACGAGGACTTCGACCGCGACTACGCGTTCGTGACCGTGTACAACGGCATCGGTGGCTCCGCGTACACCTCCAAGAAGGTTTCCTGGGAGGAGTACAAGGCCTACAACGGGCCGAAGGAGGTCAAGGAGGTCGAGGTCACCAAGGACGAGTACACCAAGGGCAAGCTCGACCCCAAGACCACCGAGTACTACGAGGTCGACCCCGGTTCGGCTGCCGAGCCCACGGGCCCGGACTTCCCGGGTGCGGTCGTGGAGCGCGACGAGGTCAAGAAGGCCAAGTACGACGCTGCTCCGGTCGGCAAGGGCAACGGCTACAAGTTCGGTGAGCCCATCACCGAGGTTGTGACCGAGGCCGAGTACAAGGCCTACAGCGGCCCGGGCACCAAGGCCAAGGACGCGGCCGGCAACCACACCATCACGCACTACTACGTGCAGCAGTGGTACAAGCCCGGCAAGGTTGAGCGTTACATCCGTCTCGACCCGTTCATCGTGGGCCACGTCCTCAAGGACGCCGGTCGCCTCGGTGACAACGTCGGTGGCCAGGGTGTGGCGTGGAACCAGAAGGGCGGCACCGCTGTCCGTACCTTCGGTTACCCGTTCGGCCCGCACCCCGACGGCAACAAGCCCTTCACGGGCGTCACGCCGAAGTGGTGCTACGGCAAGACCCAGGAGAAGGTGCTCAAGATCCCGGCCCGCCGGGTTGAGGAGCACCAGTCGTTCCGTTGCGCTGTGACCGCCGGTTACGACGGTGGCCCCTGGCTGACCCGGTACAGCAACGGCAAGCGCCTTGGCTACGTCACCGGTGTCACCAGCCTCATCGTCGACACCGACAACAACAAGCGCTACGACACGATCACCTCCGCCCTGTTCGACGGTGAGACCGCGTCGATCTACAAGGCCGCTGCGGCCGTGTGGTCCGGCAAGCTCATCAAGTAGTACCGGCGGACCGAACGACGACCCCGGTCGGCGTTCACCCCATGCAACACCCGAAGGGCTCGGCATCCAGCCGGGCCCTTCGGCCTTTTCTGGGTGCTTTGTGGCGGGGGTTACCAGAGTGACCAGAAGATCGATAGGGTTCCGACACGCCCTTTGTAAACTTCGTGGAGTTCCTCAGTGAAGCGCCTGCTCGTCCCCCTCGCCGCAGCATGCCTCGGCGCCACCGCACTCGCCCTGCCCGCCACCGCGGAGCCGAGCTGGATCAGCGATCCCCTCGCCCCCAAGCCCGCCGACGCCTACAGCGACGCCCAGTTCTGGCTCGACGCCAACGGCGCCGCGCTGAAGAAGGCGACGCAGTACCGGGTCGACGCCAAGGACGTTCCCAAGCTCGTCCGCCCCCAGACGCAGACGGGTGACGGCAAGCCCGGCGGGGTCGCCCCCACCGGCACCACCCCGCCGTCCGCCAAGAGCAAGAACGTCAACCTGCCGAAGACGATCGGCAAGGTGTTCTTCCTCGACCGTGCCGGCCAGCCTCGCTGGTGCTCGGCCACCTCCATCCAGTCGCGTCACCGCAACCTGGTCGCCACCGCCGGCCACTGCGTGTACGAGCACGGCAAGGACGTCTTCCGCAAGTGGGTCTTCGCGCCCGGCTACTACCAGGGCAAGGCCCCCTTCGGCGTGTACGTGGGCGCCTACGCCTTCACCGCCTATGACCTCGACACCTACGACGACTACGACGGCGACTTCGCCTTCGTCGCGGTGCACAACGGCTTCCGCCTCGCGGGCGAGAAGAAGGTGACCAAGGCCGAGTTCGACAAGTGGGCGGGCGACAAGTGGGTCAAGCCGCGCCCGATCACCGCCGAGGAGTACGGCAAGTGCCTGCTCAACCTCGGCGACTGCTACAGCGAGGGCGAGGACAAGCCCGCCGACAAGGTCGGCCCCGACTACCCGGGCGCGGTCCTGGAGCGCGAAGAGGTCGGCGCGCAGGCCTACAAGGACGCCAAGACCGGCAAGGGCAACGGCTACAAGTTCGGCGAGCCCGAGACGGTGCCCGCCACCAAGGCCGAGCACGAGGCGTACAAGGGGCCGGGCACGAAGGGCGACGACAAGCGCGGCAACTACACGATCACCCGCTACTACGTCCAGAAGTGGGTCAAGCCCGGCACGACCCGCAAGTACTACATGGCCGAGTACATGATCGGCATCGTCAAGGACGCGGGCCGGCTCGGTGACGTGGTCGGCGGGCAGGGCATCGCCTGGAACCAGCCGATGAATCAGCGCGTGATCGCCTTCGGCTACCCGTCGGCCCCGCACCCCGACGGCGACCGCCCGTTCTCCGGCCTGACGCCCAAGTGGTGCTCCGGCAAGACCGGCACGAAGACGTACCAGATCAACACCTTCCGGGTGGAGACCCACCAGGTGCTCAAGTGCTCGATGACCCCGGGCGCCGACGGCGGCCCGTGGCTCGTCAGGTACGACAACAACAAGCGCACCGGCTACGTCAACGGCGTGACGAGCCTGTTCGTCGACGAGGACGGCAACGACCGCGTCGACCACATCACCTCGGCCTACTTCGACGGCGAGGTGGCCGACGTCTACAACAAGGCCAACTACGCGGAGACGAAGAAGATCGTCGGCCCGAACGGCGAGCTGCTCCCCGGCTGACCCACCGACGACGAGCCCGTCTCCGGCGACCACGCCGAAGACGGGCTCTCGCCGTCACACAGGCGCCGTCGCACGCCCTTCCGTCACACCGCCGCCAGCTCGCGGGTGCGCTCGCGCAGCGCCGTGACCACCGGCTCGCGCTTGTACGGCTCCAGCCGCCTGCGCAGGTCGGCGGCGTACGAGCGGGACCGGACCGACTGCAGCTCGCCCGCCAGGTCGAACGCGTGGGCGGCCACCCGGCAGGCCTCCTCCAGCTCGCCGCACTGCGTCAGCCCGGCCGCCAGCAGCGACAGGTTGAACATCCGCCCCCGCACGAAGCGGCCGTCCATGTCGAGCGAGCGGCGGGCCTGGCGGACCGCCTGCACCCCGTCGCCGAGGTCGCGGAAGCAGTGGGCGAACTTGGCCGCGAGGTAGGCCTCGTCGAAGTAGCTCAGCCAGGCGGGCTCGTGCCCCGGGACGCGCCGGTCGAAGGCCAGCTCGGCGTCGTGCAGCGCGGCGGCGCAGGACCGGGCGTCGCCGAGCCCGGCGTGGGCGTGCGCCTCCAGCACGTGGCAGGAGGCCATCAGCGTGGCCACGCCCGAGCGCGCGGCCGAGAGCTGGGCGGCCCGCGCCAGGTCCAGGGCGTGGGCCGGGCGGCCCATGTAGATGGCCTGGTGCGCCATGCCGGCGAGGATCTCGCCGCCGAGCGCGTCGTCGCCCGCGCCCCGGGCCAGGCGCAGCGCCTGGATCAGGTAGCGCTGGGCCAGGCCGTGCTGCTCCAGGTCGTAGGCCATCCAGCCGGCCAGCCGGGTGAGCTCGGCAGCGGCCGCGGCCAGTTCCCTGCCGGTGCTCTCGCCGTACGAGCCGTCCTTGAGCAGCGGCGTGACGGCGGTGTCGAGGTACTCGACCACGGCGGCGCGGACCCTGCCGCTGCCGAAGCGGTTGTCGAGCTCACCGAACGAGCGGGTGACCTCGCGGATGGCCGCGACGTCGGCCCGGCCCACGCGTCGCGAGCCTCCGCCGTCGAGGCGTTCGTCCGGTGGGGACGTCAGCCAGCGCACGGCTCCCACGGAGCCTGCCCCTATCGCGAACGTGGAGTCGATCAGGAACCGTCGTCTCTCCACATCGGCTCGCCACAGCGCTGTCACGGTAGCGACCCCCTCCTGCCACGTGTGCGTGAACACCTGCCCGAGATCGGGGGGTGAAACGATGGCCGGCATCCCGAGGTCTTCAGGCGTGACGGGTCTGCCGAGCCGTAGGGCGAAAATCTCGGTAAGGAGGGACGGCACCGGATCTCTGGGCCGCTGGCCCCCGATCCATCGCAGCACGGAGCTGTGGTCGTACTTCAGGCCGGGCGTGCCGCGAGCGGCGCCCAGGTCGTTGAGCCGCCTGGCCAACCCCTTGTGGGAGAGGCCCGCTTCCGCGATGAGCAGCTGAAGCAGGCGGTTGGGCTCGCGTCGCATCGTTCTCCTCGCCCCAGGAGTCGGAGCCGGCATCCTTACAGAGGGCTCCTGTTATAGCACGCTGAGTAAAGGGAAGCCCAAGACTTCCCTTTACTCGGGTGGACTTGTCGGGGCTGAGGGCGACCGGGCCCGGTCAGCCCGGGATGCGGGCGACCCCGTCACGCCGTGCCTGGGCGGCCACGGCGGCGGTGACGGCGGGGGCCACTCGGGCGTCGAACGGACTCGGGATGACGTAGTCGGCCCGCAGGTCGTCGCCCACCACGGCGGCGAGCGCGGTGGCGGCCGCGACCTTCATGTTCTCGGTGATCGTGGTGGCCCGCACGTCGAGCGCGCCGCGGAAGACCCCGGGGAAGGCGAGCACGTTGTTGATCTGGTTGGGGAAGTCGGAGCGGCCGGTGGCCACCACGCGGGCGTGCCTGGCCGCCACGGTCGGCGACACCTCCGGCGTGGGGTTGGACAGCGCGAAGACGATCGAGTCGGTCGCCATGGAGGCGATGGCCTCCTCGGCGACGGTCGAGCCCGACAGGCCGACGAACACGTCGGCGCCCGCGAGCGCCTGCTCGGTGGAGCCGGTGTGGCCGGCCTTGTTCGTGTCGCGGGCCAGGGCCTCCTTGACGGAGTTGAGCCCCTCGCGGCCCGGATAGATGATGCCCTTGGAGTCGGCCACGGCGATGTCGCCGATGCCGGCTTCGAGCAGGATGCGGGTGACCGCGACGCCGGAGGCGCCGGCGCCGGCCACGACGGCACGCAGGTCGCCCAGGGACCGACCGGTCAGGCGGGCGGCGTTGGTCAGGGCGGCCAGGACGACGATGGCGGTGCCGTGCTGGTCGTCGTGGAAGACGGGGATGTCGAGCAGGTCGCGCAGCCGGGCCTCGACCTCGAAGCAGCGCGGGGCGCTGATGTCCTCCAGGTTGATGCCGCCGAACGAGGGCGCGAGCCGGACCACGGTCTCGACCAGCGCGTCGACGTCGGTGCAGGCCAGGCAGAGGGGGACGGCGTCAACGCCGCCGAACTCCTTGAACAGCAGCGCCTTGCCCTCCATCACGGGCATCGCGGCGGCGGGGCCGATGTCACCGAGGCCGAGCACGGCGGTGCCGTCGGAGACGACGGCGACCACGTTGGAGACCCAGGTGTAGTCGTTGACCAGCGACGGCGTGTCGGCGATGGCGTTGCACACCCGGGCGACTCCGGGGGTGTAGGCCAGAGACAGGTCGTCCGCGTCACGGACGGGGATGGTGGAGCGAACCTCCAGCTTGCCCCCGCGGTGCAGGGCGAAGGCCGGGTCCTGGTCGAGTGATTCGAGAGAGGGAGAAGCAGGAGTGGCAGTCACAGAGAGACCCCAGTAGGCATCGGACGGACGATGGAGACCTTCGGCAGACGGCGCGAGAGGCCTGGCTTCGGTAGCCGCCAGGGTCCCCTCCCGATCGTCTCGTGAGGGGTTACGGGGGTCACCCGTCGCTCCATAGTGCCACATGGTGAGACGGAGTCCGGTGTCCAGGGTGACGCTGTTCTGTTGACGCATCGTTAAATCCCCGATGGCGGATCGTCGCTCGGGGCGATTTAAGCTTCACAAAACGCAACTTTCATGACATAGCACTTGAGGAGGCCTGACATGGCCCTCTGGTCCACGAGCCGCCGTGGTTACACCATCAGCGCGCTCACCTTGGCCGCCGCCCTGGGGCTGTCCGCCTGCGGCGGTGGTTCGGGCAGCGGTGACACCACCGCCACTGCCAGTCCGGGCGGGGCGACGGCCGCGAGCGAGGCCAAGCTGGTGACCCCCGGCAAGCTCACGACCTGCACCAACATCCCGTACGAGCCGTTCCAGTTCAAGGACGCGAGCGGCAAGATCGTCGGGTTCGACGTCGACGTCGTCGACCTGGTCGCCAAGAAGCTGGGCGTGGAGCAGCAGATCGTGGACATCGACTTCGCCGTCATCAAGAGCGGCGCGGCGATGGCCACGAACAAGTGCGACGTCGCGGCGGCCGGCATGACGATCACCGACGAGCGCAAGCAGAACATCACCTTCTCCGATCCGTACTTCGACGCCACGCAGGCGCTGCTGGCCAAGAAGGGCACGGGGGCCACCTCGCTGGAGGACATCAAGGCCAAGAACCTCAAGCTGGGCGCGCAGGCCAGCACGACCGGCCTCGACTACGTCAAGAAGCAGGGCTTCAACCCGACCGAGTACGCCGACTCCGCCAAGGAGCTGCTGGCCCTGCAGGCCGGCCAGGCCGACGTGATCGTCCAGGACCTGCCGGTGGTGCTCACCTGGCTGAAGAAGCCGGAGATCGCCGAGAAGTTCGAGATGATCGCCAGCCTCGACACGGGTGAGCAGTACGGCATCGGCCTGAAGAAGAACGCCGACCCGGTGCTGCTCAAGACCATCAACGAGACCCTCACCGCCGCCAAGTCCGACGGGACGTACGAGCAGATCTTCGTGAAGTGGTTCGGCAAGAAGCCCGGTGAGCTGAGCTGATCCATGTCGGACCAGTCACTGGCGGCTGAGCCGGGCAAGGCCCGGCTCAGCCCGCGTAAGAAGCAGCGCATCAGCCGCGCCATCCAGTACGTCCTGCTGGTCGCCGCGCTCGTCGGCGTCGTCCTGTACGCCGACTGGCCCAGCCTGGCGCAGAACTTCGCCAAGCCGGACGTGGCCGAGAAGGCCCTGCCCGAGCTCTTCACGATCGCGCTGAAGAACACCCTCATCTACACGGCGGGCGGGTTCGTCTTCGCGTTCGTGGTGGGGCTCGTGCTGGCGCTCATGCGGCTGTCCACGGTGCGGCCGTACCGGTGGATCTCGGGGCTCTACATCGAGATCTTCCGTGGCCTGCCGGCCCTGCTCATCTTCCTCCTGATCACCTTCCTGCCGCTGGCGCTGCCCGGCTTCGCGGTGCCCGGCGGCACGTACGGGCAGGGCATCCTGGGGCTCGGCCTGGTCGGCGCGGCCTACCAGGCGGAGGTGTTCCGGGCCGGCCTGCAGGCGGTGCCGAAGGGACAGACGGAGGCGGCCAGGTCGCTCGGCATGTCGGCGACCAGGGCGCAGATCACCGTGGTGATCCCGCAGGCCATCAGGATCGTCATCCCGCCGACGACCAACCAGTTCGTGGCACTGCTCAAGGACTCGTCGCTGGTGCTCTTCCTGGGCATCTCCGGCGAGTACGTGGAGCTGGCCAAGTTCGGCAACGACCTGGCCTCCCAGTACGCCAACGCCACACCGATCATGGTGGCCGGCCTGACGTACCTGCTCGTCACGGTTCCGCTGGGGCACCTGGCGGCCAGACTGGAGAAGCGCAAGGTGAGGGCCCGATGACGCCGGCCATCGAGATCAAGGACCTGCACAAGCACTTCGGCAAGAACGAGGTGCTCCGGGGCATCACCTGCACGGTGGAGGCCGGCCAGGTGGTGTGTGTCATCGGCCCCTCCGGCTCGGGCAAGTCCACGTTGCTGCGCTGCGTGAACCTGCTGGAGCAGCCGACCCTCGGCAAGATCCTGGTGGAGGGCGTCGAGGTCACCGACCCCGACGTGGACATCGACGCCGTCCGCCGCCGCATCGGCATGGTCTTCCAGCAGTTCAACCTGTTCCCCCACATGACCGCGCTGCAGAACGTCATGGTCGCCCAGCGGCGCGTGCTCAGGCGGGGCCGGAAGGAGGCCGAGAAGGTCGCCCGCGACAACCTGGAGCGGGTCGGCGTCGGTGAGAAGGCCGACGCCTACCCCGCGCAGCTCTCCGGCGGGCAGCAGCAACGCGTGGCCATCGCCAGGGCACTGGCCATGAACCCCGACCTGATGCTGTTCGACGAGCCGACCTCGGCGCTCGACCCCGAGCTGGTGGGCGACGTGCTCGCCGTCATGCGCAAGCTGGCCGAGGAGGGCATGACCATGCTCGTGGTGACCCACGAGATGGGCTTCGCCCGGGAGGTGGCCGACCGGGTCGTGTTCATGGACGGCGGCGTCGTCGTCGAGGACGGGCCACCCGCCCAGGTCATCGGCGACCCGCAGCACGAGCGCACCCGCGGCTTCCTGCATCGCGTCCTCCACCCCGAGGGCTGAGGTCACGGGGCCCCCGGTGGTGCCCGCCGGGGGTCTCCCCGACGAGCACCACCGGCGGGGCGCCCCCTCCAGCGCCCCGCGCACGGCCCTCCGCACGGCCCCTCCGCACGGCCCCTCCCCCACGGTCCGGGCCACGCCCTTCCGACCGTCCTGAACCGCGCTCCCGCACCGCGTCGGCCCCTCCCCCGGCCGCTCCGGACCACCCCTCCCCCACTCAGCCGTGTAATACTCCGGCATGGACATGACCTCTTACGCCGAGTGGGCGGTCCGTCTCGTGAACGACCCCGACGCACCCCCCGCGCTCCGAGGACTGCGCGACGAGCTGGCCGAGGTCTTCGCGGCCGCCTCGGCCGGCGACGAGGATGCCGTGGCCGCGCTGCTCAACGCCCTGCTCGCGCGCTATCCGGTGCACCCGCGGCTGTCGGCCCACGACGGACAGCGCTGGCATCTGCACCTGGCCGAGGACGAGGCGGCGAGCGCCGTGATGGGCCTGGCCGCCGTGGTCGCCGAGCTCGGTGCCGACCGCCTCGGCCGCTGCCAGGAGCCGCGCTGCTCGCGGGCGTACCTGGACACCTCCTCCAACCGTTCGCGCCGCTACTGCTCGGCCCGTTGCGCCAGCCGCGCCAACGTCGCGGCCTACCGCGCCCGCCGCCGCGGCGGCCAGTAGCGCAGCACGACCCGGCCCACGATGTCGCCGACCGGCCCGAAGTCCCAGCTGTCGCGCCGCCCGGCGGCCCGCTGGTTGTCGCTCTCCAGCCACCACCCGTCATCACCGTGCCACCGGGCCCGTTTGACGATCAGCCGGTCGGGGGCGCCGGGCAGCCTGGCCACCACGATGTCGCCCGCCCGGACCCGGGCGCCGCGCCGCACGAGGAGCCAGTCTCCGGGCAGCAGCGCGGGACGCATCGAGTCGCCCTCGACACGCACTCTCATAGGCCGAGACCCCCAACTCCGCAGGCCCTGGGACCCGAGTAAGGTCGGTTAGTGGACCAAGCTGACTCAGCATCAAGGAAGGACTTTCTGATGCTCGCACGACTGCTGCGACCCAAGCATGTCGCTTCGGCTCACTGCGATCTGCCCTGCGGCGTCTACGACCCCGCCCAGGCACGGATCGAAGCCGAGTCCGTCAAGGCGATCATGGAAAAGTACGCGGCCAACGAGGACCCGGTCTTCCGCGCCCGCGCGCTGACCATCAAGGAGGAGCGGGCCGAGCTGGTCAAGCACCACCTGTGGGTGCTGTGGACCGACTACTTCAAGCCGCCGCACCTCGAGACCTACCCCCAGCTCCACCAGCTCTTCTGGGAGGCCACCAAGCTCGCGGGCGCGGCGGGCGCCAAGGGCACGGTGGACGCCGCCAAGGCGGAGGACCTCCTCGGCAAGATCGACGAGATCTCCAAGATCTTCTGGGAGACCAAGGCCGCGTAAAACGGCACATAAGGCTCTGTGTGGCGACGAGCCGCACAGAGCCTTTTCCGTTGATGGCGAGTCTGATTCGTCCAAGCACCGCTCAGGGGCGGTAAGTTGCAGTCAGCGTCATATACGCGAGGAGGAACGTGACCGAGGAAACCGAGACGCGCATGGAAGAGGCCGGCATCCGTGACGTGGTGAGCATCAGGCTCCCCGCGGCGAGCGCTTACCTGTCCGTGCTGCGTACGGCCACGGCGGGGCTGGCGGCCAGGCTCGACTTCACGCTCGACGAGATCGAGGATCTGCGGATCGCGGTCGACGAGGCGTGCGCGATGCTCCTGGGCGAGGCCGTGCCGGGCACCGACCTGACCGCCGAGTTCGAGCTGACCGGGCTGGAGATGCAGGTCAGGGTCGAAGTCGTGACGGTCGGCAGCTCCGCGCCCAAACGCGACGACTTCGCCTGGATGGTCCTGACCGCTCTGGCCGACGACGTGGAAGCGGTGACCGACTCTCCGGACCGTATGGCGATCGTCCTGCGTAAGCGCCGAGGCGCGGCGAGGCCGGCGTGACGGAAAGGACTGGAGCCATGGCCACCAGCGATCACGCCGTGCCCGACAGGGTCCGCGCCCGCATGCTCTTCGCCGAGCTGGCCGAGCTGGGCCCCGAGGAGCCGCGTCGGCAGCGCATCCGGGACGAGCTGGTCGAGCTTCACCTTCCGCTGGTCGAATACCTCGCCCGCCGGTTCCGCAACCGGGGCGAGTGGCTCGACGACCTCACCCAGGTCGCCACGATCGGGCTGATCAAGTCGATCGACCGGTTCGACCTCAACCGCGGCGTGGAGTTCTCCACGTACGCGACGCCGACCATCGTGGGCGAGATCAAGCGGCACTTCCGCGACAAGGGCTGGGCGGTCCGCGTGCCGCGCCGGCTGCAGGAGCTGAAGCTCTCGCTGACCAAGGCGATCAGCGAGCTCTCGCAGCGGGAGGGCCGCGCGCCGACCGTGGCCGAGCTGGCCGCCTTCCTGAAGATGACCGAGGAAGAGGTCCTGGAGGGCCTTGAGTCGGCCAACGCCTACTCGACCGTCTCGCTCGACGCCCCCGACTCCGGCGACGACGACGCGCCCGCCGTGTCCGACTCGCTCGGCATCGTGGACGAGTCGCTCGAAGGCGTCGAATACCGCGAGTCGCTCAAGCCGTTGCTCGAACGGCTGCCGCCGCGCGAGAAGCGCATTCTGCTGCTGCGGTTCTTCGGCAACATGACCCAGTCCCAGATCGCCACCGAGCTGGGCATCTCGCAGATGCACGTCTCGCGGCTGCTCGCCCGCACGCTGGCGCAGCTGCGCGAGGGCCTCACCGCCGACGACTAGCGCGGGACACGGCCGTCGTCTCACGTACGGCCGTCCGTCCCGTACTTCCGTGTCCGGCACCTCCGCGTCCCGTGCCGCGCCGTCCCGTTCACCGGCTCGCACGCCCACCGGTCCGGCCGGATCGTCACGGCCGCACGACCGTCAGTCCCTGTACGGCCGTCACGTCCGTACGCCCGTCAGCCTCGCCCGGCCGTCACGTCCGTACGCCCGTCAGCCTCGCCCGGCCGTACGGTGGTCAGTCCTCGCCGATGAGGGCGTGGGTCGTCGGCGGCGCGAGCAGCGACACGAGACCGACCAGGGCCACCACGAGCAACGGGATCCCCAGCTGCGGCTGGTCCGACTGGATGAGCGTCACGGAGACGGGGATCATGAAGATCTGGGTCAGCACGGCGGGAGCCCTCCCCCAGCGCTCGGCCCTGAGCAGCCCGCCCCAGGCCACCCAGAGCAGCCCGGCGCCGATCAGCAGCCCGAACACCGCCTCCGCGATGGCCGTGGTGACGTCGCCGGCCGCCCCGCGGAGCGTCTCCACCACGACGTAGCCGCCGAGGCCCACCGCGACCAGCCCTTCGAGGGCGACGACGACGGCGGCGACAACCAGGCTGAGCGGGCGCTTCGACACAACCCGCACCCTATCCGCCCGCCGCGCCGGTCGCTGCGCCGACCGGGACGCGGATGCGCCGCGGCCTCTCGGAGCCGGCACACCCCTCGGGACCTGGCAGGTCGCCCGAAATATCCAGATCTGCCGCGATTTTGCTGCGGCAGCCGCTAGCGTAGCGACCTAGATCGTCGATGTTCCGGCGCGGTGTCGATCGCCCGCCCGCCATCCGGCGTTCGCCGCCCCCATCGCACGGCGGCTCGAACCCCTCATGAACCGGCAGGGCCGCCCTGCGCAGTCATGCGGCCCTCGGTGCCGGAGATCAGAAGAAGGAGATACATGTCGGTCAAGAAGCGTACGGCCAGCCTGTTCCTCGTCGCGGCCCTCGGCACCGCGGGCCTGGGCGCGGCGAGCACCGCCGCCTCGGCGCAGACCGCCCTCGCCCCCTGCACGGGCAAGAGCGGGCTGCACATCAAGGACAAGGGCGAGACCGGCGGCAAGGCGTGGGCGGACGTGCTGAACTGCGGCTCGACGAGACTCGTGACGCTTGACATCAACAACGGCCCCGACCCGCTGTGCCGGACGATCAACAAGGGGAACTGGGCCCGGATCACCGCTCCCACGATCTTCGGCAGCGTCCGCAAGGCGAAGTACTGCTGATCCCCGCCGCACGGCACCGCGCGCACCTCGCGGGCATCCTCGCGCGCCGCGGAGGATGCCCGCGGTTCTGCCGGCCCGCCTGACATCACCCCGGGTCCGCAAAATCGGAAATCTGGCGACAAGATAGACAACGATCGCGGCTACGCTGGCCCCATGCGCGCAATGCTGCTGGTCAACCCCAAGGCGACGACCACGAACTCCCGTACCCGGGACGTGCTGATCCGCGCGCTCGGCGCGGCCGTGGACCTGACCGTCGAGGAGACCGGCTACCGGGGCCACGCGGCCACGCTGGCCGCCACCGCGCGGGCCAAGGGTTACGACGTGGTGGCCGTGCTGGGCGGCGACGGGACGATCAACGAGACGGTGAACGGCCTGCTCAACCCCGTCAACGGCCGCCCCTCCCGGCCCGCGGCACCCGCCCCCGCGGCGGCCGGCCAGGTCCCCGCGCCCACGGCGGCCGCCGGGCGGCCCTCCCTGATCGTCATCCCGGGCGGCAGCGCGAACGTGTTCGCCCGCGGCCTCGGCCTGCCCAACGATCCGGTGGAGGCCACCGGAGCGGTGCTTGAGGCGCTGCGGGAGGGGCGCCACAGGACCGTGGGCCTGGGCCAGGCCCTCTGGAACGGCGAAAGCCGATATTTCACCTTCTGTGCGGGGATGGGGTACGACGCCGAGGTGATCCGCGCGGTCGAGGGGCTCCGCGGCGCGGGACGCAAGGCGACACCCTCCCGCTACGTCAACACCGCGCTGCGCCACTACCTGCTGACCGACAAGCGGCACCCCGCCATGACGCTGACCGGCCCCGGCATCCCCAAGGCCGAGGGCGTCTTCATGGCGATCGTCTCCAACACCTCGCCGTGGACGTACCTGGGCCCCCGGCCGGTCCGGCCGACTCCGTGGGCGAGCTTCGAGACCGGGCTCGACCTGCTCGGGCTCCAGCGGCTGGGACCGCTGGCGCTGCTGCCGGTGATCCGGCAGATCCTCACCGAGAGTGACGCGCTGCCCTCGGGCAGGCACCTGGTGCAGCTCCACGACGAGCAGGAGTTCACCCTCACCGCGAGCCGCCCGGTGGCCTTCGAGCTGGACGGCGACTACCTGGGAGAGCGGGAGTCCGTAACGTTCCGGTCTACCCCGGATGCGTTACAAGTGCTGGTCTAGCTCGTTACATTCGGTCATTGTGTGACGCATACGACATCCATTACGGCCAAAACTTCGGCCCGACCCCTTGCGTGCACTCAGCGTGGCTGAAAGGCTCAACACTGACGTCGGAACGTAGGACGTTTGACCCGAACCCCGAGGTCGTTCCGCCCGTCGGGGGAACAAGCCCGGTCCAACTCAAGGGATCGGGTCCCTGTTCGCCCGCGTTAGTGAAACTCTTCACAAAGTAGTGGCCGCACGGAGCACACAGGCTCCATCTACTAAGGAGTGACGCATGGACTGGCGCCATGTAGCCGCCTGCCGTGACGTGGACCCCGAGCTGTTCTTCCCGATCGGCAACACCGGCCCCGCACTCATGCAGATCGAGGAGGCCAAGCAGGTCTGCCGGTCGTGCCCGGCCGTCGACGCCTGCCTGAAGTGGGCCCTCGAGTCCGGCCAGGACGCCGGCGTCTGGGGCGGCCTGAGCGAGGACGAGCGCCGCGCGCTCAAGCGCCGCACGGCCCGTGCCCGCGCCCGCGCCTCCGCCTGACCCGCACCGCCTGACCCCACTGCTTGACCCCACTGCTTGACCTCATCACCTGACCCCATCGCCTGACCCACGGTCCGGCCTCCACCGGCCAGACCTGCCCGGCGCCTGGCCCGTCCCGGCCCGAGCCACCCGCTGATCCAGTCGGCCACACCTGAAGATCCAGCAACGACCAGGCCCGCGCCGCGTCCGGCGCCCGGACGCGGCGTCCAGCCCTCTCGGGCGACCCGGAACCGCCCCGGCGCGCGAGGCCGGGCGGGCCTCACGAGGCGGGCAGCGGGATCGACAGCGTGACCTCCGTGCCGCCGCCCTCGCGCCGCTCGATCGCGAGCTTGCCCGACAGCTCCCCCACCACCAGCGTGCGCACGATCTGCAGGCCCAGGCTCGTCGTGCTGTCGAGGTCGAAGTCGTCCGGCACGCCCTGGCCGTCGTCCCAGACGACCACGTTGAGCCGGTCGGCCTCCGGCTGGACCACCACCTGCAGCCGCTTCGGATGCCCGTGCTGCAGCGCGTTCTGCAGCAGTTCGGTGAGGGCCATCGCCAGCGGCGTGGCGATCAGCGACGGCAGCACCCCGAACGCGCCCACCCGGCGCGGCGTCACCGCCGCCTCGGCCGACGACACCTCACCGGCCATCGCGATCACCCGGTCGGCGATGTCGTCGAAGTCGACGAACTCCTCCGGCGCGTGGGACAGCGTCTCGTGCACGATCGCGATGGAGCCGACCCGCCGGACGGCCTCCTCCAGCGCCTCGCGCCCCTCGGGGACGCGCAGCCGCCGCGCCTGGAGCCTGAGCAGGGCGGCCACGGTCTGCAGGTTGTTCTTGACGCGGTGGTGGATCTCGCGGATCGTCGCGTCCTTGGTCATCAGCTCGCGTTCGCGCCGTCGCAGCTCGGTCACGTCACGGATGAGCACCAGCGCGCCGATGCGCCCGCCGCCGACGATCAGCGGGATGGCCCGGAGCTGGACGATCGTGCCGCCGGACTCGACCTCGGTCTCCTTGGCCGCGCGCCCGCTGGCCACGATCATGAGGTCCTCGTTGATGGGCTCGTCCGAATAGCAGAGCTGCGCCGTGACGCGGCCCAGCTCGGCGCCCACCAGGTCGGCGTGCAGCCCCAGGCGCCGGTAGGCCGACAGGGCGTTCGGCGAGGCGTACGTCACCCGGCCGGCCCGGTCGAGCCGCAGCAGGCCGTCGCCGACGCGCGGCGAGCGGACGAGGATCGGTTCCTCGCCGGAGAACGGGAAGCGGCCCTCGGCGACCATCTGCGCCAGGTCGGAGGCGCTCTGCAGGTAGGTCAGCTCCAGGCGGGACGGGGTGCGGGCGGACGACAGGTTGGTGGAGCGCTGGATGACCGCGAGGAAGCGGCCCTCGCCGCCCGGCAGGGCCCGCCGTACCGGGATGGTCTCCTCGCGCACGGGCACGCCCGTGGACCAGTCGGGGTCGCCCTCGCGGCAGATGCGCCGCTCGTTCCAGGCGGTGTCGATGAGCTGGCGCTCGCCCCGGGCGACGACCGTGCCGACGACGTCGTCGTGGTAGACGGTGGGGCCGGTGGTGGGCCGCATCTGCGCGATCGCGATCCACCCGTCGCCGTGCTCCATGTCGCAACCGCCCGCGGGCTCCTTCGACGAAGGCAGCAACGGCGCCCACAGGACGAGGTCGGCGAACGACAGGTCGGCGAGCAGCTGCCAGTCGGAGACCAGCGAGTGCAGCCATTCGAGGTCCGCCGCGTCGAGTGAGGTGTGGCGGACGACGAGGTCGCTGAGTGTGGGCACGAGTGCATCATGCGTGGTTCTCCCCTCAACGACCAAACCGGCCCCCTGATTGAATGCGCACATGGATCCCCTGGCAGGGCTTCGCGAGGCCACCGCGGACCGGCAGGCCGCGGGGCTGCGGCGCGTGCTCCGGCCGCGCACCCCCGACGGCGACCTCGCGCCGGTGGCCGAGCCGGCGGAGGCCGTCGGGCGGCACGGCGCCCTGCTCGTGGTGGCCGAGGCCCACTCCCTCGGCGTCGTCGGCGAAGATGGACGCGGCCTGGTGCACTCATCCGGACTTTTCGGGGCATCTCACATTGTGAGAACCGTCACACTGTCCACATCCCTGGGATCGCAGGGCGGGGCCGTGCTCGGCGAGCCGGAGGTGATCGACACGTTGATCGACACGGGCAGGTCGTTCATCTTCGACACCGGTCTGGCACCCGCCTCGGTTGCCGCCGCATCGGCCGCTGCGGATATCCTTCAGCATCAGCCTGAGCTGCCTGGACGCGCGCGTCTGAGGGCGGGCGAGCTGGCCGCCATGGTCCGCGAGCTCGGCCTGGAGACGAGCGAGCCGGCGGGCGCGGTCGTGCCCGTGGTGCTCGGCCCGCCCGAGACCGCGCTGGCCGCCGCCGCCACCTGTGCGGAGCTGGGGGTACGCGTGGGTTGCTTCCGCCCGCCCTCGGCGCCGGAAGGCCGGTCTTGCCTGCGGTTGACCGCTCGGGCCAATCTGAGTTCCGATGATCTCGCGGTGATCAGACACGCCCTCACCGCCGTGGCAGAAGTGAAGGTGAGAGCGTGACCGACGACGGCCCTCGCGTACCGAAGTACTACGACGTGAAGCGGAGCCTGCTGGAGCTCACGAAGAGCCTGCCCGCCGGCAGCGCGCTGCCTCCCGAGCGGGCGCTGGCCGTACGGTTCGAGACCTCCCGCACCACCGTCCGCCAGGCCCTCACCGAGCTGGTCGTGGAGGGGCGGCTGCTGCGCATCCAGGGCAAGGGCACGTTCGTCGCCCAGCCGAAGGTCGCGCAGGTGCTGCAGCTCACCTCCTACATCGGCGACCTGCGCACCGCCGGCCTGGAGCCCGACACCAAGATCCTGGAGATCGGCTACATCACGGCGGACGAGGCGCTGGCCCGCCGCCTGGCCATCAACCCGGGCGGCCGCGTGCTGCGCATCCACCGGCTCAGGCTGGCCAACGGCGAGCCGGTCTCGATCGACACCACCCACCTGTCGGCCCGCCGCTTCCCCCGGCTGCGCCGCGAGCTGGAGGTGCACTCGTCGCTGTACGAGACGCTGCACAACGCCTACAACGTGCGGCTCACGGACGCCGAGGAGATCATCGAGACGGTGCTGGCGACCCCGTACGACGCCAAGGCCCTCGGCGTGGACGTCGGCCTGCCGATGCTGCTGCTCACCCGCCATGCCTTCGACGCCGACGGCAACCCGGTCGAGTGGGCCCAGTCCCTCTACCGCGGCGACCGCTACAAGTTCGTCACGCGTCTGCGCCGTCCGTGACCCGTCTCCTCCCGTCACGGCACGGCCGGCGGCACCGCCACCCGCCGCACGGGGCTGAGGGCCTCCAGGAGGACGCCCGCTGACCGGATGACGTCGGGCCCGCCGTCACGGCGTCCCGCGGGCCGCAGGAGCCCTCCAGGGGGACCCGGGCCGGGCCGCCTAGGCTGGGCGGGTGAGCGTCCTCATCGTCACCGGCACCGACACCGGGGTCGGCAAGACCATCGTGACCGCCGCCGTGGCGGCGCTGGCCAGGAGGCCCGGTTCGAGCGTGGCCGTGGTGAAGCCCGCCCAGACCGGGGTGACCCCCGGCGAGGCCGGAGACCTGGACGAGGTCATCCGCCTGGCCGGGGTGACGACGACGTTCGAGCTGGCGCGCTACCCCGCGCCCCTCTCCCCGGCCGCCGCCGCGCGGGCGGCCGGGCTGCCGCCCGTGTCGCTGCCCGCGGCCGCCGAGCGGATCGGCGAGCTGGCCGAGACCCACCGGCTCGTGCTGGTGGAGGGCTCGGGCGGGCTGCTGGTGCGCTTCGACGAGGACGGCGGCACACTGGCCGACCTGGCGCGGACGCTCGGCGCGCCGGTCCTCGTCGTCGTCCGGGCCGGGCTGGGCACGCTCAACCACACCGCGCTCACGCTGGAGGCGATGGCCCACCGCGGGCTGTCCCCTGCGGGCCTGGTGATCGGGTCGTGGCCCGGGAAGCCGGGCGAGGCCGAGCGGAGCAACGTGGCCGACCTGGAGATGCTGGCGGCGCGCCCCCTGGCGGGGGTCCTGCCGGAGGGCGCGGGGGCGCTCGGCGCCGAGGAGTTCGCCGACGCGGCCCGGCGGGGGCTGGGGGCCGCGCTCGGCGGTTGCTTGGACCTTGCCACGTTCAGGCGGAGCTTCAGGCTGTCGGCGTGACCGACATCCTGGAGATCGCCCGTGCGCAGGCGCTCGGCGAAGGCATGGGGTTGGACAGGGAGCAGGCGCTGCGATGCCTGCGCCTGCCGGACGTCAGTCTGGGCGAGCTGCTCGCCCTCGCCCACGAGGTGCGCTGGGCGGCATCAACGCGATCATCGTCGGCACCTACCTGACGACGCTGGGCCGCTCACCCGAGCGTGACCTGGAGCTGCCGGACGAGCTGAAGAGGCCGATCAAGGCGCTCTCCCGGACCCTCTGACCCGCGCGGGCGCGCGGCTGCGGCCCCCGCGCACAGCCGCGCGCCCCTCACGTGGACGTGCCCGCCCCCGCGGGCAGACCCGATCCCCCGGCACGAGCCCCTCCCCAAGGGCGCCCGTCCCCCGAGACGCGCCCCTCCCCCCGGCCGGGCGCGCCGGTCAGGCCCGGCTCAGCAGGCCGCTCGCGGCAGCCCGCACACCTTGGCGGTCATCCTCTCCGCCTGCCTGACCAGTCCACGGAAGTACGACATGGGCAGGCTCCTGGACACCCGCCCCGACTCCCCGACGACGTAGACCGCGGCACCCCGCCGTACGACGACCGACCTGGTGGCGTCCTCGAAGTGCAGCGCCCCCACCCGCAGCGCCTCGTCCCCCACGGCGAGCGGCTTGGTGAAGAAGCGCGAGCGGTGGTAACCCCTGCCCGCGTCCGCGCAGCGCGCCAGCTCGGCCCGCAGCCCGCGCACGGCCTTCCTGGCGTGCGCGACGTCCTTGTAGAGCACGAGCTGCTCGTCGCGCAGCTCGTTCTCCGACGTGTGGACCATCGTCCTGGCCGCCACCCTCCCCGTGTCCCACGCCTTCGGCCGCGTGCACGGGTTGACCCGCAACGGGCTCCCGAGGGAGTCGGACGTGTGGTAGCTCTCCCACGCCTTCGCCGGCGGATGCGACTCCATGAACAGCGTGCCCTTCGGCAGCCCGCCCGGGCCGGCCACGACCGCCGCGGCGGCCAGTGCGGCCATCCCCATCTGCAACACCAGAACCTCCCCGTGTGAACGACAACAGATGAGATGCCGCATACCGCCATTTGGTTCGGATGGTCGGGACGTGGGGCGAATACGGGGTGATGATGCAGGCATGGCAAAGGCGATCGAACAACCCGTCCCCGGCATCACGGTCGGCCATGGCCTGCTGGCCCGCCGCAACGGCGTGGCCCAGCCGGTGGACAAAATCGTGCACGACGGCGACACGATCAACATCGCCGCCGACGGCAACTTCGGCGTGCGCCTGCTCGGCGTCGACGCTCCCGAGGTCAGCTTCGAGCTGCCCAGCAACCCCGGCCTTCCCGACTTCCCCCGCGGCTTCGTCCGCATCGAACACCCCGCGTGGACGACGTTCCTCACCGACCCGTTCGCCGCCGGCTTCCCGCCGCTCGTGCTGCGCAGCGCCCTGCACCGCGACCTGCTGGCCCGGCTGGGGCCGGAGGCGGCCGCCAACCACGCCCGCCACGCGGCCCCCGCCACCCGGGCGCTCAAGGACATGATCGCCGGCGACCTGGCCGAGCAGGGGCACACCGAGGCCACGTTCAAGATCCGGCTGGCCTTCGCGCACGAGGTCCTCGACCGGTACGGCCGGCTGCTCTGCTACGTCAACCGCGAGCAGCGCGAGAAGCCCCGGCCCGACCCCTACAACGAGCGCCTGCTCGCCGCCGGCCACGTGGTCCCGTACTTCATCTGGCCGAACGTCGACCCGTTCGTCCGCCAGGAGGGACGGGTGGCCGACGCGGTGCCGCCGCCCGGCGCCGGCCGGGCGGTCGGCGAGGCGGGCGCGCTGGGCCGGGCCCGGGAGGCAGTCCGCGCGGCCCGGGCGAGCGGGCTGGGCCTGTGGGACCACGCGGCCCCGCTGGCGGTCCTGCCGTTCGAGCTGCGCTTCCTGGCGCAGCGCCGGGCCCCCGACCGCTACGTGCTGGACCTGTCGGACGACGCCAGGGAGCTGCTGCACCCGCAGAGCTACTTCCGCGTCCCCGCCCCGGAGGACCGGCTGTTCGTCAACCCCGAGCACGCCCCGCTGTTCCGTGAAAAGGGCTGGTCGGTGCCGCCCCTGTAGCACCCGGCCGCGAAGGTGGGGCTAGCCCCACCCCGCACGCGCACAGCAGACCCATGTCGCGCGCTCCCCCGTCGTCATTACCGTGGTGGTCATGAGAGTCCCCCGCCCGTGGTCGGCACGGGCCTGGCTCGACACGGCGCACGTGATGACCGGGGTTCTGGTCTCGGCGGTGCTGTTCGAGCTGACGCTGGTGATGGTGGTGGCGCCGCCGCTGCTGCGCCGTGGCATGCCCGTCCTGACGGGGGTCCAACGGTCCCGGTTCGCCGCCTTCCTCGGCGCGCGCATCCCACCGACGACGGCGCCCGCCACCTGGCGCCATGCGGCAACCTGGCGGCAGGCCGGCTACCACCTGCTCTCGCCGCTGGTGAGCGTGGCGTGCGCGCTCCCGGTCGCGCTGGTCTGGTCCGGCGCCCTGGTGGGTTTGACCGCGTTCCTGCAACCGCATCTGCAGCCGCCGCCGATGGAGTTCCCCCTCGACCTGCGCAACCCCGTCATGGCCGGCGCGTACGTCGCCGTCGGCGCGGCGCTGCTGGTGCTCGCCCCGATCCTGGCGCGGGCCACGGCGAACCTGGACCTGGCGGTCGCCCGCGTGCTGCTCGGCCCGAGCCGCGACGAGCTGGACCGGCGCATCGAGACGCTGACCGAGAGCCGCGCCGGCGTGATCGACGCCGCCGACGCCGAGCGCCGCCGCATCGAACGCGATTTGCACGACGGCGCCCAGCAGCGGCTGGTGTCGCTGGCGATGAACCTCGGGCTGGCCCGCGCCACCCTCACCGACCTGCCCGAGCCCGCCCGGGACGCGATCGTGCAGGCCCACGAGGATGCCAAGCAGGCGCTCAAGGAGCTCCGCGACTTCGTCCGCGGCCTGCACCCGGCCGTGCTCAACGACCAGGGCCTCGACGCGGCGCTGTCCGGCGTCGCCGCCCGCGCCCCCATCCCCGTACGGCTCCGCGTCGACCTCGACCGGCGGCCCTCCCCGACCATCGAGGCGGTGGCCTTCTTCATCGTGTCCGAAGCCCTGACCAACATCGCCAAGCACGCGGCGGCCACCAAGGCCGAGGTGAGCGTGACGCGCGAGCGCGACCGGCTGCGCGTGTCCGTCTACGACGACGGCCGCGGCGGCGCCGACCTCGCGGGCGGCACCGGGCTGCGCGGCCTCGCCCAGCGGATCGGCGCGGTCGACGGCACGCTGCGGCTGAGCAGCCCGTTCGGCGGCCCGACGACGATCGAGGTGGAGCTGCCATGCGAGTAGTGCTCGCCGAGGACTCGGTCCTGCTGCGCGAGGGCCTGATCCGGCTGCTGGACGCCGCCGGCCTGCACGTGGTGGCGGCCGTGGCGGACGCCGAGGGGCTGCTGCGCGCGGCCGAGGAGCACCGGCCCGAGCTGGTGGTCACCGACGTGCGGATGCCGCCCACCCACACCGACGAGGGCCTGCGGGCGGCACTGGTGCTGCGCCGCCAGCGGCCCGACCTCGCCGTGCTGGTGCTGTCGCAGTACGTGGAGGAGCGCTACGCGGCCCAGTTGCTCGCCTCCGCGACCGGCGGCGGCGTCGGCTACCTGCTGAAGGACCGGGTGGCCGACGTGGCCGAGTTCATCGACGCGCTGCGCCGGGTGGCGGCGGGCGGCACGGCCCTGGACCCCGAGGTCGTCTCCCAGTTGCTGCTGCGCGGCCACAGCGACCCTCTCGACCGGCTCACCCCGCGCGAGCACGAGGTGCTCAAGCTGATGGCAGAGGGCCGCTCCAACGCGGGCATCGGCCAGGAGCTCGTGCTCAGCGAGGGCGCGGTGGGCAAGCACATCGGCAACATCTTCGCCAAGCTCGACCTCTCCCCCGCCGAGGGCGATCATCGACGTGTGCTGGCCGTCCTGCGGTTTCTCAAGGTCAGGAGCCTGCCGTGAGAAGACTCTGGCTCATCCTGGGGACGGTGGCGACGGCGCTCGCCCTGACGCTGACCACCGTGGGCCTCTACCACGGCCTCGCCGACGCCGACCCGCCGACGGAGACCTCCCGCAGGTCCATCGCCGTCGACCAGGCCGTGCTGAGCCTGCAGGCCGGACCGGGCGTGCACGCCCTCGCCATCGAGGCCGGCGAGGCGGGCGAAATCGTCGTGGAGCGGTGGGTGCGCTGGAGCGAGCGCAGGCCGACCGTGACCGAGGAATGGGACGGCCGAGCCCTGCGGCTCGGCGCCGGCTGCCCCGGCCTGCGACACGGCACCCCCATCTGCGAGGTCGACTACGTGCTGTTCGTGCCGCCGGAGGCGACCATCGAGGCCGGGACCGTGAGCGGTTCCCTGTATGTGGGCGGCGTCCAGGGCAGGGTTCGCGCCACCTCGGTCTCCGGCGACGTACGGGTGAACGAGACCCTCGGCGACGTGCACGTCAGGAGCGACTCCGGCGACGTCCGTGGCATGGAGCTGAGCGGCGGGCGCACCGACGTGGAGGTGGGGTCCGGCGACGTGGAGCTGGGCTTCCGGCAGCCGCCGACGGACGTGCGGGCGAAGGTCCGCGCCGCCGGCGAGGTGAACGTGATCGTGCCGGACGACCGGACCTCGTACGACGTGACGACCAGCGCGACCGCCGTGGACGTGCGCGTTCGGCACGACCCCGACTCCCCCAGGAAGATCACCGCCGAGACGGGCGCCGGCCACGTCCGCGTCTGCTGCGGCTGACCGGGCCGAGGACGAGCGTGGAAGCGCTGTTTACTCGTGTGACTCGTTGGTAAGTTCCCGGCATGGAGTCTGCGAAGCACGCCGGTGACGCCGCCGTCGCCGTGTCCAAGGCCTATGGCGTCGAGACCATGTTCACCCTGTCGGGAGGTCACGTCTTCCCGCTCTACGACGGGGCCGTGCACGAGGGCATGCGCATCCTCGACGTACGCCACGAGCAGAGCGCGGTGTTCGCCGCCGAGGCGACCGCGCGGCTGACGAGAAGACCGGGCCTGGCGGTGCTCACGGCGGGCCCCGGCATCACCAACGGCGTCAGCGGCGTCGCCACGGCCCACTTCAACGGCTCCCCGGTGGTGGTCCTCGGCGGGCGTGCGCCGCAGTCGCGCTGGGGCAGCGGCGCGCTTCAGGAGATGGACCATCCGCCGCTGCTCGGACCGATCACCAAGCTGGCGTTCACCGCGAGCGACGCCGAGTCGGTGGGCCAGGACGTCGAGATGGCCTTCCGCACCGCCCTCGCCCCGCACCGCGGCCCGGTGTTCCTCGACATCGCCATGGACCACCTGTTCGCGCCCTCGCCGGTCCACGACGTCGAGACGCAGACGCCGTCGCCGCTGGAGCCCGACCCCGAGGCGCTCGTCTCGATCGCCCGGCTGATCGCCGAGGCCGAGCGGCCGGTGCTGGTCCTCGGCTCCGACGTGTGGATGGACCGCGCCGAGGAGGCGGCCCGCGACTTCGCCGAGACCTGGCGGCTGCCCGTCATCCTCAACGGCCAGGGGCGTGGCATCCTGCCCGCAGGCCACGAGCTGCTCGTCACCCGGGCACGCGGCCTCGCCTTCGGCCAGGCGGACCTGGTCATCGTGATCGGCACGCCGCTCGACTTCCGTCTCGGCTACGGCTGGTTCGGCGGCAAGGACGGTGCCCCGCTGGCCAAGGTGGTGCACATCGCCGACGCGCCGTCGCAACTCGCCACGCACATGCAGCCGGCCGCGTCGGCCGCCGGCGACCTGTCCGTCGTGTTCTGGAGCCTCGGCACGGCCTGCGGCGAGGCCGGCGTCAAGCCCGACCGCCACGCCGCCTGGCTGGCCCGGCTGTCGGAGGCGGCCGCCGCGGCCGTCGCGGGCGACGCCGGGCTGCTGGCCGCCGACAGCGACCCCATCCACCCGATGCGGATCTACGGCGAGCTGAACCGGGTGCTCGACGACGACGCCGTGGTCATCGGCGACGGCGGCGACTTCGTCTCCTACGCCGGCAAGTACGTCGAGCCCAAACGGCCCGGCAACTGGCTCGACCCGGGCCCCTACGGCTGCCTCGGCACCGGGCTCGGCTACTCGATCGCGGCGCGGCTGGCCAGGCCCTCCTCCCAGGTGGTGCTGCTGCTGGGCGACGGCGCCGCCGGCTTCTCGCTGATGGACGTCGACACGCTGGTGCGCCACAACCTGCCGGTGGTGATGATCTGCGGCAACAACGGCATGTGGGGGCTGGAGAAGCACCCGATGCAGCTGCTGTACGGCTACGACGTGGCCGCCGAGCTGCAGCCGAACTGCCGCTACGACCAGGTGGTGACGGCCCTGGGCGGAGGTGGCGAGCTGGTCACCAGCCCGTCGGAGATCGGGCCGGCGCTGCGCCGGGCGTTCGACGCGGGCGTGCCGTACATGGTGAACATCGCGACCGACCCCCAGATCGCCTACCCCCGCAACACGACAGGCGTGTGAGCTCTCCCTACTGCCTGTTCGCCGTATAGGTCGGCGTGGGCGTCGGCGAGAGCAACGGGCACGACGCGGCTTCGATGAGCACCAGCTTGACCGGCTTCTTCAGCTCCAGCATCGCGCCGCCGCCCGGGATCGACTCGCCGACGCGCAGGCACGGCGGCGGGTAGGCGCCGCGTGTCTGGTCGTCGGTCCTGACCGTGAAGCCGGCCTGCTCGATGACGTTCTTGGCCTCCGGGAAGAGCATGTCGAGCGTGTGGGGCACGGCCTTCTTCGGCTGCTTGGTGACCGACGGCGTCGGGGACGGCGACTTGCTGGTGGTCGGCGTCGGCGACTTGTCCGGTGTCGGCTTCCTGGTGGGTTCCTCCGTAGGCTGCTGCGACCGCTGCGTCGGCCTGATCTGCTCACGTGTGGGCGTGGGCGTCTTCGTGGGTCTGGGCTTGGCCGGCTTGGTCGTCTTGTCGGGTGTGGGCTCCAGGGCCGCGTTGGACGTGGTGACGGTGGGATGCGGCCCCGGCAGCACGTCCATGCCCGACACGGCCACCGCGCCGGCGCCCGCGCCCAGCACCACCGCGACGGCGATGCCGGCGACCAGGCCGCCCCTGCGGCGCGCCTTGCCCGCGGCCCGGCCGCCCTGCCGCTGCCCGGCGACCAGGGTGTCCTGGGAGGCGGCCAGGTGGGCGCCCGTCTGGTGCGCATGCTGCTGCTGCGCTCCCGTCTGGTGCGGGTGCTGCTGCTGCGCTCCCGTCTGGTGGGGGTACTGCTGCTGGGCGCCGGTCTGGTAGGACTGCTGGGCGCCCGTCTGGTAGGGGCCCTGCTGGTGGACGCCCGGCTGCTGCCCCTGTGGGTACGGCTGCTGCGGCGCCGCCATCGTGGCGCCCGTGGACGGCGGCAGGGCGGGCGACGCGCCCGTGGCGGGCGGTATCTCGCCCGCAGCGAGCCGGCGGGCCGTCTCGCTCATCGCCTTGGCGCTCGGGAAGCGCCGCGCCGGGTCCTTGGACAGCGCCTGCTCCACCAGCGCCCCCACCGGGGGCGGGATGTCGGCGGGCAGAGGCGGCGGGGCCTCGCGGATGTGCTTGAGCGCGATGGTGACCGCGCTGTCGCCGTCGAACGGCCGCTGCCCCACCAGGCACTCGTAGGCCACCACGCCCAGGGCGTAGATGTCGACCGCCGGCGTCACCGGAGCGCCCTCGGCCTGCTCCGGCGCGCAGTAGGCGGCGGTGCCCAGCACCATGCCGGCGTCGGTGAGCCGGTTGGCGAGATCGGACCGGGCGATGCCGAAGTCCGTCAGCACCAGCGTGCCGTCACGCTGCACCATCAGGTTGCCCGGCTTCACGTCACGGTGCACGATCCCCTGCTCGTGCACCGCCTGCAAAGCCGCGGCGGCCTGCGCGATGAGCTCCATCGCCGCCCGCGGCGGAATCCGGCCCAGCCGCGTCAGCAGCCTGTCGAGCGGCTCGCCGTCGACGAACTTCATCACCAGGTAGACGGTGTCGCCGCTCACGCCGTAGTCGTAGACGTCGACCACCCCGGCGTGGTTGATCGTCGCCATCGCCCTGGCCTCGGCCTGGAAACGCGCGACGAACCCCGGGTCGTCCATCCGGCCCGGGAGCAGCACCTTGACGGCGACGGTGCGGGCCAGGACGATGTCCTCGCCCCGCCACACCTCGCCCATGCCACCGGCGCCGATGCGGGTATCCAGGCGATACCGCCCCGCCAGCGTCGTCCCTTGGGCCACCATGACTCCCCCGTTACCCCCCTACCTCGGCTACCTCGCGCACCCCAGGGCTCTCCAACAAAGCGGACCCGTGTCGCGGAGAGGTCACACCAAGGTCACGAAATCCTGAGCGCGTACGACTCATTCGTCTCACCCGCCACATCAATGCCATAAGCCGTACAAACCCTATCCTGGAGCCAGATGCCGGTAGTTGTCCGGGTTTTACGAGATCAGCATGCCGTGCTCCACGCAGTGCGCCGACCAGCCGGTCGGCGTCACCTGCACGACGAGCCGGCGACGGCAAGCCGAGCGGTGGCGCGGCGGCTCCGGCTCGCGCGCGGCCACGCACGCGGCGTGTCCGCCCTCGCTCACCGGCCGGCCACAGTGATCGCAGTAGGCTGAGGTCATGACGCTCGCCCCAAGTCTCCGCTCACGGCTGCTCATCATGGTGGAGAGCTCCGACACGGCCCAGAAGGTCGGCAGCGGCGACGTCCCGGTGCTCGCCACACCCCGGCTGCTCGCGCTCGCCGAGCAGGCCAGCGTCGAGGCCACCCGTGCCCACCTGGGCCCGGGCGAGACGTCGGTCGGCACCCGGGTCGAGCTGGAGCACCTCGCCCCCAGCCCGGTCGGCACCCACGTCGAGGTGACCACCGAGCTGACCGAGGTCGACGGCAGGCGGCTCGTCTTCGCGTTCGTGGCCCGCGACCGCGACAAGGTCGTCGGCCGGGGCACGATCGAGCGGGTGGTGGTCGACCGGGCCCGATTCGTCGAGCGCGCCAGTCGCTGACCCGCCTCGGCCCCCACGCGATGCCCTACTCGATGACCGCGATGAGGTCGCCCTCCTGGATCACGTCGCCCTCGCTCACCTTGAGCTGAGCCACGACCCCGTCGTCCTCGGCGAGCACCGGGATCTCCATCTTCATCGACTCGAGGATGACCAGCGTGTCGCCTTCGGAGACGGTGTCACCCTCCTGGACGACGACCTTCCACACGTTCGCCACCATCTCGGCGCGTACCTCAGCCACCGCGGCTCCCCTCTTCCGAACATCAACAATGCCATGCGAGCGGACCACGCGCGCCGGTCAGGCGCAATCGGCCCGCACCCGCCCGTGCCGTGGTGGCCGGTGGCGAACCCCGGCTCGTCCAGCAGCTCGGCACAGAAGGGCAGGTTGTCCCCCGGCCCCTCGACGGTGAAGACGGCGACCGCCCTGCACCCGAGCGTCGACGCGGATGCCGTCACCGTCGGGCTCCACCCACGTGGTGATCCTGCCAGGTCCGCGGAGGAAGCGCTCGGGATCCTCGGCGTAGACCCGGAACTCGATGGCGTGCCCCCGGACGGCGCGACTCCACCGCGGGCGTCTCACCGGCCGCGACCGGGCCGGGGCCGAGCAGCACCGCCTCGTCCGCCTCACGGACAATCGCCGTACACCCCGAGGGTGAGGCGTCCGCGACCCCCGGATGCAGGCCGGACCGTCCGCCTCCTACAGCCGGTTGACGGCGTGCAGCCGGTCAACCACGCGCGCCGCCGCCTCGATGACGGCCGGGTCGTAGGCGGTGCCGGCGGCCAGACGCAGGCGTTCGAGCGCGGCCCCGGCCCGGTCGCGGTCGGTGGAACCGCCCACCAGGTCGTCGTAGGCGTTGGCCACCTTGATGATCCGGCTCGACAGCGGCGGATCGTCGCCGATCGGGTCGCACTGGTGGCGCACCACGTCGGCCACCCGGTCGAGCACACCGGTCTGCCTGATCACCTCTGCGCCCAGCTCGGCGATGCGGCGGGCCTGCTGCGGGTCGGTCAGCACGGTCGCCCCGCCCGGGATGGGATCGCGCAGCGAGAGCTGGCCGATGTCGTGCATGAGGGCCGCGTACTCCAGCTCCAGCAGCTCGGGCTCGGCCATGCCCAGCTCCCGTCCGACCGCCACGGCCAGGCGGCTCACCCGCCGCGAGTGGCCGGGCTCGACGTAGCCGCCGACCTCGGTGACCCGCGACAGGGCCCGTACGGTCTGCAGGTAGGTGGCGCGGATCCCCGCGTACTTGCGGAAGGCCACCTGGGTGACCAGCAACGGCGCGGCGAAGACGAGCAGCGCCACCAGGTCCATGCTGTGCGTGGCCAGGGCGAGCAGCACACCGGAGGCGGCCACCGCGGCGCCCAGCGGGAAGGCCATGTTGAGCTCGTCGCGCACCGCCACCCTGAACGCGGTGCGCACCTGCTCGGCTCGCAGCATCGCCGCCACGAGCACGTCGATGAGTAACGCGAGCGTGGTCAGCACCACCATCACACCGAGCGCCGGCCACCAGGTGCGGGTGGGCTCCTGGGTGAGCTCGTAGAGCGGACCGGCCAGCGGGCGGAAGGCGAAGGCGAGCAGCGCCCCGGTGAGCAGGCGGCGCGCCATCGCGTCGAGGCGCGGCGGCCGGCCGACCGCCAGGTGGGGCAGCGCACCGGCGATCATGCCGACCGCGATCACCGCCACCACCTGCAGCGCCGAATGGTGCAGCCGCTGGTTGCTGAGGTCGAGCAGCAGCGTGTAGCCGAGCGCGGCGGCGGCGCCGATGGGCGCGACCTCCCGGTTGCCCGGCATGGTGAGCCGGGCCAGCTCACCGATCGCGATCAGCGCGCCGAATCCGATCGCGATCTCGGGATGGTCGAGGCCGCCGGCGGCCGTGTGCGCCACCCCGGCCACCGCGACCAGGCCGGCGCCGCAGATGAGCAGCAACTGCCCCGAGTCGAGGCCCTGCCAGGCGCGTGTCACGGCCCGCTCACCACTTCGATCGGCATGGTCGGGTCGTCGTGGTCCTTGATGGGGGTCTCGTCGGCCTCGGGCGGCGGCGGCTCGACGCGCCGGGGCGGCTGCCACGGCGCGCGTTCGAGCGCCTTGACGAACGCCGTCACCATCACCGGGTCGAACTGCGTGCCGGCGCCCTTGTGCAGCTCCCGCACGGCCACCTCCACCGGTCGCGCCCCCCGGTAGGAGCGGTCGGAGGTCATCGAGTCGAACGCGTCGGCCACCGCGATGATCCGGGCGAACTCCGGGATCTCGTCACCGGCCAGCCCCATCGGGTAGCCCCTGCCGTCGTGGCGCTCGTGGTGGTGCATGATGCCGGCGTACGCCTCGTCGAGAAAGTCGATGCCGCGCACGATCTCCAGCCCACGCATCGGATGGAGCTGGATCGCGGCGAACTCCTCCTCGGTGAGCGGCCCGTCCTTCTGCAGCACCTTGGTCGGCACGCCCAGCTTGCCCACGTCGTGCAGCATGCCGGCGTAGCCGATGGCCCGCAGCCGCTCCCGGCCCATGCCGATCTCCTCGGCGATCATGGTGGACGCCCTGGAGACGCGGGTGCAGTGGCCCCGGGTGTAGTAGTCCTTGGTCTCGACGGCCTGGCACAGGGCCGCGATCGTGGCGTCGTACGAGCGCTGCTGCGCGTGGTACTGGCCGAACGCCCAGCGCGCGACGAACAGCGGCAGCAGCACCAGCACCGCCGAGATCGACTGCACGGTCGCCCACAGCCCGGCCACCAGCAGCCCGAACGTGCCGTATCCCAGGTAGGACAGCAGGAACTGGACCATGCCGCGCATCGGCATCGCCGTCGTGCCCGACCCGGTCGCCAGGCGGATCATGGTGAGCGTGAGCACGATGTTCAGCGGCACGAAGACGGCGGTGGCCGCGGCGTAGGGGCCGATCAGCTCGTCGAAGGCGTTGGCCGCCGGCACGCCGGTCTTGCCGCCGAGGTGCAGGTAGACCCAGCCCGCCACGGTGCCGCAGATCGCGAACTGCGCGCCGTTGAACAACCTCTTGACCAGCGGCAGTCCGGGCCGCACGCTCAGCACCGCCGTGAACCCCACCAGCGCCGTGCCCTCGGGACCGATCAGCACCACGGCGGCCAGCGCGGCCGAGAAGCTGACCGAAACCGCGAACTGCTCCACGTTGAGCAGCGTCGGCATCGACTCGCACACGAGGAACAGCAGGACGAGCACGAGCAGCGTGCCGATCCGCTCCGGCGCCAGCAGGTCCGCGCGGGTGGACAGGCCGTGCCACAGCATCAGCGCCGCCGCGCCGATGACGGCCAGCAGGTAGACCCTCGCCGGCCACGACAGATCACGCATTGCGGCCCCTCACGGGTCGGTCAGGTCCAGGACACCCCGGGCGGGAAGAGCCCCCCGTCGCCGGTCATCAGCAGCGCGACAGGAGCGATCAGCGTCAGGGCCGCGAAGAGCCGGGCGAGCATCACTGTGGACATCTGGTGCCTCCCCATCGAATCCTGCGGCTCACGCTACAGAAGACGGCGTCGCCGCACCGGCGGAGCAGCGAATCGCAAGCAAAGCGTAATCAAGCCACTACCTGCGGCGACTCCGGGCCCATTCGACGGTCTGCTTGAGCCCGGTGGCGAGGTCGGTGCGCGGCTCCCAGCCGAGCCCTTCGACGGCGGGCACCGGATCGACCGCCATGGCGGGCAGGTCGCCCATCCTGGGCTGGGCGAACCCCGGCTTGTCGGGGCTGCCGGCCGCGTCGGCGACGAGCGAGTGGAGCCGGCGGTCGGTGGTCTGGATGCCGGTGCCGAGGTTGAAGCGGCGCCCGTCGCCCCGCGAGCCGCACGCCCTGACGAAGCCCTCGACCACGTCGTCGACGTAGACGTAGTCGCGGGTCTGCGTGCCGTCGCCGTAGACGACCGTCGGCGTTCCGCCGATCATCGCGTCGGTGAAGATGGCCACCACCCCGGCCTCGCCGTCGGGCGACTGGCGCGGGCCGTAGACGTTGGAGAGCACGAGCGTGGTGTACTCGATGCCGTGCAGCGCGCGGAAGGTGGCGAGGTAGGTCTCGCCGCTGAGCTTGGAGGCCGCGTACGGCGAGCGCGGGTCGGCCGGCGCGTCAGCGGGCACGGGGATCGTGGCGGGCCTGCCGTAGACCGCGACCGAGGAGGCGAAGACCACCTTGCGCGTGCCGCCCCGATGGGCCGCCATCAGCACCGACGCGGTGCCCTCGACGTTGACCCGCGCGTCGCGCATGGGATCGGCGACGCTCCGGCGCACGCTGATCTGCGCCGCCAGGTGGCAGATCACCTCGGGACGCACCTCGGTGGCCAGGTCGGCCAGCGCGGGATCGCAGATGTCGAGCACCCGCAGCGCGAACCTGTCGCTCTCGGCCGCCCGGGCCAGGTTGTCGCCGTTGCCGGAGGACAAGTCGTCGACCGCCACCACGTCATGGCCGTCGGCCAGCAGGCGATCGACGAGATTGGACCCGATGAAACCGGCACCCCCGGTCACGAGCACGCGCATGGGGGAATCCTAGTCGGACAGGTCCGCCCGCACCTGCTCGATACGCGCCAGCACCTTGGACCGCAGGTCACCGGGCAGCGGGTCGCAGCCGCAGTGCTTGGCCACGAGCTGCTTGACGACCTTGTCGAGGTCGTACTCCTTCAGGCACGGACTGCACTCGTCGAGGTGCACCCGGATGTCGACGCAGTCACCCTCCTCGAGCTCGCCGTCGAGGTAGGCGTAGACCTTGTCGAGCACCTCACGACAGTCCGTGTCGTGCGGGTTGCCACAGCTCATTTCGATCCCTCCGCCGGGACCAGACCACGCTCGCGGGCGTAGTCCTCGAGATGCGCGCGCAGCTGCCTGCGGCCGCGGTGGAGCCTCGACATCACCGTGCCGATCGGGGTGCCCATGATCTCGGCGATCTCCTTGTAGGGGAAGCCTTCGACATCGGCGAGGTAGACCGCGATCCTGAACTCTTCGGGAAGCGCCGCCAGCGCCTCCTTGATGTCACCGTCGGGCAGATGCTCCAGCGCCTCCACCTCGGCGGACTTCAGGCCGGTCGAGGTGTGCGACTCCGCCCGCGCGAGCTGCCAGTCCTCGATCTCCTCGGTGCCGGACTGCTTGGGCTCGCGCTGCTTCTTGCGGTAGCTGTTGATGAAGGTGTTCGTCAGGATCCGGTAGAGCCACGCCTTGAGATTGGTGCCCTCCTGGAACTGGTGGAAGGAGGCGAATGCCTTGGCGAACGTCTCCTGCAGCAGGTCCTCGGCGTCCGCGGGGTTCCGGGTCATCCGGAGCGCGGCCGAGTAGAGCTGCTCGAGGTAGGGCATCGCTTCGCGCTCGAACCGCTCGCTCCGCTGTTCCAGAGTCTCCGCGCCTGTCGCGGGCACTGGACCCACCCCCCTAAGATCACCGGTGGCCGAACGTCGCGGGACACCGTACTCAGGGGAGAATACCCGCTCGTCAAGCACCGGCCGGTCACCGGGGAGGGGGTCGAGCAATGTGAGCATGCTCGTCGCAACACGCCCGAGCCCTCGTCTGTTCCCGCAAGATAGAAGGTGACGAACGACCCGGTGCGGGGAAAACCATACGTACCGGCTGGTAGCCATTTCCGGAACCCAGGAGTCGCGTGTGCTGCCCATTCCGGCCGAGGAACTGAACGGCTCAGGGACGCTCGGACCATACTGGACCTTCTATCGAGCCGTGGTCGAAGAGCAACTGAGCCGATGGCTACCCGGCGAACCCTCCGTGGTGCTCGACCTGTCCGGCGGCCGGGGACGCTGGTCGGGTCAGGCGGCCAGGGCCGGCCACCAGGTGATCGAGGTGCTCGACTGGCGGCGCGCCGCCGACGCGCAGTCGCGGCTGCGTGACGCCGAGCGGGTCCGTTCGGTACGCGCCGACGACCTGGCGTTCCTGCCCGACGCGAGTGTCGACGCGGTGCTCGCCGAGGAGCGGGCGATGTCGATCGAGCTGATGGCCGAGTCGGCGATGAGCGACGTGGCGCGGGTGCTGCGGCCGGGCGGGCGGGCGCTGGTCTGCGTCGACTCGCTGGTGCTGGGCATGGCGATCCTGGCCGAGCAGGGCCAGTGGCAGCACCTGCGGCAGACGGGCGAGGTGATGCTGGTGCCGTGGCCCGACGGCAGCATCACGCGCTGCTTCAGCGGCGGCCAGCTCCGCGAGCTGCTCATGGGCGCCGGCCTGGAGGTCGAGTGGGTACGGCCGCGCACGGTGCTGTCGCCGTCCACGGTCGACCACGTGCTGGGCTCCGGCACCCGCGCGCTCAACTGGCTGGTGCGCACCGAGCTGGAGGCGCACCCCGACGACGACGACACGGTCGGCATCCACCTGGTCGCCAGCGCGCGCAAGACGTCCTGAACCCGGCCCGAGCGCGGCCCGAGCGCGGCCCGAGCCCAGCCCGAGCGCGGCCCGAGCCCAGTGCGAGCGCGGACCGCGTCGGGTCAGCGGCGCCTTTCGCGCTTGCCCTGGCACTGCACGCACCGCGCGGCCTCCGGCCTGGCCTCGAGCCGGCCCTCCGGCACCGGCGTCGCGCAGTCGACGCACCTGCCGTAGTCGCCTTCGTCCAGTCGTTTGAGCGCGTCGAGCACGGCCCGCCGGTGCGCGGTCGCGACGGTGAGCATGGCCTGGGCGCGGTCGGCGTCGCTCAGGTCGGACCCCGAGTCGGCCGCGGAGCGCTCGCGCACCGCGACGGGATCTCCCCGCAGCACCCCGATCGACCGGTCGAGTTCGGCGAGCATCTGCTCCAACCGCTGACGAGCGGACGTGGCATCCACGAATCCGCACCTCCGGGTGAATGAGGGCAGTCCGCGGCGAGGACTCCCCGGATGTCCCGCGCGGTGCTAATGAGGGGGCGATACGTATGGCGGCGAGCCCGGGCGAACAGGCCCACCGCCTTTCTCACCGGATGCCCACTTGGCATTGTTTTTACACATTCAGAAAAGTCCGCTTTCCTCATCCGGTGAGACAGGTTTGATGAGATCCGGACCGTTGTTGCGGACATTGTTGACGGCCGTGGAGACGGGCACGGCCGTCAGCCGCCCGGCGTCGGCCGGCACCAGCAACCGCGAGGCGTCCTCGCTGTCGGTGAGCTTGGGGTCCAGCCAGTCGGCCCAGCGGTCACGCTCGATCATCATCGGCATCCGGTCATGGATGCGACCGAGCTCGTCCTCGGCGTCGGTGGTGATGACCGTGCAGGTGACCAGCCACTTGAGCGGGTCGTCGTCGGCGCGTGTGGGGTCCTTCCAGAACTCGTACAGGCCGGCCATGGCCAGCACCCCGCCGTCCTCGGGCCGGATGAAGTAGGGCTGCTTCTTCTTGCCGCCCTTTCCGCCTTTGTCGCCCTTGTCGCCCTCGACCGGCATCCACTCGAAGTAGCCGTCCGCCGGCAGCAGGCATCTGCGCTTGGCGAACGCCTGGCGGAACGACGGCTTCTCCGCCACCGTCTCGATCCTGGCGTTGATCATGCGCGAACCGATCGACGGGTCCTTGGCCCAGGCGGGCACCAGGCCCCACTTCACGATCCGCAACTGCCGCACCGCCCGCTCGGCCTCCTTGGGCACCCGGCTGAGCACGGCGTAGACGTTCTTCGTCGGCGCGACGTTGTAGTCGGGCCCCAGCTCCTTGTCGGGGTCACCGTCGAGCTCGACCTGGAACTCCTCCAGCAGCTCGTGCTTCTTTCGCGCCGAGGCGTATCTACCGCACATGACCCCACACTGCCACGTACGGCTTTCGCTCGCATGTGCGAACGGCCGTAAACCCCCCGCGAGCGGCGCGAAGGCGCCCCGACCTTGCCGCGAGCGGCGCGAAACCGGCCGGGCCGGCGGGCAAGTAGGCTTTGACCATGCCCGCGACCGAGCCCACGCCCGCATCCGGACCCACGACCGCCGGCGCGCCCGCGCCCGCCGCCCACTGGCCCGCCCCGACGGCCAAGGGCCCCGTGTCCGCGTCCGTCACGCTGCCCGGCTCCAAGTCAGTCACCAACCGCGCCCTGGTGCTCGCGGCGCTCGCCGGCGGCCCGGGCACCGTACGACGGGCGTTGCGCAGCCGCGACGCCGACCTGATGGTGGCGGCGCTGCGGGCCCTCGGCGCGCGCCTGGAGCCGGCCGGCGAGACGGCCGCCTCCGTCGACTGGCAGGTGACCCCCGGCCCCATCAGGGGTGGCGCGAGCATCGACGCGGGCCTGGCGGGCACCGTCATGCGCTTCGTCCCCCCGGTGGCCGCGCTGGCCGACGGGCCGGTGTCGTTCGACGGCGACCCGCACGCCCGCAAGCGGCCCATGGGCCCCATCCTCGACGGGCTGCGCGCGCTCGGCGCCCGCGTCGACAACGACGCGCTGCCGTTCACCATTCACGGGCCGATCACGGGCGGCGAGGTCACCATCGACGCCTCGGGCTCGTCTCAGTTCGTCTCGGGGTTGCTGCTCGCAGCCGCGCGATTCGACAAGGGCGTCACGGTCCGCCACTCCGGGCCGCCCGTGCCGTCCCAGCCGCACATCGAGATGACCGTGCAGATGCTCAGGGCCGTCGGCGTCCGGGTCGATGACGGCGAGCCCGACGTGTGGCGGGTCGAGCCGGGCCCCATCGCCCCGCGCGACCTGACGGTCGAGCCCGACCTGTCCAACGCGGCGCCGTTCCTGGCGGCCGCCATGGTGACCGGCGGCACCGTCACCGTCCCGGGCTGGCCGCACCAGACCACCCAGCCGGGCGACGCGCTGCGCGACCTGCTCACCGGCATGGGCGCGACCGTGCGCCTGGACACCTCCGATCCCGCTTCCGGCTGCGGCGATCTGACCGTCTCCGGCACCGGCCGGATCGAGGGCATCGACGCCGACCTGCGCGAGGTCGGCGAGCTGACGCCGACGATCGCCGCCCTCGCCGCCCTGGCGGCCTCGCCCAGCCGCATCCGCGGCGTCGCCCACCTGCGCGGCCACGAGACCGACCGCCTCGCCGCCCTCGTCACCGAGATCAACCGGCTCGGGGGCGACGCCGAGGAGACCGACGACGGTCTCGTCGTCCGCCCGCGCCCGCTGCACGGCGGCCTGTTCCACAGCTACGACGACCACCGCATGGCCACGGCCGGAGCGGTGATCGGCCTGGCCGTCCCCGGCGTCGAGGTGGAGAACATCTCGACGACGGGTAAGACGCTGCCGGAGTTCACCGGCATGTGGGCCGCGATGCTGGGCACACGATGAGCCTGCCGGAGCGAGGGGTGCCGTGGCACCGCGGACACATGGGAGCAGACCGCTGAAGAAGCGGCAGTACGACGAGGAAGACGTACGGGTCCGGCCGGGCAAGGGCTCGCGGCCGCGGACCCGCATCCGTCCTGCCCACGAGGACGCGGTCGAGGGTTTCGTGGTCGCGGTCGACCGTGGCCGCTACACGACGCTGGTCCAGCCGGAGAAGGGCTCGGCCGCCAGGCGGCGGCAGGGCGCCCGGCTGGTCGTCGCGATGAAGGCCAGGGAGCTCGGCCGCAAGGGCGTCGTGGTGGGCGACCGGGTGGCGCTGGTCGGCGACGTCTCCGGCCGCCCCGACACGCTCGCCCGGGTGGTGCGCGTCGAACCGCGCACGTCGATGCTGCGGCGTTCGGCCGACGACACCGACGACACCGACGGCATCGAGCGCCCGGTCGTGGCCAACGCCGACCAGCTCGTCATCGTCACCGCCCTCGCCGACCCGCTGCCGCGGCCGCGCATGATCGACCGGATACTGGTGGCGGCGTTCGACGCCGAGATCGACCCGCTGCTCTGCCTCACCAAGCCCGACCTCGCGCCGCCCGACGAGCTGGTGGCCCTCTACGAGCCGCTGGGCGTGCCGCACGTCGTCGTGCACAGGGGCGGCGCGCTCGACGAGCTGCGCGACCACCTGCGCGGGCGCATCAGCGTGCTGGTGGGCCACTCGGGGGTCGGCAAGTCGACCCTGGTCAACGCCCTGGTCCCCGACGCCAATCGCGCCGTGTCGCAGGTCAACGCGGTGACCGGCCGGGGCCGCCACACCTCGACGTCGGCCGTCGCCCTGGAGCTGCCGGATGGCGGCTGGATCATCGACACGCCCGGCGTGCGCAGCTTCGGCCTCGCCCACGTGTCGGTCGAGACGGTGCTGGCCGGCTTCCCCGACCTGGTCGAGGGCACCGTGCCCTGCCCGAAGGGGTGCACCCACCTGAGCGACGGCTGCGCCCTGGACGCCTGGGTGACGGACGGCCACGCCGACCCGGCCCGCCTGGAGTCGCTGCGCCGCCTGCTGTCCAGCCGCGAAGGCGCCCCGGACGACCCGACCCCCTGACGACCGCCGCCCACGCACCGGCCGCACACCCCGTCCGGCACCCCACGAACGAGCCGCACACACCCGGCACTCTACGAACCGGCCGCACACCCCATCCGGCACCCCACGAACGAGCCGCACACACCGCCCGGCACTCTACGAACCGGCCGCACGCGCCGCCCGGCACCCACGAACCGCGCACCCTCCGGGACCCCGGTCCTCCGGGTCGCGGTCGCGAGGCAGGCGGACGCGCGGACAAGGCGCCCGACTGCCCGCCCGCCCGACCACGGGCACGGGGGCGGGGGCGGGCACGGGCACGGGCACGGGCACGGGTGCGGCGAAGAGGGCTCAGGTGCGGTTCGGGCGCAGGGTCCACGTCACGGTCAGCGAGCAGACCACGACCCCGTCGGCGTTGCTGATGTCCACCGCGACATCGAACTCCGGCCGCCTGCCCGCGTCCAGCTCCGCGATCACCTCGTCCCGCGAGACGAGCATGCGCCCCTCCGCGACGACCTCGCCCATGGCCAGCTTGCGGTAGTGGACGGTCGCCGTGGTGGCCAGCGGCACGGCCCGGGACAACTGGTCGCCGAGCGCCGAGAGCATGGCCGCCCCAGAGGCGGACTCGGCCAGCGTGAACAGCGCTCCGGCATGCGGCCCGGCCACGTGGTTGTGCAGGTCGGCCCGGTCGGGGAGCCGGCAGGCGGCCCGACCGTCCGCGGCGTGGTCGAAGGTGATGCCGAGAGTACGGGCGAAGGGCACGGTCTGGAGCAGCAGAGCCCCGGCGTCGAAGGACATCCCCCAATGCTACCGACCAGTAACCCAAGAGGGACCTACCAGAAAAGGCTCGGAGGCCTACTGATGCCCGGCGCGTCCGGCACGGTAGCGTGGCTGACCGTGCAGAGTTACAACGACGATCTGCGCCTCGCCCACGTCATGGCGGACACCGCCGACGACCTGACGATGCGGCGGTTCAAGGCGGTCGACCTCAAGGTCGAGACCAAGCCCGACCTGACGCCGGTCAGCGACGCCGACCGCGCCGTCGAGGAGGCGATCCGCAGTACGCTGCGCCGCGCCCGGCCGCGGGACGCGGTCGTCGGCGAGGAGTTCGGCAGCACCGGCGGCGGCGCCAGGTCGTGGATCATCGACCCCATCGACGGCACCAAGAACTACGTGCGCGGCGTGCCCGTCTGGGCGACGCTGATCGCGCTCATGGAGTACGGCAAGGTCGTCACCGGCGTGGTGTCGGCGCCGGCGCTGGGCCGGCGGTGGTGGGCGGCGACCGGGGGCGGCGCGTGGACCGGCAAGAGCCTGGCCAAGGCCACCCGCATGCAGGTGTCGTCCGTCACCAAGCTGAGCGACGCGTCGTTCTCCTACTCCAGCTTCGGCGGCTGGGAGGAGAGCGGCAGGCTCGACAACTTCCTCTCCCTCAGCCGTTCCTGCTGGCGCACCCGGGCCTACGGCGACTTCTGGTCGCACATGATGGTCGCCGAGGGGTCCGTGGACGTGTCAGCCGAGCCCGAACTGTCGCCGTGGGACATGGCGGCGCTGACCGTCATCGTCGAGGAGGCCGGCGGAGTCTGGACCGACCTCGCGGGCGTGCCCCGCCTGGAGGGCGGCAGCATGGTCTGCACCAACGGCGCCCTGCACGACGAGGTGCTCAAGCGGCTCAACACGCCGAAGACAGCACCCGACTGACCGCCCGCATCAGGCCGTCCCGGTACGACCCGCCGAACAGGACGACGTGCACGAGCAGCGGGTGCACCTGGTGCAGCGGCACCCGCTCCCGCCAGCCGTCCGCGAGCGGGCTCTCCTCCTGGTACACCGCCAGGATCCGATCCAGGTACGGCGCGCCGAACAGCGCCAGCATGGCCAGGTCCGTCTCCCGGTGGCCGCCGTGCGCCGCCGGGTCGACCAGCACACCGGTGCCGCCCGACCACAGCACGTTGCCGCTCCACAGGTCGCCGTGGATGCGCGCCGGTGGCTCCGGCGGTCCCGCCACCTCCGGAAGGCACTCGACGACCCGCTCGATCAGCCGCACGTCCTCGGCGGCCAGCCGTGCCCGCCGGGCGAAGGGCAGGACCCGGCGAGCGGCGTAGAACGACGGCCAGTCGTCCGCGGGCGCGTTGTCCATCGGCAGGTCGGCGATGAACCCCGGCCACGGCGCGCCGAAGCCGGGCGCCCCGGCGCGGTGCATCCGGGCCAGCTCACGACCGAACCGTTCGGCGGCGGCCGGAGTCGGCTGCTCGGCCGGCACCCATGCCAGCACGAGCCGGTCGTCGGCCACCTCGATCACCTCGGGGACCGTCGCCACCTCGCCCAGCCAGCGCAACCCGGCGGCCTCCGACCTGAAAACCTGCGAGGCGCCACCGCCCGCCTTGACGAAGACGTCACGCCCGTCGTCCAGCACCGCCCGCCGCAATCGATGGCCGTGCGACGAGCCGAGGTCCTCAGCGAATCTCATCGACGATGTGCTTGGCCACACCTTCGGCGGCGGCCTCGACCAGCTCCAGAACCTCGTCGAAGCCGTCCTGGCCGCCGTAGTACGGATCGGGCACCTCGGCCCTGTCGGGCGACGCCGGGTCGAAGGACCTGAACAACCGCACCTCGACGCCCTCGGGCGCCATCCCCTGCAGGAACGACAGGTTGTCGCGGTCCATCGCGAGCACCAGGTCGTAGCGGTCGAACCAGTCGTCGGTGAACTTCCTGGCCCGGTGGGCGGACCCGTCGTAGCCGCGGCCCACCAGGGTGCGCAGGGCCCGCTCGTCCATCGGCGCGCCCGCATGCCAGCCGCCGGTGCCCGCGCTCTCCACGATCACGTCGTGATCCAGCCCGTGGCGCTCCAGGACGTGCCGCAGCACGACCTCCGCCATCGGCGAGCGACAGATGTTCCCCATGCAGACCAGGCACACGCGATACGTCATATCCCCATGATGAGGGGCACCCGGCCGTGCCCTCTACGGGGGCGTCCCTGTGCGCGGATGAACACCCGGCACGGGTGGCCACATCTTCTCGGGAGTCCCCCTGCCCGCGGCCGCTCCCATCTTCGCGCGATACCGCGTACACGGACACCTCGCGAGTCGCCCTGCCGGAGGGCGGTCACACCCTCCGGTATGTGCACCTGCACGCGGCCGGTCAGATCTTCGTGCACGCCCGGAACGACTTCATGATCCGCGTGGTGACGCCCTCGACCGTCGCGATGCCCTGCCCCACCTCGGCACTCCCCTCCGTCAGCACGGCCACCGCGTAGTCGTGGCCACCCCCGCGGATGAGCCCCGCGCTGACCACGGCCCAGCGCTTGGTCGACACCCGCTTCAGCCAGCCGTTCTTCAGCGCCACCCGATCCCCTTCGCAGGCGGCGGCGCTGATGCCCCAGTCCTGCCCGCGCACGACCTCGCCCATCAGACTGAGGACCTTGTCACGGTCGGCGGCGGGCAGCGGGCTCCGGCCGGAGACCAGCGCTCCCATCAACCGCACCTGGTCCTCGGCCGAGGTCCTGGTGATGCCCCAGCAGTACAGATCCAGGCAGTCACCGGGCACGCCCTGGGTGTGCCGCAGCCCGTACCGCCTGCCCGCCTTGGTGAAGCCCTGGGCGCCGCCGATCCGCAGCCAGAGCCGGTCGGCGGCGTGGTTGTCGCTGTAGCGGATCATGAGATCGGCGTCGCGGCGCGCGGCCTTGGAGAGCTTGCGCCACGGCGTGTCGAGCAGGAGCGCCATGAGGATCTGGACCTTGGCGGTGCTGGCGGTGATGAGCCGCTCGCCCCGGTGGTACCGGTAGAGGCGGCCGGTGGTGAGGTCCTTCACCATGGCGGTGACCGGTCCGGGCCGCCCCGCCAGGTAGCCGGCGAGGCGGCGGTCGATCTTCTTCACAGGCACGGGGTCGGCAGCGGCCCGCTTCGCCCCCGCGCCCTCACCGGCGGTCCGCCCCGGCGCCACCACCTCGCCCCCGAGCCTCGGTGTCCTCACCGGCTCACCGGCAATCCGCCACGGGCCGACGCGCTCACCCGTAAGCCAGTGGGGCCCGACCAGCTCGCCCGCAAGCCTCTTCGCCGCTACAGGTCCGGCGGCGAGCCGCCCCTGCGTGTCCCGCCCGTGGACGAGGTCCCCACCCCGGGCGGCCAGGACCCGCACCCCCTCACCCGCCGGCTCCCCCGGCAGCGGGCTCCGCACATCCCCTACAGGCCCCTGCGCCCCATCGCCCCACCACGGCACCCACGCCGTCCGGGGCGTCGGCCAGATCGTCAGCGGCGGCAGGAGAAGGGCGAGCACCACGATCCCCCATGCCGCCCTCCCCGCAGCCATGCTGAATTATCACGACAAAGCGGTTATCCCCGCTAGGCGTCGGCCAGCAGTTTCGCGATGGACTCGTCGTCGCAGGTCTCCCAGAACCCGCCGACCACGTCCTCCAGGTGCTGGAGCGACTCCGCCCGGAACAACACATCCTGATACTTCGTGATGTCGTAGTCGGTGGTGCCCATGTCCCGGATATCGAGCGGCCTGATACTCATGCCACGGAACTCCTCGATCTCCCCGTACGAGGACAGGATCCCGGCCCCGTACGCCTTGAGCTCCGCTCCCTCCCGCATCACGCCGAACTCCAGCGTGAACCAGAAGATCTTCGACACGAACTCCAGCGCCTCCTCCGACTCCACCCGGCGCGCGGCTGCCCCGGCCAGGCGGTAGAGGGCGGCGTACCGGTCGTGTGCCAGCGCGTTGGCGTGCCCGATCACCTCGTGGATGACGTCCGGCTCGGGGGTGTAGAACGGGACAGAGTGGTGGCGGATGTACTGGGTGGAGTGGAAGTAACCATCGGCCAGGACCCCGTAGAAGTCGCGCAACGGCACCAGCCCTGCGGCCGGCAGATACCGGAACCCGGTGAGGGGCTCCAGCAGCCGGCTGACCTCCTCCAACTGCGGAATGCGCGTCTCCGGCAGCCCGAGGCGCTCAGCACCCACCAGATACTCGGCCGTGGCGAACTTGGCGTGCTTCACGGCCAGCTCCCTGGTCACCAGGGTCCAGATCTCGTGCTCCTGCTCGGTGTACTCCGCGGCCGGGATCGGCGTCCCCCGCCGATGGTTCACCGCCAGCCCAGCGATCGCGTTACGCCTGGCCCGGTAGACCGGGTCGGCGAACCCCGGATGGGACGCGGCCAGCTCCACCACGACCGAGCCGTCGTCGTGCGCCGCGATGGGCGCGAAGTACTGCGCTTCCTCGAACATGCCCCAAATGACAGCAATTCGCCCGCCACCTGGCAAGAGCGACCAATCCTCCTGCGCGATACGCTCGCTTTCGTACGGCAATGTCGGTCTTGACTGGTCGAATCGCACAGTCACCCGGAGGTGTGCATGGACGATCTGGACGCACGGTTGCTCGTGACCATGCGGGCTCATCCCCGCATCGGCCTCACGGAACTGGCCCGGCTGCTCGGCGTCGCCCGGGGCACGGTCCAGGCCCGCGTGGAGAAGCTGACGGCCCGCGGCGTGATCGAGGACTTCGGTCCGACGGTCTCACCGGCACGGGCCGGCTACCCGATCATGGCGTTCGTCTGGCTGCAGATCGCGCAGGGCCGGCTGGCCGAGGCCGTGCAGGCGCTGAACGGCGTCCCGCAGATCCTGGAGGTCCACGGTACGAGCGGACAGCACGACCTGCTCTGCCGGGTGGTGGCGAGGAGTACGGAGCACCTGCAGGAGATCATCGCCCATGTCCTCACGTCGCCGGCCATCCAGCGGACGGACACCACGATCGCCCTCTCGACCCAGATCCCGTACCGCATCGAGCCGCTCTTGACAGCGGACTGACGGCTGCCTTCCGGGCATACGAAAAAGGGGCCCCACCCGAAGGTGAGACCCCCTAATCAAAAAATTGTCCGGCGGTGACCTACTCTCCCACACCCTCCCGAGTGCAGTACCATCGGCGCTGAGAAGCTTAACTTCCGGGTTCGGAATGTAACCGGGTGTTTCCTTCCCGCCATAACCGCCGTAACCCCACGAGACCACACAAACACAACTGTTTGCTGTCTCAGAATTGCCTAGTGGACGCAAGCAAAAACCTTGTGGTCAAGTCCTCGGCCTATTAGTACCGGTCAGCTCCACACGTTACCGTGCTTCCACCTCCGGCCTATCAACCCGGTCGTCTACCGGGAGCCTTACCCACTCACGTGGTGGGAGACCTCATCTCAAGGCGAGCTTCCCGCTTAGATGCTTTCAGCGGTTATCCCTTCCGAACGTAGCCAACCAGCCGTGCACCTGGCGGTACAACTGGCACACCAGAGGTTCGTCCGTCCCGGTCCTCTCGTACTAGGGACAGCCCCTTTCAAGTCTCCTGCGCGCGCAGCGGATAGGGACCGAACTGTCTCGCGACGTTCTAAACCCAGCTCGCGTACCGCTTTAATGGGCGAACAGCCCAACCCTTGGGACCTACTCCAGCCCCAGGATGCGACGAGCCGACATCGAGGTGCCAAACCATCCCGTCGATATGGACTCTTGGGGAAGATCAGCCTGTTATCCCCGGGGTACCTTTTAGCCGTTGAGCGACACCGCTTCCACACGCCGATGCCGGATCACTAGTCCCAGCTTTCGCTCCTGCTCGACCCGTCAGTCTCACAGTCAAGCTCCCTTGTGCACTTACACTCAACACCTGATTACCAACCAGGCTGAGGGAACCTTTGGGCGCCTCCGTTACCCTTTAGGAGGCAACCGCCCCAGTTAAACTACCCACCAGACACTGTCCCCGATCCGGATCACGGACCAGAGTTAGACGTTCAAAACGACCAGAGTGGTATTTCACCAATGACTCCACCCGAACTAGCGTCCGAGCTTCCCAGTCTCCCACCTATCCTACACAAGACGCTCCAAACGCCAATGTCAAGCTGTAGTGAAGGTCCCGGGGTCTTTCCGTCCTGCTGCGCGTAACGAGCATCTTTACTCGTAATGCAATTTCGCCGGGTCTGCGGTTGAGACAGCGGGGAAGTCGTTACGCCATTCGTGCAGGTCGGAACTTACCCGACAAGGAATTTCGCTACCTTAGGATGGTTATAGTTACCACCGCCGTTTACCGGCGCTTAAGTTCTCACCTTCGCCAACCGAAGTCAGCTAAGCGGTCCCCTTAACGTTCCGGCACCGGGCAGGCGTCAGTCCGTATACATCGTCTTACGACTTCGCACGGACCTGTGTTTTTAGTAAACAGTCGCTTCCCCCTGGCCACTGCGACCCCCACCAGCTCCAAGCGCAAGGCCTATCACCAGCAGAGGTCCCCCTTCTCCCGAAGTTACGGGGGCAATTTGCCGAGTTCCTTAACCACAGTTCACCCGATCGCCTTAGTATTCTCTACCTGACCACCTGAGTCGGTTTAGGGTACGGGCCGCCACAACACTCGCTAGAGGCTTTTCTCGGCAGCATAGGATCATCCACTTCGCCACAATCGGCTCGGCATCACATCTCACCCACAAGTGTTGCGGATTTGCCTACAACACGGGCTACATGCTTACCCCAGGACAACCATCGCCTGGGCTGGACTACCTTCCTGCGTCACCCCATCGCTTACCTACTACCCGATCGGATCGAGCGTTCAGCCTCACCCACACTCCGAAGAGCGTTAGGGACTTAAGGACTCTTAGCATCACGAGGTTCAATATGGGCGCGTTGAAGCGGGTACGGGAATATCAACCCGTTGTCCATCGACTACGCCTGTCGGCCTCGCCTTAGGTCCCGACTTACCCTGGGCGGATTAGCCTGCCCCAGGAACCCTTGGTCATCCGGCGCGAGGGTTTCTCACCCTCGATTCGCTACTCATGCCTGCATTCTCACTCGCACACCCTCCACCACTCGATCACTCGGCGGCTTCACCGGATGCACGACGCTCCCCTACCCACCAACAGATCCAAAAACCTGTCAGTGCCACGACTTCGGCGGTGTACTTGAGCCCCGCTACATTGTCGGCGCGGAATCACTTGACCAGTGAGCTATTACGCACTCTTTCAAGGGTGGCTGCTTCTAAGCCAACCTCCTGGTTGTCTCTGCGACTCCACATCCTTTCCCACTTAGCACACGCTTAGGGGCCTTAGTCGGTGATCTGGGCTGTTTCCCTCTCGACTACGAAGCTTATCCCCCGCAGTCTCACTGCCACGCTCTCACTTACCGGCATTCGGAGTTTGGCTGACGTCAGTAACCTTGTCGGGCCCATCGGCCATCCAGTGCTCTACCTCCGGCAAGAAACACGCAACGCTGCACCTAAATGCATTTCGGGGAGAACCAGCTATCACGGAGTTTGATTGGCCTTTCACCCCTACACACAGGTCATCCCCCAGGTTTTCAACCCTGGTGGGTTCGGTCCTCCACCCAGTCTTACCTGAGCTTCAACCTGCCCATGCGTAGATCACTCCGCTTCGGGTCTACAGCATGCGACTCAAACGCCCTATTCAGACTCGCTTTCGCTACGGCTCCCCCACACGGGTTAACCTCGCCACACACCATAACTCGCAGGCTCATTCTTCAAAAGGCACGCAGTCACATCACAGCCGCTCCGAAGAACGACTACGCTCCTACGGCTTGTAGGCACACGGTTTCAGGTACTATTTCACGACCCCTCACCGGGGCACTTTTCACCTTTCCCTCACGGTACTCGTGCACTATCGGTCATCAGGGAGTATTTAGGCTTACCAGGTGGTCCTGGCAGATTCACACAGGATTCCTCGAGCCCCGTGCTACTCGGGAACACCCCAAAGAGTCCATCCGATTTCGTCTACCCGGCTCTCACGGTCTACGGCGCCCCTTCCCAGAGGCTTCAACTATCGAACAGATTTATCACTCTTCACAGTCCCGGCAGAGACTGAAAGGAGGTCCCACAACCCCGAACATGCAACGCCTGCCGGCTATCACACACGCCCGGTTTAGCCTCATCCGCTTTCGCTCACCACTACTCACGGAATCACTATTGTTTTCTCTTCCTACGGGTACTGAGATGTTTCACTTCCCCGCGTTACCACCAACCGCCCTATACATTCAGGCGGAGGCAACACCACATGACTGGTGCTAGGTTTCCCCATTCGGACATCCCCGGATCAACGTCTGGTTGGCGACTCCCCGAGGCTTAACGCAGCCTCCCACGTCCTTCATCGGCTCCTGATGCCAAGGCATCCACCGTGTGCCCTAAAAAACTTGGCCACAAAGATGCTCGCGTCCACTATGCAAATCTCAAACAACAACCAGCGACCAACCCACCCCACCACCAGCTGCACACCCCAACAGGATGCACACGGTATGACAGGAGGCCGGCCCTGACTGAGGACCAACAAACCACGAGCCCGCCGAAGCAGGCCCGTCGCATGTCCGTTCCCTCAGGACCCAACAGTGTGTTCAGACCCAGACCCAACCCCCGAAACCCCGTTCCCACTCCCCCGAAGGGGCGGTACTAGCGGCCCGGCAACCCGGTCCAGCTGACTAGCCAGTGCTCCACTAATGAGCTGCCGAGCGTGAGACGTTCGCTCACGACCTCGACGTGGACTCTCCGAAGAGAGTCTGTGCTCCTTAGAAAGGAGGTGATCCAGCCGCACCTTCCGGTACGGCTACCTTGTTACGACTTCGTCCCAATCGCCAGCCCCACCTTCGACCGCTCCCCCCAGCAAGCTGGTTGGGCCACGGGCTTCGGGTGTTGCCGACTTTCGTGACGTGACGGGCGGTGTGTACAAGGCCCGGGAACGTATTCACCGCAGCGTTGCTGATCTGCGATTACTAGCGACTCCGACTTCATGGGGTCGAGTTGCAGACCCCAATCCGAACTGAGACCGGCTTTTAGGGATTCGCTCCGCCTCACGGCTTAGCAGCCCTCTGTACCGGCCATTGTAGCATGTTTGCAGCCCAAGACATAAGGGGCATGATGACTTGACGTCATCCCCACCTTCCTCCGAGTTGACCCCGGCAGTCTCCCATGAGTCCCCGGCCGCCCGAAGGCGCCGCTGGCAACATGGAACAAGGGTTGCGCTCGTTGCGGGACTTAACCCAACATCTCACGACACGAGCTGACGACAGCCATGCACCACCTGTCACCCAGTCCGAAGAGGGCTCCATCTCTGAAGCTTTCCGGGTGATGTCAAACCTTGGTAAGGTTCTTCGCGTTGCGTCGAATTAAGCAACATGCTCCGCCGCTTGTGCGGGCCCCCGTCAATTCCTTTGAGTTTTAGCCTTGCGGCCGTACTCCCCAGGCGGGGCGCTTAATGCGTTAGCTCCGGCACGGAGATCGTGGAAGATCCCCACACCTAGCGCCCAACGTTTACAGCGTGGACTACCAGGGTATCTAATCCTGTTCGCTCCCCACGCTTTCGCTCCTCAGCGTCAGGTAAGGCCCAGCAAGCCGCCTTCGCCACCGGTGTTCCTCCTGATATCTGCGCATTTCACCGCTACACCAGGAATTCCACTTGCCCCTACCTACCTCTAGCCGGCCCGTATCCACCGCAGACCCGCAGTTAAGCTGCGGGCTTTCACGGCAGACGCGACCAGCCACCTACGAGCTCTTTACGCCCAATAATTCCGGACAACGCTTGCGCCCTACGTATTACCGCGGCTGCTGGCACGTAGTTAGCCGGCGCTTCTTCTGCAGGTACACGTCAACTTCGTCCCTGCTGAAAGAGGTTTACAACCCGAAGGCCGTCATCCCCCACGCGGCGTCGCTGCGTCAGGCTTTCGCCCATTGCGCAATATTCCCCACTGCTGCCTCCCGTAGGAGTCTGGGCCGTGTCTCAGTCCCAGTGTGGCCGGTCGCCCTCTCAGGCCGGCTACCCGTCGTCGCCTTGGTAGGCCACTACCCCACCAACAAGCTGATAGGCCGCGAGTCCATCCCCAACCGAAAAGACTTTCCACCAGCATCTCATGCGAGAGCCGGTCGTATCCGGTATTAGACCCAGTTTCCCGGGCTTATCCCAGAGTCAGGGGCAGGTTACTCACGTGTTACTCACCCGTTCGCCGCTCGAGTACCCCGAAGGGCCTTTCCGCTCGACTTGCATGTGTTAAGCACGCCGCCAGCGTTCGTCCTGAGCCAGGATCAAACTCTCCAAAAAAGGTCTGATCTAGCTATAAAAGGAATCCGTCACCGAAATGACGGGGTTGTGCATCATGCACTGGCTTTTAACACACTGTTGAGTTCTCAAGAAACGGACGCGTACTTCCTTACTCGAACCCTTCCAGGTCCTCGCTCGGAGGCGTTCATTTCGTTTTCCGTGCCCTTATCTTTTCAGCCCCCCAAGTTCGTGTCAAATTGACTCGAACCCGACCGACTTCCAAGAATCGAACACCACCCCGTCTCCAGGGCAACCCTCTTAACCTACCCAAGCTTTCGACTGATGTCAAAGCCGCTCGTTCACAGGCGTGAGCCCGTGCACGGGATCGGATCAGGAGGTGGCCCCCGAGTGAGTCCGGCGGTCACCGCCGTCCTCGTGGGACTGGTGAACTCTATGCAGCACTCCCGCAACCGTCAAATCAACCGGATTCCCCGGCGGCACCGGTGTTCCCTGCGCTGTCAGGGTAGGAACAGGACGTGCGCGATCAACCCGTACCCAGAGCGGTCATCGTCCTGATGGGGATCGCCGGCGCGGTGGTCGCCCTGTTCGGGATGCGTGAGGTGGCGTCCATCCTGGGCCCCGTCTTCCTGGCGCTGGTGCTGGTCATCGCGGTCGCACCCGTGCGCGGCTGGCTGGACGGCCGGGGGGCGCCCGCCTGGCTGCAGGTGGCGGTGCCGTTCCTCATCGTCGTGCTGGTGCTGCTCGGCATGGTGGCGGTGCTGACGTTCTCGGCCACGCAGCTCGCCTACCTCCTCCCGACGTACGCCGAGCAGTTCCAGCGGTTGCTGGCCGACGCCCAGAGCTACGCCGGCTCGCTCGGCATCGGCAGCGAGCAGATCAACCAGGCGATCCAGGCCATCGACGTCGGGCGAGTGGTGGGCGTCGCGCAGAGCCTGCTGTCGAGCCTGGTGGGTGTGCTGTCCAGCCTCTTCCTCGTCGTGGTGCTGCTGCTGGCGATGTGCCTCGACGCCCCGGTGACCGGCCGGATCCTGGCAGGCCGGCTCGACAGCAAGGCGGGGATGGTGACGGCGCTGACCACGTTCGCCCACAAGACCCGTCGCTACCTGATCGTCTCGACGGTCTTCGGGCTGATCTGCTCGGCGCTGGACGTGGCGGCGCTGTCGTTCCTCGGGGTGCCGCTCCCCGTGCTGTGGGGCGTGCTGGCGTTGATCACCAACTACATCCCGAACGTCGGCTTCGTGCTCGGTCTCATCCCCCCGGCGCTGCTCGCCCTCCTCGACGGCGGGGTCAAGCAGATGCTGCTCGTCATCGGCGCGTACTGCGTCATCAACGTGGTGGTGCAGTCGTTCATCCTGCCGAAGTTCCTCGGTGACGCGGTGGGGCTGTCGACGACGATGACGTTCCTGTCGCTGCTGGTCTGGACCTTCGTGCTGGGGCCGTTGGGGGCGATCCTGGCGATCCCGCTGAGCCTGTTCGCCCGGGCGGTGCTGGTGGACAGCGATCCGAGCGCGACATGGACGGCGGCACTGATCTCCGGGACGCAGGCCGCTCCGGAGGCCGCGCCCTCCACCGGCGATGCGAAACAGCCCGCCGAGCCGCCACCGGCACCGGCGTCCGCTCCCGAGCACGCGTCCCCTGACCCGGCGTCATCCGGGCAGGCGAACGACCGGTCCGCCGGCGACGAGTCGTCGGCGGAGCCGCGACGCTGAGCAGCCACCCCCGAGGCCCGCACTGACCCCCGCGCCGAACCCCGCAGGCCGTCAGCCGGCCAGGTGCCGGAGTGACACACCGCTCAGCCGCTTGACGTCGTGGGACAGGTGGGCCTGGTCGGTGTAGCCGGCCCTGGCCGCCACCTCGGCGAACGGGACACCCGAGCGGGCCAGCCGCAGGGCCCGCTGGAAGCGGACGATGCGCTGCAGGGTCTTGGGCGGGTAGCCGAAACCGGCCACGGCCCTGCGGTGGAGCTGGCGCTCGCTGTAGCCGAGGTCTCGGGCGACCTCCCGCACCGTGCGACCCGCACGCAGGGCCGCGACCAGGGCCGTCGTGGTCCGGTCGACCGGCGTCGTCTCGCGCAGCCGGCCGATGACCGCCTCGCGGACGGCCGCGAGCCGGTCGCCGGGCTCGGACTCGGTCAGCTGCCGCATGACGTCGAGGCTCGCCAGCGGGACGCGCTGGTCACGCAGCCAGTCGAGCGGCACGCCGAACACCTCGCCCACGGCCCCCGGCTTGAACCGGATGCCGGTGAACGCGTCGCCGGGACGCATGGGCGTGGGAACGGGGCCCGTGTCGGGACCGGCGACGAAGAGGCCGCCGGGGCCCCAGATCAGGTCGACGCAGCCGTCGGGCACCACGAGCAGGGTGCCGCCGACGTCGCTCACACTCGACCACTCGCAGGCGATGCGGTCGGCGAACGCCGGCGCGGGTGGCCGTTCCTCGTACATGCCTCCACGCTAGGCGACGCCACCGACAGAATCGCGGGCAGGCGATGGCGGTGGGGCGGCGGTGGGCGGTGGACAGGCGCGGCCGTGCGTGCGTGGCCGCGCTGATGCCGGGCGCCGCAGGTGCCGGGCCGCCGTTGCCGACAGCTGGCGCCGCGCCGCCGGGGACGGGCCCGGGTGGGGAGGGGCCTGGGTGGGGACGGGCCGGGTGGGGACGGGCCCGGGTGGGGACGGGCCGGGTGGGGACGGGCCGGGTGGGGACGGGCCCGGGTGGGGACGGGCCGGGCGGGGGCGGGCCGGGCGGGGAGGGAAGGTCAGAGGCGGCCGTAGGCGCGCAGGGTCTGCAGGCGCGCGACCGTGAGGTGGCCGCCCCACTCGTGTTCCACCAGCGGCGTCCACATCGGCCAGTTGGGGGCCCAGCCTCCCTCCGGGGTCTGGGCGGCCACCACCGCGTCGAGGTGGGTGTCGAGCGTCGCCGCGTCGAACAGCGGCAGCCGCAACGGCTCCGGGGCGAAGTCCAGGGGGAAGTGCGCGTCCCCGGAGGCGGCCGGGTCGAAGGTGACGTTGGCCAGGACGGCGTCGCGGAGCCGGGCGAACTCCGCCTCGGCCCGCGCCCGGTCGGGCACGTGTTCCAGGAACGGGATGACGGCGCGGGCGTGGTACGGCGTGGTCTCCTCGACGAGGGCGATCCGCGACCAGCAGAAGTCGGTGGCGGGCCCGAGCCACGCGTGCTCGACGCCGTGCTTGTGGAGCAGCGCCACGAGGGTGGCGGTCGGGACGAGGTCGCCCGGCGGGTCGTCGGAGGCGGGCTCCCACCAGACCGCGTGCGCGGTGCCGCGGACGCTGGGCAGCACGAACGGCACCCCGCCGTCCTTGGCCGTCACGGAGAGCAGGTAGTCGCAGGCGGCCGGCACCATCGGGTCGTCGAAGGCGTCGAGGGAGTCCAGGACGTGGAAAGCCACCTCGACCGGCTCAGGCTGGCTGCCGGCGCCGCGCAGGTCCGGTTCGAGGGCGTGGCCGAAGCCGCCGTCGGGGTTCTGGTAGCAGCGCAGCGCGTCCAGCGCCCGCTGCCGCGACCCGTCCGCGAACAGGGCGGCGAAGGTCAGCCTGTCGATCAGGCGGCCGTGCAGTTCGAGATATGCGGCCGCCCGGGTGAGGATGTCCATGCCGCTGACGCTAGCGGGCAGCCGGGGCGCGTTCTTGTAGGAATCGGACGCCCCTACGGGGAGAAGGCCGGCGGTAAATGCGTTGCCGTCCGGCGCGGGCACTGCCTAACCTGGCCGGCATGCCAGGTATCTCCTTCATGCGTCTGCGTCACAGCCGGGCTCTGGCCCGCTAGCGGACGCGTTCTCCAGACTTCTCCACGCGGCCGCGGGCGCGCCCAGGGCCCTCCGAGACCCCTTTGATCTCGAGGACCCGAAAGGGCTGCAGCTGTGGCGAAAGACTTCGCGCACGGAAATCATTCACACAAGCAGAACAAGGCCGTCAGGAGCGGCGGCGGTCGCACGCCCGCGGATCGGGCGAGGCGCACGCTGTCGCAGAACTTCCTGGTGGACAGGAACGCCCTGGAGCTGGTGGTCAAGGCCGCCGCCCCCGAAGGGCTCGTGCTGGAGCCCGGCTCCGGCGAGGGCGTGCTGACCCGAGCCCTGGCGGAGGCCGGGGCTCGGGTCGTCGGTTACGAGATAGATCCGCGGCTGGCCGGCCGGCTCGCCGCGCGGACCCGCGACGATCCCCGGATCGACGTGGTCAGGGGCGACTTCGCGGCCGCCCAGCCACCGCGTGAGCCGTTCGCGGTCGTCGGCAACATCCCCTACTCGGCCACGTCCAGGATCGTGGACTGGTGCCTCGGTGCGCCGGCCCTCACCTCGGCGACGCTGCTCACGCAGCTCGAGTACGCCCGCAAGCGGTCGGGCGACTACGGGCGCTGGAGCCTGGTGACGGTGCGGTCGTGGCCGTGGTTCCGCTGGCGGCTGGGCGACCGGGTCGGCCGGCACAGTTTCCGGCCGGTGCCGTCGGTCGACTCGGCGATCCTGCGGATCGACCGGCGCCCGGAGCCCTTGGTGCACGCCGGGCGCGCCTATCGGGAGCTGGTCGAGCTGGGGTTCGGCGGGGTGGGCGGCACGCTGCGCGCCTCGCTGCGGACCAGGTACGACGGTGTGGACGCGGCGTTGGCCGCCGCGGGGATCCCCCGCGACGCCGTGGTGGCGTTCGTCCACCCCGACCAGTGGGTGGTGTTGGGGGAACGGCTATGCCGCTGACGTGACGCGCGGCCTGCCCGTCACGTCGGCGGCCAGGCCGTCCAGCGGGCCCGTCGCGACGCGGCGGGCCCACGGCATGGCGAGGGCGAGGATCGGCAGCAGCACGATCGACGCCCGCGACCAGTAGGAGTGCAGCTCCCACCAGGTGTTGACGTCGAACTGGGTCATGTAGAGGTAGCCGTAGGCCGCCCAGAACGACACCCCGATGATCGCCGGCCAGGCGAAGCGGGTCGGCCGGGCGATGAGGAACGGCATGAACCACAGCAGGTACTGGGCGCCGAGCCGTGGTGTGACGACCATGAAGGCGAGCAGGATGGCCGTGGTCATGTCGATCGGGTCGGCCCGCCGCCACGCCCAGATGCAGCCCAGCACGCAGGCGTAGATGAGGTAGGTGCCGAGTTTGGCCGCCCAGGGGATCAGCGCCCAGTCGCCGCCGGTGAGGTGCGGGGTCCAGCCCCATTCGCCGACGATCGGCCGGATGTCGCGGATGGTGTCGATGACCTCGGGGATCTGGCTGAACGAGGTGCCCGCGAAGACGGGGAGCGTGACCAGGAAGAACAGCGGCACGGCGCCGGTGGCGAACAGGGCGGCGATCCGGGCCCGCAGGTTGGGCAGGAGCAGCAGCATGCCGGGGACGAGCCAGATGGGCCAGCTCTTGGCGCTGAGCGCGAGGCCCATCAGCAGGCCGGCCAGGGCGGCGCGCTTGAGGTGGGCGCGGTCGTCGGGGCCGGGGCGCAGCGCCCGGGCGAGCATGCCGCCGGGGCCGGCGATCCGCTGGAGCGAGGCGCGCCAGCCGTAGGCGGTCATGCCGTGCCGCACCCGGGCGACGACGTCGGTCGTCATGCCGGCGCGCTGCGGCGAGCCGGGGCCGCGCGCGACGACGAAGGCCGCCACGCCGAAGACGAGGGCCACGGGTTCGACCTGGCCGTGGATGGAGGCGACGAGGAGGGCGAGCGGGCTGAGCGCGTACTGCAGGGCGCGCAGCGTGGCCCTCGGTCCTCCGGCCAGCTTGGCGACCAGCGGGATCAGCGCGATGTCGGCGACCACGGTGACGAGGCGGCCGGCGTACTCCCACGGCAGGCCGGTCCACAGCAGGATCCCGTACACGTAGGGGATCATCGGCAGGAAGTGCCAGCCGCCCTCGCTGGCCAGCACCGGGTCCTGGCCGTTGAGGATGGCCACGCCCGCCGGTTTGAAGCTCTCGACGTAGTCGACCGGTTGCCAGGCGTCGTCCGCCGCGGTGAACAGCAGCAGGACACGGACGACCACCCCCACGAGCACCGCGACGAGGAGGGATGGCCGCCAGTCGCGCCACTGGGCGACGAGGGCGAGCATGATTCCGGCGACGAGGACGATCCCCGTGAGAACTGCGTATTCCATGGCGGCATCTAGCCTGCCGTACTCCCCTGGGTCCTGCCACTTGACCTGACGTACCGCGTACGATTCTTATCCCCGACATGGCGGGTCGTACCGCGATAGACCATGACCGTCTGTGCTGAACTCTTTCCATGGGGGGATCGCAGGTCAACCAGGCACTGGTCAGACTCTACTTTGAGGTGAAAGACGGGCTTCGTGACCCGGTGGCGGCCTGGGCGAAACTCACAGGAAACTCTGAGGTGTACCGCCAGGCGCGCGGCGGGCGGCGGGTGCCGCTGGACGACGGCACGGCCGCGGAGCTGACCGCCGCCGCCCTCGTCCACACGGTCGCCGAGCACGGCGCCGGGCACGTGGCGGCGCTGTCCACCTCGTCGCTGGCCGGGGTGGTGGGCGGGCTGGGCGGCGCGGTGCTGACGGAGCAGCCGAGCGCTCCGGAGCAGATGCTGGGCCGGGGCTTTCGCGGACCGCAGGGCGACGACTGGGCCAGGGCCGCGCACGTGATGCTGTGGGGCGAGAACAACCGGCTGGCCCGCTCCCCCGAGACGCCGTGGGTGATCGCCGGGCGGTACAAGGGGCAGAAGGTGGTGGCCATCGGGCCGCACCCGACGAGGCTGTCCGACGAGACGCTGGTGGTCCGGCCGGGCACCGACGGGGCGCTGGCGATGGCGATGGGGCACGTGCTGCTGAAGGAGTTCTATCTCGACCGGCCGGCGTTCGCCGCGCACGCGATGGAGCGCACGGACCTGCCGTTCCTGGTGCGCCTGCGGGAGCGCGGGGGCGCGTTCGTGGCGGGCGGCGGGCTGGGCGAGCCGGCGGACGGGTTGAGCGTGTACGGCGGTGAGGCGGTGGAGGTGCTGCTGCCGCGCTTCGACGACGGGCCGGGGGTGCTGCGGCGCGGGGTGCCGGTGGTGCGGGACGGCGAGCAGCTCGCGACGACGGTGTTCGACCTGCTGCTGGCGGTGTACGGGGTGGCCCGCGCGGGGCTGCCGGGCTCCTGGCCGGACGGCTACGACGATCGGTCCGAGCCGTACACGCCGGCCTGGCAGGAGGCGTTCACGGGGGTGCCGGCGGCGCGCACGGTGAAGATCGCGCGGGAGCTGGGGACGACGGCCGGGCGGACCGGCGGGCGGTGCGTGATCGTGCCGGGCCGGCTGGAGACGTCGCACTCCGACACGGCCTACCGGGCCATGCTGGCGCTGCTGGTGCTGGCCGGTTGTGGCGACGGGTGGGTGCGGCAGGGGCCGGTGAACGGGGTGCCGCTGGTGCCGTACCTGTGCCTGCACGCCTGCGGTGAGGACGGGACGAACGTCGGCAGGTGGTGCTGGCCGCTCGCGGACGGGGTGCTGAGCGGGCGCTCAGCGCGCTCGGTGCTGCTGGACGCGGTCGGCGAGGGGCTGCCGATGGCGCCCTCGCCGAGGGTGCTGGCGATCCCGCGGCCGATCTACCCGCTGCCCCCGGACGTGGAGCTGCTGATCGGTCCGGACGACCGGTGCGATCTGGCGCCGCCGGACGCGCGGCTGGTGGCGGACGCGGTGGCCAAGCTGGCGGTGGACCGGGCCGCACCCGTCCCGGTCGAGGCGGAGCCGCCTCGGGCCGGGGGGCGGATGCGGCTGCTGCTGGACCATCCGTGGATGCACGAGTACGGGGAGGCGCTGCCGACGTATCGGCCGCCGGGGCCGGGCCTGCCGGTGAAGCCGACCCAGCTCATCCCGACGACGTGAGCCTCACCCGGTGAACCCCTTGAAGATGCCGGTGAACTCGTAGGGGGACTGGGCGACGCCGCTGCACGTCGGTGAGAGCGTGCCGCCGGGGCAGCCGCCGTTGTCGCGGCCGGTGGACCAGAAGCCGACGAAGCCGATGTGCTGGGCGTTGGCCCAGTCGCGCAGCTTGCGGGCGTCGGCCTGGGTCGTGGTCATGCCGGTGTCGTTGCGGCCGATCATCGGGGTGACTCCGAGCATCCTCCTGAGCTGGGCGTCGGATTTGGCGGGCCAGACGGTCCGCATCTGGTTCAGGGTCGCCTGGGCCGCCGCGATCATGGCCTCGCCCCAGTTTCCGGTGTATCCGAAGTTCATGAGCATCGGGTTGACGACGACGTCGAGGCCGCGGGCCGCGGCGTCCTGGAGGATCTGCAGGGAGAACGGGTCCACGCCGTAGTCCTGGCCCTGCACCCGCAGGGTGTAGCTGACGACGGTGCCGCGTTCGGCCTGGAGCTGCTTGAGCGCGGTGTTGACCTTGGCGATGTCGATGGACGCCTCGACGTCGACGTCGAGGTGGTCGGTGCCGACGGTGTCGAGCACCTTCTTGTACGCGGCGAGCAGCGCGGCGCTGCTCGCGCAGGTGTGCTCCAGGTAGGGGCCCATGGCGCCGCCGCTGGCGACGACGACCTGGCCGCCCTGGGCCTGCAGGGCCTTGACGTCGCCGATGATGCGGGAGTCGGCGAGCGGGATGGTGCCGCCCCAGGCGGGGTTGCAGCCGGTGCTGTCGCCGAGGACGAAGGCCAGGGTGTAGTTCTTCACGCCCGTGGCGGCCGCGGCGCCGGTCAGCGAGGGGCTCGGCATGGTGATGTCGATGTACGGGGCGTACCTGATCTCGCCGGTGGGCGGCGGGGTGGTGTCGCCGGCGGTCCGGCCCTGGGCTGGTGGGCTGTAGGCGGAGCAGTTGCCGGCGGCGTCGCAGGCGCGCACGCGGAAGCCGTAGGCGGTGTCCGGGGTCAGGCCGGTGGCGGTGTGGGTGGTGCCGGTGACGGCGACCGGGGCGGCGTCGTCGCGGGAGACCTCGTAGCGGGTGACGGCGGTGTCGTCGGTGGAGGCGGCCCAGGTGACGGTGAGGCTCGTGCCGGTGGGGTTGCCGGCCGACACGTTCGCGGGGACGGTCGGGGGCCGGGTGTCGGGGGCGCCGCCGGGGCCGTCGAGCACGACGTCGTCGGCCAGGTAGGCGGGCTGGCCGTACCAGCCGTTGACGTGGACGGTGACCTGGCGGGTGCCGGCGGGGGTGGTGAAGGAGGTGGTGAGCCGGGTCCACTGGGCGCCGGGGGTGGCCCACGTGCTGGCATCGACTCCGGTGCCGGTGGCGCCGAGGAAGACGTGGCCGCCGCGCACCCAGGCGGAGAGCTGGTAGGTGGTGCCGGGCTGGACGGTCAGGGTCTGCGCGCAGCGGGCGAGGTCGTTGCCGGCCGGCGTGGCCTGGAGCGCCCGGGCGCCGCCGTGCACGGGTGAGGTCACGGTGGTGGCCTGGCCGGTGCAGGTCCAGGCGTCGAGGCCGGTTTCGAAGCCGGGGTTGGCCAGGATGTTCGCGGCGGAGGCGGGGGCGGCGTGGAGGGCGGTGAGGCCCAAGGCGATCGCGGCCGCCGCCGCGAGTCCTCGTAGCTTCATGGGGGGTGTCCTTTCGCGGCGGGGCGGGCCACCGGTGCGGTCGGCGGCCCGCCCCGTCGGGGAGGGGGTCAGAAGCCCGCGGTGATGCGGGTGAACTCCCACTCGCTCTGGGAGATGCCGCTGCAGTTGGAGACGACGCCGCCGCCGGGGCAGGGGCGGTCGCGGTTGACGGCCCAGTAGGCCAGCCTGGTCAGGCCCTTGCTCCTGGCCCAGTCGCGGATCTGTGTCCAGGTGGCGGGGGTGGTGAGTTCCTGCTGGTCGGACAGGCCGTTCATGCCGGAGATGCCCATCTTCGCGTACGCCTGGGCGTCGCTCCAGCCGAAGGCGTTCTTCAGCGCGTTCTTCAGGCCCTCGGAGGCGTTGACGGTGTCCTGGTAGATGTTGGAGCTGCCGAAGTCGAACGGCATGATCGTGTAGTTGTCGATCGGGACGCCGAGCGCCTTCGACTGGTTGATCAGGCGGATGCCGTGCGCGTTGGGGCCGGTCCTGGTGGTGCCGAAGGTGACGACCACCTTCACGCCGGGGTTGTTCTGCTTGACGATCTTGAGGCCGTTGAGGATGCGGTCCTGGACGGTGTAGTTCTCGAACTCGTCGGTGTTCTCGATGTCGAAGTCGACCACCGCGGGACCGACGGCGTTGATGACCTGCTGGACGGCGCCGGCGAAGGCCTGCGGGGTGGAGCAGTTGGGGCCGAGCTTGTTGCCCTGCCAGCCGCCGAAGGAGATCTGCACGTTGCCGCCGGCGGCCTTGATGGCCGAGATGGCCTGGGCGTCGGCGCCGCCGGTCAGCGGGCGCTGGCCGTCCCAGGCGGGGGTGCAGCCGCCGCTCGACAGGATGAAGGCCATGGTGAACGACTTGACGCCGGTGGCGTTCATGACCGTGGCGGGGGCGGGCGGGTTGCCCCAGCCCATGTAGAGGTAGGGGGCGCCGGCCATCTTGCCGCCTCCGCCGGTGCAGCCGTTGGTGGTGCCGGTCGCGGAGGCGCTGGCCGGCGACTCACCGGCGGAGTTGTAGGCCTTGACCGTGTAGGTGTGCGTGGTGCAGGTGCCCAGCGAGCCGATCGTCGCCGAGGTGCCGCCGACCGTGGCGCGGACCGTGGATCCCTCGTAGACGCGGTAGCCGGTGACGGTGCCGGTCGAGGCGCCCCATGACAGGCTGATCGAGGTGTTGGTGGTGCCGGTGACGTTGGGGGCGCCGGGGGCGGAGGGCGCTCCCGGGTCGCCGCCGCCGCTGACCGCCTTCCACAGGGCGGGCACGTTGGGCGGTTCCCAGCCGGTCAGGGAGGTGTGCGACTGGATGCACTCGTAGTCCTGGCCGTTGTAGGTGACGCGGGTGCCGGCGGTGTAGGCGGTGTTGGGCTGCCACTGCGGGGCGGCGACCGTCACGGCGCCGTGCGCGGCGGCGGGGGCGGTGGTGGCCAGTCCGGTGACGAGCACGGTGGCGAACATGGCGAGGGCGGCCAGTAAGGCGAGAAACAGGCGACGGGGTCTCATGGCGTTCCCTGGGGTCTGGGGGGTCGGCTGTGCTCAAGGGCTGTGCTCAAGGGGTGTGCTCAAGGGGTGTGCCGTACGGCTCGCGCCGGGGGGTGAGAGCGCGAAGCCGTACGGCACGGTCACGCCGCGGCTTCTTATAGGAAAGTTTCCTAAGAGTTGTCGCGATCGTAGCCTTGACAGCCGGCCCTTACAAGACCCAAAGAAACGGGAATGTCACCTGCCGTCGGCGCCCCGCCGGCGAGGCGGGGCGCCCTGGTGCCGGCTGTCAGGGTGTGCGGGTGATGCGGACGTCGTCGATGCCCGCCTCCACCAGGGAGGCGCCGGACGCGTCCGCCGCGTCGACGACGATGCGGACCGTCTGGCCCGCGTGGGCGGAGATGTTCGCCGTGGTGACGGCCCAGGCGCCGTTGCGGTTGGTGGCCGCGCCGGCCTGCTGGAGCACGGTCGTCGTGGTGCCGCCGACGACCCTGACCCGCAGGTAGTCGGCGCTGGAGGAGTTGGAGCCGTGCGCGAGGTAGGCGGACAGGGACAGGGACAGGGTGCCGCCGGCGGGCAGCGTGATCGGCGGCGACTGGATCGAGGTGACGCCGCCGTCGATGTCGTGGACACCGGCCGAGGCCCCGGCGAGGCGGCCGGTCACCAGGTCGTTGCTGCCGCTGACCGTGGTGCCGAGCTGCTTGGCCCCCGACGAGGTGGTGGCCTCGGGGTCGCCGCGCTCCCATTGCCCGGCGGTGGCGGTGTCGGTGCCGCCCGGGTTCGCGGTCCAGCCGGTGTCGGACTCGAAGGTGTCGGAGTAGACGGTCTCGGGCGGGTTGCCGGTGCCGCAGTACTGCGCCTCCTTGCCGATGATCCGATAGACGCAGTCGGCGTACTCCAGGAAGCGGAGCACCGCCTCCCGGTTGCGGGTGGTCTGCGGGACGATCTGCTCGTCCGGCGGGTAGAAGCCGGGGCTGGCGCCCCTCGGGTACATCTCGAAGGTGAAGCTGAAGATCTTGTGCGCGCCCCACAGCCAGTCGTCGATGGTGCCGTCGGTGATGTAGAGGTCGCTGGCCTGCTCGGGGGTGTAGTCGTTGGTGCCGGCCATGTTCTGGCCCAGGACGGCGTGCGCGTCGCGGTCGTCCTGGGTCAGTCCGGGCGCGGTGTCGTTGTAGGTGTAGCCGTACGGCCACAGGATCAGCTCGCTGTAGGTGTGCCAGTCGATGTGCGCCCTGAGCTGCTGGACGCCGCCGACGACGCGGCCGCGCACCCAGTCGGCCACGGCCTTGACCTCGGGCGCCGACTCCGCGGAGGCGCCTCGGTAGGTGTCACTGGAGGGCGAGCCCGAGGAGCCGCCGCAGCAGCCCCACTGGTAGGCCCAGTTGCGGTTCATGTCGGTGCCGACGGCCGAGGAGCCGCTGTTCGGCTGGCGGTTCTTGCGCCACGAACGGTAGGAGCCGGTCGCGATGTCGTACTCGCCGCCGTCCGGGTTCAGGTCCGGCATGATCCAGATCTCCCTGGTGTTCACCAGGTCGGTGATCCGGGCGTCGGTGCCGTAGTTGTCGGCGAGCAGGTGCATGATGTACAGCGCCATCTCGACCGTGAGGTGCTCGCGGGCGTGCTGGTGGGCGGTGAAGAGCACCTCCGGCTCGGCCTCGTCGGTGCCGACGTTGTCGCTGATCTTGACGCCGACGAGTTGCCGGCCCTCGTGCGAGGTGCCGTAGACGAACTTGCTGGCGATGTTCGGCCGGGCGGCGACGAGCGCGTTGATGTTCGCGTTCATCTCCGCGTAGTTGTGGTAGCCGGAGTCCGACGGCGGGAAGTCAGCGATCCCGGCACCGGACGGGAGTAACGGGCGCGGCACCTCCGCGACCCGGTAGCCGAGCTTCGCGATCGCGGCGACCTCGGCTTCCGTGGCGGTGACGAGGACCGAGTCCTTCGTCACCTCGTCGATCGCCGCGCCGGTCGCGGCCACCGCGCTGCGCTGCTTGGCGTCGGCCGGCCCCTGAACGCGGTACTGCCTGTTCGGCGGCGGCTCGGCAGCGGCTCCCGCGCCGGTCGCGCCGGTCAGGCAGACCAGTCCCAGGACGGCCAGCAGGATGACTAATCGGCGTTTCACCAGGTCCTCCTCAGGCGCGCGAGTCGGGGGTTTGACACGCGCCTGAACCGAGAGTGAAGACGAAGCGTGCCGCGGTGAAGGCCCAAATCCGCGGGCCGGGGCTCAGAAGTCGTCGGGGGTGCGGATCCGGTCGCGGACCCAGACGCCGGCCGGCTTGAGCCGGGAGGTGCCGGCGAACGGCCCGCCGGGGCAGGTGCCGGTGGTGAAGACGGCGCCGGAGCGGTGGTCGTCGGAGAAGTTCCAGTTGACCCAGCTGATCTTCTTCTGGGCCATGAGGTCGAGGTACTGCTGCGACCGGGCGAAGTTGTTCGCGCCGTCGCCGGAGGCGGTCTGGGTGCCGAACTCCGTCACGAACACGGGGATGCGGTCGGCGGCCCGGCGCAGGGTGTCGAGATACGGGCCGTCGTGCGTGGCCGCGTAGAAGTGGAAGGTGTACATGATGTTGGCGGCGTTGACCGGGTTGTTGACGACCTCGCTCTCGGTGGCGCCGTCGGACACGCCCAGCGACGACCAGGCGCGGGTGCCCACGAGGACGGGGGCGTCGGGGTCGTGCTGCCTGATGGTCGGGATGATCTGGTGGGCGTAGTTCCTGATCGCCGACCAGGAGACGCCGTTGGGCTCGTTGGCGATCTCGTAGAGGACGTTGTTCTTGCCGTTGTGCCGCCGGGCGATCTCGGTGAAGAACGTCCTGGCCCGCGACAGGTTGACGTTGGGGTCGCCGGGGGTGAGCATGTGCCAGTCGACGATCGCGTACATGCCGCGGGCGGTGGCCTGCTCGATCAGGTTGTGCACCCGGTCGGTGAACAGGCGCGGGTTCGTCTCGTAGCCGCCTTCCTGGATGTACATGGAGATGCGCAGGACGTCGGCGCGCCAGTCGTTCGCCAGGGCGTCCAGGGAAGCCGTGTTGAGGCACTGGTGGTACCACTGCAGGCCGTGCGAGCTCATGCCGCGGAGCTGGATCTGCTTGCCGTTCTGGTTGCACAGCCGCAGGCCGCAGACGCGGAGCTGACCGTTGGCCTGGACGGGCGTGACGGCCTGCTGGACGGCCTGTTCCTGGGCGGCCGGCTCCTGGACCGGCTGCGGGGTGGCGGCCTGGGCGAGGGGTGTGTGCAGGCAGGCGGCGGCGAACGCGGCCGCGGCGGCGAGGGGGGCGAGTCGGGGCACGGGGGCGTCTCCTCGTTTATTAGGAAACTTAACTAACGAGCAAGCGTGAGCGTAGGCGGATGTCTGCCTACGGACAAGACCCAAATCTGACTCACTCCGTCAAACCGCGGGGGTTTGCGCCGGCGGCCCCGCCGCGAGATAACGTGACATGTCGCCATCTGTGTGGGGAGGTAGGGCGTGTTCTTCGGGATCACCGACATCTGGACGTACGTCGTCGGGGCGTTCTTCATCATCCTGCTGCCCGGCCCCAACTCCCTGTACGTCCTGAGCCTGGCCGCGCGGCAGGGGGTCCGGCAGGGCTACCGGGCGGCGGCCGGCGTGTTCGTGGGCGACACGGTGCTGATGGCGCTGGCCGCCGCGGGCGCCGCCTCGCTGCTGCGCTCCAACCCGGTGCTGTTCACGATCGTGAAGTACGCGGGGGCCGGCTATCTGGCGTGGATCGGGTTCCAGATGATCCGGGGCGCCTTTCGGGCCTGGCGCAGCGCGTCCGCCCCGTCGTCCGAGACCGATGGGCCGCAGCCGGACGCCGTGGGGACCCGCAGGTCCCGGCCGTTCGGCAAGGCGCTGACGATCAGCCTGCTCAACCCGAAGGCGATCCTGTTCTTCGTCTCGTTCTTCATCCAGTTCGTGGACCCGGGCTACGCCACGCCCGCGCTGTCGTTCCTCATCCTGGGCGCGATCATCCAGGTGTTCAGCTTCCTCTACCTGACGGCGCTGATCTTCGGCGGGACGTTCCTGGCCAGGCAGTTCAGGGCGCGCCGCCGGCTGAGCGCGGGTCTCACCTCGGGGGTGGGGGCTCTGTTCGTCGGGTTCGGCGCCAAGCTGGCCACCGCCTCCCTGGGCGGGTGACCCGGACACCACCCGGACGGGTGGTCCTGGGACCGGAACGTGGCAAAAGACGCAGTGGCATCCCGGGCGGGCGGGTACCGTAAGCCACCGGCGCGCCGCCCTCGGGGTGCGCCGGGGTAAGCACGGAGTAACCCCGACCCGGTCGCCCGGCAGGCCTGACCGCCCGAAACGCGGGTAGGCGCCGGGAGTCGACGGCCGTCCGGCCTATCTGCGGAGCAGCCTTGAACCATCCTGCGGTAACCCTGCCACGCCTCACCTCTCTCGCCCGCCAGGCGATCCCCCGGCTGCTCGAAGGAGTGGTGGCGCCGCTCGCGGTGTTCTACGCGGCCCTGGCGGTGCTGGGGTTGACCGGGGCGCTCATCGCGGCCGTCTCGTGGGTCTACCTCGGGGTGGCCTGGCGGCTGGTCAGAGGTGTCCGGGTGCCGGCCACGATGTTCCTGGCGGCGATCGCGGTGACGATCCGGGCGCTGGTGGGGTTCTGGACGGGGAGCTGGGTGGTCTACTTCATCCAGCCGGAGCTGGGCACGATCTGCATCAGCATGGCGTTCCTGGCGTCGGTGCGGCTGAACCGGCCGCTCGTGCAGAAGCTGACGCTCGACTACATCCATCTGCCGTCGGCGGTGCTCAAGCACGAGCGGATGCGCCGCTTCTTCGCGCGGATCACCCTGCTGTGGGCCTTCGTGCTGCTGGCGAACTCGACGGTGAGCATCTGGCTCGCGCTGCACGAGTCGCTGGGCACGTTCATGCTGCTGAGGACGTCAGCGGTGGCCGTGATCAGCGGGTGCGCGATCGCCTTCTCGATCCTCGCCTTCAAGCGGGTGCTGGGCCGCCTGCACGTGACGCCCGCCTGATCCGCCGGCGGCCGGGCGCGACCGTTCGGCCAGCAGGAACGCCCCGCACATCCCCATCACCAGGCCCGTCAGCGTCTCGAACAGCTGCACCACGCCGAGCACGCCGGGCGCGTTCCCGCCGAGCGGCCCGCCGGCCGCGGTGACGATCATCGCGTACAGGCCCCAGCCGAACATCGCGCCCGCGCCCAGCCACGCCACCACCAGCGGCTTCCAGAACGCCGTGCGGCCCGTGCCGGTGACCATGGCCACCAGGGCCGCGCCGGCGCCGATGGCGAGCAGGCCCTTGAGCCCGTCCTGGAACGCCGACGACGGCGAGTAGGCGTCGGCCATGCCGCCGGGCAGCCCGGCGGTGACGCCGAACGCCCAGGCGAGCCGGATGCCGCCGAGCAGCAGGGTCACCAGCAGCGCGCCCCTCGCGACCACGATCTGGAACGGCGTGGTGAGGGTGACGGGCCGGTCGGTCACGGCGGTGGTGAACACGTGCGGCCAGCGGTCGCGGGCGTAGAGCGCGAAGGAGACCATCAGCCCGACGCCCTGCGCCACGAACCCGCTGTACACCACCGCGAACACCCACGGCTGGATCGGCCCGGCGGCGGGCAGGACGTCCGCGCCCTCGACGAGCACGCTCAGCGGCGTCGTGGCCACCACGACGGACAGCAGGCCGGTGCCGACCCACAGGGGCAGCAGCACGAGCCAGGCGGGCAGGCGCATCCCCCACCGCATGATGAACCCCAGGGCCATGACCAGTCCCACGGCGTCCATGCCGAACGTCATCGCGTTGAGTGCGACCACGGTCGGGTCGGCCACGAACGCCTGATCGAGGCCCAGCGGATTGCCGGCCATCCAGAGGATCTTGAGCGTGAGGTAGGGCAACATGGCGGCGATCGCCACGATCGCGGCGGTGACGCGGCCGATGGACGGTGTCGTGCGAGTCATGCCTCCACGCTCGTCCGCGGGGCGCCGCGATCCCTCCCGCCCGGAGGGGAACCTCCTCCCCCGTGCAGGGGAGCTTCGGCGAACTCTCAGGGGAGCTCGACGGCCAGCTCGTAGCCGTCGCCGCTGGGGCCGGCGGTCATCGTGCCGCCCGCCAGCCGTACGCGCTCGTCCAGGCCGGTGAGGCCGAGGCCGCCCGGCACGGCTGCCGGGCGGGAGCGGGGCGGGCCGTTGCGCACGACCACCCGGCGCGGCGAGAGCAGGACGGTGACGGGCGCGCCGGGCGCGTGCTTGGCCGCGTTCGTCAGGCCCTCCTGCACCACCGCCCGCGCCAGCGCGGGCGCCGGTACGGAGGGGTCCCGGCGCAGCGTGACCGGCATGCCGGACGCGCGGGCCCGCTCGACGAGGGCGGCCACGTCCTCCCCGACGGGGGCCAGCGGCGGCCCGGCGTCCGCGTCGGCGCCGGCCTCGTCGTCATCGCGGAGCAGGCCGATGATCTGGCGCAGCCGCTCGGTGGCCTCGGCCGCCGCCACCCTGAGCTCCCCCGCCGCCCTGACCTGCGCCGGGTCGAGGCCCGGCGCCATCTCCAGCCCGGCCGCGCGGACGGCGATGAGGGCCAGGTCGTGGCCGAGGGAGTCGTGCATGTCCCGGGCGATCCTGGCCCGCTCGCGCAGCCTCGCGCGGGCCGCCGCCGACAGCCTGGCCTGCTCGCGCTGCTGCAGCAACCGGCGTCGCAGCAGCCCCAGCAGGTACGGCACCGCGTACACGGCCAGCAGCCCCGTGGTCACGGTGATCCACAGGCCGAGGCCGGCGCCCCGCGCCACCACGAGTCCCGCGCCGATGACGACGAGCAGCGCGAACGCCGCCAGCGCCGGGCCGGTGCCCCTCATCCGCCGGCCGGCGAGGTAGGCGTACCAGACGACGAACAACGTCACCGGCTGGAACGGGATGATCTTCACGTGGGGAAGGTGCTCCGGCCAGACGAGTGTGGACGTGGCGAGCCCCATGTCGAACCGCCACGGCCCGAACGGCAGCAGCAGCAGCACCGCGGCGAGCGGCCACGGCCGGCCGGCCAGCACGGCCGCCCCGGCGAGCGCGACCAGCGGCCCGGTCCGCACGGCGAACCCCGTGGCGTCGGTGACCGGGTCGGCCCCCATGGCGGCGATCACGGCCGACAGCAGGAGCCACAGCAGGAGGTCACGGGTCCACTGGGCGCGGGTCCGGCGGCGCAGGTGCTTCACGGGGCGACGCTACCCCGCCCGCCGGAGGGCGCGGTCCTGCCGGAGGTAAGGCCGTGGCCCTGACGAAAGTGAGGTCACGGGCGTGCCGGTGGGGTGAGGCCCCGTGGCGTGGTGGGGCTACCCCTACCGCGAAGTCGGATACGTGCACTCCTGTCTCGTGAGCCGCCGGCCGGTTGGATCGAGGTGTGGTCATCGGCGGTCGCGGTCCGGCCCCGACGAAAGTCGGGGGTGGTGCGTGCCGATCGTCCGATGTGCCGTGGCCTGCGGAGTTCCTACCGTCCAGGGGTACGGGCCCTGACCCCTCTCGGGGCAGGGCCCGCGTTCGACCCGGGGTTTCCCCGATGTCCAACGTCACCTCCCGCCGTCAGGCTTCGGGGTGTCCCAACGATCGGAGTACACGTATGTCGCACGCCATCCTCGACCTGGTGCACCAGGCGATGTCGTCACCCTGGTTATACGTGGCGATCCTCGCGCTGGCGGTGCTCGACGGGTTCTTCCCGATCGTGCCCGCGGAGACGTCGGTCATCACCGCGGGGGTGTTCGCCGCGTCCGGCGACACGAACCTGGCCCTGGTGATCCTGGTCGCCGCGATCGGCGCGTTCGCCGGAGACCACATCTCGTACCTGATCGGCAACAAGTCGGGGGCCCGGCTGCGGGACCGCAAGGCGTTCGTGTGGGCCCACGGGGCGCTGGCCGAGCGGGGTGGGCTGGTCCTCGTGGTGGCCCGGTACATCCCCGGCGGGCGGACGGCGACCACCCTGACCATGGGCGCGGTGCGCTACCCGCTGCGCTCGTTCACGTTCTTCGACGCGATCGCCGCCTCCTCGTGGGCCGTGTACTCCGGGCTCATCGGCTTCTTCGGCGGGATGGCGTTCGAGAACGACCCCGTCAAGGGGCTGCTGCTCGGCCTCGGCATCGCGCTGTCCATCACCGGGATCGTCGAGCTCGTGCGCTGGGTCAGGAAGCGGCGCGCCACCCAGGCTTCCGCCGAACGACAGCCGGTGGACATGTCCGTTTGACCCTGCCCGGTGACCATCCCTGTGAGAGGAGACGGCATGAGTGTGCTGGCCGCGGTCGTGGCGCTGGTCGGTTCGCTGTTCTTCGCGCTCGGCGCCGCTCTGCAGCAGTTCGAGGCGGTGGGCGCGGCCCGGCCCGGCCTGCTCGCGCTGCTGCGCAGGCCGCGCTGGCTGATCGGCGGAGCGTCCATCCTGGTGGGCGGCGGCCTGCACATCGTCGCCCTCGGGCTCGGGCCGCTGACCGTCGTGCAGCCCATGGGCGTGGCCAGTCTCCTGTTCGCGCTGCCGATCGCGGCCACGCTGCACGGCCGCCGGCCGTCCCGCCGGGAGCTGGCCGCCGCGGCCGTGGTGGCGATGGGACTCGTCGGGCTGGTGCTGCTGGTGCCGGAGTCCGGCGGGCCGACCCGGCTGGCGCCCACCGGGGTGCTGACGCTGCTGGGCGTCTCCGGGGTGGCGGCGGTGCTGCTGTGGGCGGGCTCGCGGATGGCGTCGCCGGCGGGCCGGGCCGCGCTGCTCGCGACCAGCTCCGGCGTGCTCTACGGGGCCACCGCCACGCTCGTCCGGGTGCTGGTGGACGGCGCCTGGGACTGGTGGTACCTGCTGGCGCTGCCGGTGCCCGCCCTGCTCGCGCTGATGATGCTGCAGCGGGCGTACGCCGTCGGCCACTTCGGCGTGTCGTTCGCCGCCCTGCAGATCGCCGACCCGCTCACGGCGGTGGCGTTCGGCGCGCTGCTGCTCGGCGAGCCGCTGCCCACGGGCGTCGTGCCGATCGCCGCGGCGGCGCTGACGGCGGCCGGGACCGTCGCCCTGGCCCGGACCTCCCCGCTGGAGGCCCGCCACTGACCACGGACCACCAGTCGTCCCCGTCCCCGTCCCTGTCCCCGTCCCTGTCCCTGTCCCTGTCCTAGAGCGTGCCGGCCCTCCCCACGCCGGTCCGCGACCACCCGCGAAACGGAGTCTCCCCATGGCCGTACCGCTGCACCGCATCAGTACCAGCACCGTCACCGACGCCGCCCTCGCCCCCGTGGCGGCGCGGCCACGCCGCGTCCTGATCTCCACCGACACCTACCCGCCGGACGTGAACGGCGCCGCCTACTTCACCCACCGCCTGGCCACCGGCCTGGCCGAGCGCGGCAACGACGTGCACGTCGTCTGCCAGTCGGACACCGGGCCGGCCACCGCCGACGTGGTGGACGGCGTGGTGGTGCACCGGCTGCGCTCCGCCCCGATCCTGGTCCACCCGACCATGCGGGTGACCGTGCCGACCCGGCTGGACCGGCTGGTGGCCGCCATCGACCCGGACGTGCTGCACACGCAGGGACACTTCGTCGTCGGCCGGGCCGCCATCGCCGCCGCCCGCCGCCGCGGGGTGCCCGTCGTCGCCACCAACCACTTCATGCCCGACAACCTCTTCCAGTTCGGCCACATCCCGGAGCGGCTGCGGGCCGGGGCCGGCCGGATGGCCTGGCGGGACTTCGCGCGGATCTACGACCGCGCCGACCGGATCACCACGCCGACCCCGCTGGCCGCCAAGCTGCTGAGCGATCAGGGGTTCGGCCGCGAGGTGGAGCCGGTGTCCTGCGGCATCGACCTGGCGCGGTTCCGCCCGCACGCGGAGCCGAAGGCGTGGGCGCGCAGGCTGTTCGGCCTGCCCGACCGGCCCACCATCCTGTTCGTCGGCCGCCTGGACGAGGAGAAGCACCTGACGGAGCTCGTCCGCGCCCTGCCGTACGTCCTGAACACCACCGACGCGCAGGTCGCGCTGGTCGGCCAGGGCAACCAGCGGGCCGAGCTGGAGCGGCTGGCCGGGCGCATCGGCGTGGCCGAGCGGGTGTCGTTCCTCGGGTTCGTGCCCGACGAGGAGATGCCGCAGACGTTCGCCGCGGCCGACGTGTTCGCCATGCCGGGCGTCGCCGAGTTGCAGAGCATCGCCACGCTGGAGGCGATGGCCAGCGGCCTGCCCGTGGTGGCGGCCGACGCGATGGCGCTGCCGCACCTGGTGGACGGCAACGGCTACCTCTTCGCGCCGGGCGACGTGATGGGCCTGGCCGGGCATCTGACCGCCATCCTGACGGACGACGCGCTGCGCGCCCGTCTCGGCCGGGTCAGCCGCGAGCTGGCGCTGACGCACGACCACCAGACCTCCCTCGCCCGTTTCGAGCAGATCTACGACGAGGTGACGCGATGACGGAGCACGCCGCGGTGCCGCCGCGCGGAATGGTCGCCGGTCCGGTCGCCGGTGTGCTGGTGACGGTCGCCGCGCTCGGCTACGCGCAGGTGGCGCTGCCCGAGCAGCCGCTGCTCAGCGACTACGCGCTGGTGCCCGGCGGGATGCTGCCGGTGATGATCGGCATGCTGGCGCTCGCGGGGGCGTGCCTGTGGCTGGCGTACGGGCTGACGGTCCGCGAGCCCGCCCGCACCGCCGCGACCCGGGTGCTGCTGGTGGCCACCGCGGCGGGTCTGGCGCTGTGCGCCATCTTCCCCACCGATCCCGGCCTCTCGCAGATCAGCACCCTGGAAGGGGAGGTCCACCGGTGGGCCGCCGCGGTCGTCTTCACCGCGCTGCCCCTGGCGGGATGGACGCTGGCCAGGCGGAACACGTCCCTGCCGTGGGGCAACGCGGTCCGGGCGCTGAGCGTGACGTCGGCGCTGGCGCTGGGCGGTTTCCTCATCACGCATCCGGCGTCGTTCACCTCGTCGCCGATCAACGGCGCCGCCTACTACGGCCTGCTCGAACGCGGCGTGGTGCTGGCCGAGATCGCCCTGCTGACCGCCATGGCGCTGGCGTCCGCCGGTGGGCGCAGGCACCCCGCGGCGCTGGAGCCCCCCGCCTCTTCCGGGCCCGCCGCCGAGGCCGGCGCGCGGCCGGAGCGGCTCGCCGCCTGACATGCTTCGCCGCCCGTCGAAACGATCCGCGCCTAGCGTGGTGTCATGACCGGCTCTCCGCTCCCCCGCGCCGTGACCTTCCGCGACCTGCACCGTCCCGGTGACCCGCTGCTGCTGCCCAACGCCTGGGACTACGGCTCCGCCGCGCTGCTGGCCGCCCACGGGTTCCCCGCGATCGGCACCACCAGCCTCGGCGTGGCCGCCGTGTACGGCAGGCCCGACGCCGCCGGCGCCACCCGGGCCGAGACCATCGAGCTGGCCGCGGCCATGCGCGACCTGGGCGTCCTCGTCACCGTCGACATCGAGGGCGGGTTCAGCGACGACCCCGCCGAGGTGTCCGACCTCGTCGCGGCCCTCGCCGCGCTGGACGTCGCGGGCGTCAACCTGGAGGACGGCCGCCCCGACGGCACCCTGCGACCCATCGGGCTGCAGCAGCGGATCATCGCGGCCGCGCTCGGCCACGGCGTGTTCGTCAACGCGCGGACCGACACCTGCTGGCTGCGCACCGGTGACACGCTGGAGCGGGTGCGCGCCTACGGGCACGCCGACGGCGTGTTCGTCCCCGGCCTGACCGGCCTGCGCGAGATCGAGGCGGTGGTCGCGAGCACCCCGCTGCCGCTCAACGTACTGCACCAGCCGGACGGACCGGCCATGGGCCGGCTCGCCGCCGTGGGCGTGGCCAGGGTCAGCACCGGGTCGCTGCCCTACCGGGCCGCGCTGCGCGGAGCGCTGGCAGCCGTGCTGGCCGTACGGGGCGAGGGAGCCCCCGTGCCGCTGCCCACGTACGGACAGATCGCTGATTTGCTGCCGAAAGCCTGATAATCGGGGTATGCGCTTCGAGATCCTTGGCCCGACGAGGGTCGTGGGCGAGGACGGGAAGCCGGTCCCCCTCGGCGGCCCCCGGATGCGGGGTCTCCTCACGCTGCTGGCGCTCGACGTGGGCCGCGTCGTCCGGTCCGACGTGCTCGTCGACGGCCTGTACGGCGAGCAGCCGCCCGAGGGCGTGGCCAACGCGCTTCAGGCGCAGGTGTCGCGGCTGCGCAGGGCGCTGGGCCGCGACCGGGTCGAGTTCCACCCGGCCGGCTACCGGCTGGCCGCGGACGCCGCCGACGTGGACGCCCACCGGTTCGAGCGGCTGGCCGCCGAGGGCGGGCACGCGCTGCGCGCGGGCGACGCCCGCCTGGCCGCGACACTGCTGCGGGAGGCGCTGGCGATGTGGCGCGGCACGGCGCTGGCCGACGCCCCGTTCGCGGCGGCCGCGGCGGCGGGGCTGGAGGAGCGGCGGCTGGCGGCCACGGAGGACCGGGTCCAGGCCGACCTGGAGCTGGGCCGCCATCGCGAGCTGGTGGCCGAGCTGCGGCAGCTCACCGCGGCCCACCCGCTGCGCGAGCGGTTGCGGGTCCAGCTGATGCGCGCCCTGTACGGCAGCGGCCGGCAGGCGGAGGCGCTCAGCGCGTACGAGGAGGCCCGGCGGGCGCTCGACGAGGAACTGGGCCTGGCCCCCGGCCCCGAACTGGCGGCAGCCCACCTCGCCGTGCTGCGCGGCGACCCGGCCCTGGGCACCGCCGCCCCCGACGTCCCCGCCCGCGAGCCGGAGGGTGGGCGGCCGCGGCGCCGGACGGGGGTGCGGGCCCAGCTCACCAGCTTCGTGGGTCGCGACGAGGAGTTGGAGCAGGTGGCCGCCCACCTGCGGCGGGCACGGCTCGTCACGCTCATCGGCGCCGGCGGCTCGGGCAAGACCCGGCTGGCCCTGGAGGCGGCCGGGCGCTACGCCGGTGACGTCTGCTTCGTGCAGCTCGGGCCCGTCGCGGGCAGCGGGGGTGACGCAGGCGGCGGGGGTGACGTGCCGGGCGCCGTGCTGGCGGGGCTCGGCATCCGTGAGAGCCTGCTCGCCGGCCCCGAACGGCTCGCGCTCGATCCGGCCGCCCGGCTGGTGACCGCGCTCGCCGAGCGCGACCTGCTGCTGGTGCTCGACAACTGCGAGCACGTCGTGGCGTCCGCCGCCGAGCTGGCCGACCTGCTGCTGGCCGCCTGCCCGCGGCTGCGGGTGCTGGTGACCAGCCGCGAGGCGCTCGGCATCACCGGCGAGCGGCTGCTGCCGGTGGCGCCGCTGCGGATGCCCCCGGCCGACGCGCCGAACCCGCTCGACTACCCGGCCGTGCGGCTGTTCGCCGACCGGGCGGCGGCGGTGCGGCCGGGATTCGCCGTCGATGAGGACACCGCGGCGCAGGTGGTGGCCGTCTGCCGGGCACTCGACGGGCTGCCGCTGGCCATCGAGCTGGCCGCGGCCCGGCTGCGCACGCTGACGGTGGCCGAGGTGGCGGCGCGGCTGGACGACCGGTTCCGGCTGCTGGCCAAGGGCAGCCGCACGGCGCTCCCCCGGCACCAGACGCTGCGCGCGGTCGTCGCGTGGAGCTGGGACCTGCTCGACGAGGACGAGCAGCGGCTGGCCAGGCGGCTCACCGTGTTCGCCGACGGCGCCACGCCAGGCGCGGCGGAGCGGGTGTGCGGGCTGCCGGAGGAGGTGCTGTTCGCGCTGGCGGACAAGTCGCTGGTGGAGGTGGCCGGCGGCCGTTACCGGATGCTGGAGACGATCAGGGCGTTCTGCGCCGAGCGGCTGGCCGAGGCGGGCGAGAGCGAGGCGCTGCGCGAGGCGCACGCCGCCTACTACCTCGACCTGGCGATGACCGCCGACCCGCACCTGCGACGGGCGGAACAACTGGAGTGGCTGGCCCTCCTCGACGAGGAGGACGACGACCTCGACGCGGCCCTGCGATGGGCGGCCGAGACGGGCCGGACCGAGCTGGGCATGCGGCTGCTCGCCCATGCCGCCTGCTACTGGTGGATGCGCGGCCACCGGGTGACGCGCGCAGCGCTGGCGCGGAGGCTGCTGGCGGGCTCGCCCGTCAACACGCCGGCCGGGCTGGAGGAGGAGTACGCGATCTGCGTGCTCGTCGCGGCCTGGGGCGGCGAGCCGAGCCCGGAGCTGCGAAACCGTCTGGCGGATCTGCAGCGGCGGCACCCGGTCGGGCACATGCTGGCGCGCCTGGAGTTCCTCTCGATGCTGCTGCCGATGTTCACGGGGCCGCCGGGTGACATCGAGGCGGTCCGGGCGTTGCAGGCCCAGGTCGCCGGCACGCTGCCCGCCTGGCCCGACGCGCTCAGCCAGGCCGGCGTCGCGTTCGTGCTGCAGGGCATGGGCCGGTTCGAGGAGGCGAGGGCCGGGTTCGAGCAGGCGCTCGTCTCGTTCGGGAAGCTGGGTGAGCGCTGGGGCACCACACTGGCGCTGACGGGGCTGGGCACGCTGGCCTTCGACCAGGGCCGCTTCGCCGAGGCGTACGAGCTGGCCGGGCGGTCGTTCGCGGTGGCCGAGGAGCTGGGGTCGGTGCCCGACATGGCGGAGAGCCTGTGCAGCCGGGGCGACGCCCGTGCGCGCCTGGACGACCTCGCGGGGGCGGAGGCCGACTACCTGCTCGCCGCCGACCTGTCGCGCCGGGTGGGCCACGGCGAGACGATGGCGCTGGCGCATGCGGGGCTGGGCGAGGTGGCGATGCGGCGCGGCGACGCCGGCACGGCCCGCCGGCGTCTGGAGCAGGCGCTGGCGGAGTGCCCCGACGGCTGGTACAGCGCCGTGGACATCCGCCACCGCATCGTCGCCGACCTGCGCGCCCTGGCCGGCGGCCCCAAGGACGGCCGGGGTGACGGGCCGAGTGACGGACCGAGCGACGGACCGGATGACGGACCGAGCGACGGGCCGGATGACGGGCCGGCGGGCGCGGCCGATGCGGCGGCGGGCGGGACGGTCAGCGGGCGGTAGGCGGGCGGTCAGCGGCGTCGCCGAGGGTGGCGGCATGACGAAACGATGGGCTTCCCTGGTGATCGCCTGCCTGGCGACCCTGCTGCTCTCCCTGGACCTGACCGTCCTGCACCTCGCACTGCCGCGCTTGGTCGGTGATCTCGGCGCCGGCGCCACGCAACTGCTCTGGATCGGCGACGTGTACGGCTTCGCGCTGGCGGGCCTGCTGGTCACCATGGGCAACCTCGGCGACCGCATCGGTCGCAAGCGGCTGCTGCTCATCGGCGCAGTCGCGTTCGGCGCGGCCTCGGCGGTGACCGCGTACGCGCCGACCCCCGAGCTGCTGATCGCGGCGCGTGCGCTGCTCGGCGTGGCCGGTGCGACGATCATGCCGTCCACCCTGTCGATCATCCGGAACGTCTTCACCGACGCCCGCGAGCGCACCACGGCGATCGGCATCTGGAGCGGGATGAGCGCCGCCGGCTTCGCCGTGGGCCCGGTGGTCGGCGGGCTGCTGCTCGACCACTTCTGGTGGGGCTCGGTGTTCCTCATCAACCTGCCGATCATGGCGCTGGTGTTCGTCGGCGGCCTCCTGGTGCTGCCGGAGTCGCGCAACCCGGACGCGGGCCGGATCGATCTGCTGAGCGTGGCGCTGTCGTTCGCCGGCGTGGTGGCGGTCATCTACGCGGTCAAGGAGGCGGCCCACACGGGCGTCGAGCACGTGGACGTGCCGGTGGCGGGTGTGCTCGGCGTGGTCTGCCTGGCCTGGTTCGCGGGGCGGCAGAGCAGGCTGGCCGAGCCGCTGATCGACATGCGGCTCTTCCGGCGGCGGGCGTTCACCGCGTCCATCGGCACCAACCTGCTGGCCATCTTCACCATGATGGCCATGTCGCTGATCTTCGCCTGGTACTTCCAGCTCGTGCTGGGCTGGTCACCGCTGCAGGCGGGGCTGGCGGGCCTGCCGGGCGGGCTGAGCGGCGCGATCGGCGGGATCCTGGCCTCCCGGCTCATCGGCGTGATCGGCCGGAACGGCGTCGTGGCGCTGGGCCTGCTGATGAACGCGGGGGCGTTCCTCACCTACAGCACGCTCGGCCAGGACCCCGACTACCTGGTGATCCTCGCCGCGATGCTGGTCGGCGGCGCGGGGATCGGGTTCGCGTTCACCGTCAACAACGACAACGTGCTGGCCACCGTGCCGAAGGAGCGCGCGGGGGCGGCGGCCGCGGTGTCGGAGACGTCGTTCGAGCTGGGGGGCGCGCTCGGCATCGCGGTCCTCGGCACGGTGCTCAACAGCGCCTACAGTTCCGGGCTGCGCCTGCCGGCCGGGCTGCCCGCCGACGGGCCCGCGCGGGAGTCGATCGCGGGGGCCATGGAGGTGGCGGCGACCCTGCCGGCGGAGCAGGCGGCGGTGCTGGTGCAGGCGGCGCGGGCCGCGTTCGTGGCGGGCGTGCACGTCACAGGGCTCGTCACGGCGGCGCTGCTGGTGGTGGCGGCGGTGTTCGCGCTGGTGGGGCTGCGGGGCGTGCCGAAGGTCATCCCCGAGGAGGTCCTGGCCCGCGCCCACTCGTGACCCGCCGGAACCGGGCCCCACGTTCGGGCCGGACCGGCGGGCCGGACGGGCGGGGCGGACAGGCGGGACGGACAGGCGGGACGGACAGGCGGGGCGGACAGGCGGGCGGGCCGGACGCGAGGGGTGGGGTCACGCGGTGGGACGGGCGGCGCAGGGGCGGGAGCGAACCGGGGCCAGCCCGTCGAGACGGGTGCCGATCAGCCGGGCCAGCCCCTCGATGGTCTGGATGCCCTGCCCCTCGCCGGCCTGCTGGTCGGTCTGCACCGACAGCAGCAGGTCCCGGCCGGGCCCGGTGATCCGCCCGTAGCTGGTGACCGCCCAGGTGTTGCGGACGAACGGCCGCGGCGTCCAGCCGTTCTTGACCGCCACCCGGTCGCCGGGCCGGGCGGCGGCGCTGACCCCCCACGCCTGTTCGGGCCGGACCCGGCTCATGAGGTCGAGCACCAGACGGCGGTCGCCGGCGCTCATCCCGGCCCCGCCCCTGACCAGCACGGTCAGCAGCCTGATCCGGTCGGCCGGGCTGGTGGTGGTGCCGCCCCAGAACCTGCTCGGCCCCGGCGTGGTCTCCCGCATCGCCGCCCGGCGGTAGAAGTCGCTCATCCCGCCGCCCGCGCCGACCCGCCACCACAGCGTGTCGGCCGCCGCGTTGTCGCTCTCCCGGATCATGCGGGACGCCAGCTCCCGCTCCCCCGCCCTCAGACCGGTACGGCGGAGCAGCAGCAGCCTGGCCAGGATGTCCACCTTGGCGCCGCTGGCCGTGATGATGCCGCCATCGTGCGCCCCGCGGCCCAGCCGGACTCCGGTCACCAGGTCGTGCGCCCCGAAGACGACCCTGCCGGGCCGCCCGGCCAGGTAGCGGTCGAGGTCGCGCAGCAGCCGGGTCCGGGCGGCCCGGCCGGCCCGCGGGTCGGCCACCTTGAGCACGCAGGGCGCCACCGTGACGCGCGGCCGCGCGGACGTCACCGGCGAGGGCGGCCCCACCGCCCGCTCGGTGCCGCAGCCCGCCACGCACCCCAGGCCGAACCCCAGCCCGAGCCCGAGCCCCACCTTGAGCCCGACCCTGAGCCCCAACCCGAGCACCGGAACGAGCACCGGAACAAGCACCGCACCACGTCTTGTCGCACGCACGCCGCAACCCCCGAGATGTCACCGGGGGTCACGACGATCCATCCCCTCATGCCCGCCTTGTCACACCTCAGGGCGGGTGCGTCAGAGATGTTCGCGCAGGAAGGCCGCGGTCGCCTCGACGGCCTGCGACACGTACGGTTCGGCGTCGTAGAGGTCGATGTGCCGCTGGGCGTCGAGCCAGACGAGCCGCTTGGGCTCGTCGAGCCGCCGGAACACCTCCTCGGCGCCCTCCGGCGAGCAGAACCGGTCGACCACCCCGTGCACGATGAGCGCCGGCTTGGGCGACAGGAAGTCGGCGCCCATCATGTTGTCCACGGTGATCAGCTCGCGGATGCTGGCGCGGGTCACCTCGTTCGCCCAGGAGGCCGAGGCGGCGCGCTCGGTGCCGTAGTAGGCGTACGGCTCGTCGCCCGGCATGGCGGCCTCGCCCTCCTCGGCCACGGCGGGGAGGTACTCGACCGGCCCGCCCAGGTCCTGACGTTCCAGCACCTCGCCGAGGCCGGCCAGGGCGGCCTGGTAGTCCATGCCGGCCCGCATCGTGTAGGGGTTGTTGTAGGCCCCGGCGATCCCGGCGAACACCTTCACCCGAGGGTCGAAGGCGGCGAACCTCAGCGCGTAGCCGCCGCCGAGGCAGATGCCGACGGCGCCGATCCGCTCGCCGTCGACCTCGGGCCTCGACCGCAGCACCGACACCGCGGCGCGCAGGTCGTGCAGCTTGCCCTGCGGGTCCTCGTGCCGGCGCGGGGTGCCCGCCGACTCGCCCCAGTTGCGGTGGTCGAACGCCAGCGTCACGTACCCCTCGCGGGCGAGCCGCTCGGCGTACAGCCCGGTCACCTGGTCGCGTACGCCGGTGAACGGCCCGGTGAGCACCAGCGCGGGCAGCGGCCCGCGTCCCCCGGCCGGCACCCGGAGGTCGCCGGCCAGCCCGACTCCGTCGGCCTCGAACTCGATCCTCATGCCACCAGTCTGGTGGCCGCGGCGGCCGTCCGGCACCCGGCCGCCGCGGCCGGTCGGCAGGTGATCAGGAGTCGAACCCGAGGCCCATCCGGTCGAGCGTGCGCAACCACAGGTTGCGCCGGCCCTGGTGGCGGTCGGCCTGGGCGATCGACCAGCGGGTGAACTGGATCACCCCCGACCGCACCGGCTCGGGCGGGAACGGGACCGGCTTCTCCTTCACCATGCGCAGCTCGGTGCGCTCGGTGTGCTCGCCCGACAGCAGGTCCAGCATGACGTTGGCGCCGAAACGGGTGGCGCCGACGCCCATGCCGGTGTAGCCGACCGCGTAGGCCAGGCGCCCGCCGTGGGCCCGGCCGTAGAAGGCGCTGAACCGGCTGCACGTGTCGATCACGCCGCCCCAGCGGTGCGTGAAGCGCACGTCCGGGAGCTGGGGGAAGGTGGCGGCGAAGTGTCCGGCCAGGGTGACGAACGTCTGGTCGCGCTGGTCGTACTCCGGCTTGACCAGGCCCCCGTTGTAGTAGACGGCGTCGTAGCCGCCCCACAGGATCCGGTTGTCGTCGGTCAGCCGGTAGTAGTGGAACTGGTTGGCCGAGTCGCCGACGCCCTGCCGGTTGTGCCAGCCGATCGCGCCGAGCCGGTCGTCCGACAGCGGCTCCGTCATCAGCGCGTAGTCGTAGACCGGCACCACGAAATGCTTGAGCCGGCGCAGCAGCGGCGGGAACACCCCCGTGCCGAGCGCGACCCGGCGCCCGGAGGCCACCCCGTGCGGGGTGCGCAGGCTGATGGTGGTCCCGTCGTCGTCGAGCGTGCGGACCGGGGTGCGCTCGTAGACCCGCACGCCGAGCCGCAGGCACGCCTCCCGCAGGCCCCAGGCCAGGCGGGCCGGGTCGAGCATCGCGCAGCCCCGGCGGTCCCAGAGGCCGCCGAGGTAGGTGGGCGAGTCGATCTCGGCCCGCACCTGCTCCCGATCCATCACCTGGTAGTCGAGGCCGAGTTCGGTGATGAGGTCGAGATGCTCGTTCAGTCCTTCGAGCTGCCACGGCTCGGTGGCGACGTTCAGCTCGCCGGTGCGCTCGAACGAGCAGTCGATGCCGTAGCGCTCCAGGGTCCGTTCGATCTCGTCGAGGTTCTGCACGCCCAGGCGTTCGAGCCGGTCGATCTCGTCCGGCCAGCGTTCCAGGCCGTTGGCCAGGCCGTGGGTGAGGGTCGCCATGCAGAACCCGCCGTTGCGGCCGGAGGCCGCCCAGCCGATCCGGCGCCCCTCCAGCAGGACGACGTCCTGCCCGGGGTCGCGTTCCTTGGCCATCAGGGCGGTCCACAGCCCCGAGAAGCCTCCGCCGACGACGACCAGGTCGGCGCTCGTGTCTCCGATGAGCCGCGGTCGCGGCTCGGGTCTGGCCGGGGTGTCCAGCCAGTACGGCTTGCGCTCCGCGTCAGCAAGCGCCTTCAGCGGATCCACAAATCCCACTTCCCTACAGTGTCTTGTCAGTGATGTGATTGCGAAATCTCAAGGATGTTGACCTCGCGCGGGTTCCCCCCGCCGGTATCCGATCTCGCCTCCCTGTTCTTTGCCGGAGTACGCGTAACCCCCCGCGGGGGCGCGGGGGGAAGCAGGTGTGGGGGTGCTAGGTGCGACGGCGCGCCACGACCGCGTTGGCGATCGCGATGAGCACCCCGATACCGAAGATGAGCGTTCCCATGACGTTGACCTGCGGCGGGATGCCCGTCTTGACGGAGCCGATGATCCACAGCGGGAAGGTGATGGTCGAGCCGTTGACGAAGCTGGTGACCACGTAGTCGTCGATCGACAGGGCGAAGGCCAGCATCGCGCCCGCCGCCACGCCCGGCATGATCGCCGGCAGCGTCACCTGGCGGAACGTCCCCCAGCCGGTGGCGCCCAGGTCGCGGGCCGCCTCCTCCAGCGACGGGTCGAGCGTGACGACGCGGGCCCGTACGGTCACCGTGACGAACGACAGCGAGAACAGCACGTGCGCGATCGTGATCGTCAGGGCGTCGCGCGGCAGGTTGGCGGAGACGAACAGCGACAGCAGCGAGGCGCCCATGACCAACTCGGGCGTGGAGATGGCGGCGAAGACCAGGAAGTTGGTCACGCCCCGGCCCTTGAAGCGGTGCCGGCCGAGCGCCAGCCCGAGCATCGTGCCGATCACGACGGTGACGACCGTGCTGGCCACCGCGATGTAGATGGAGTTGAACAGGGCCGTGGTGAGGTCGGAGATGCCGAACAGCTCCTGGTACCACCGCAGCGTGAAGCCCTGCCAGCTCGTGTTGGACTTGCTCTTCTTGTCGTTGAACCCGAACAGGATCATCACGGCGATCGGTGACGACAGCCAGGCGATGATCAGCCAGGTGTAGGCGTGCAGCAGCCGGTCGCCGAGTTTCCCGCGCAGTCTGGTCATCGCGCCGCCGCCTCCAGCACGTTCTCGGTGCCGAGCGCTCTGGCGTAGGCGAAGATGCCGACGAGCAGCATCGCCATGAGCGTGAACGACAGCGCCGAGGCCGTCGGGTACTGCAGGTTCGTCAGGTAGGTGGTCTGGATGATGTTGCCGATCATGGTGTTGGACGTGCCGCCGAGCACCTGGGCGTTGACCGGGTCGGCCGTGGCGGGCACGAAGGTCATGAGCACCCCGGCGAACACCCCGGGCAGCGACAGGGGCAGCACCACCCGCCGGAAGGCCGCCGTGCGGGAGGCGTACAGGTCCTGCGCCGCCTCCACGACGCGCGGGTCCACCCGCTCCAGCGCCACGTAGATCGGCAGGATCATGAACGGGAGCCAGTTGTAGGTCAGCCCCGCGATCACCGCGAACGCCGTGGCCAGCACGTGGAAGTCGGCGGGCAGCACCCCCCAGCCCTTCAGCGTCCCGAACAGGATGCCGTCGTCGGCCAGCAGGAAGCCCCACGAGATCGTCCGCAGCACGAACGACACGAAGAACGGCAGCAGCAGCAGGAACAGGTACATCGACTTGCGGTGGCCGCCCTTGAAGGCGATCCAGTAGGCCACCGGGTAGCCGATCAGCAGCATCGCCACCGTGGCGGCGCCGCCGTACACCAGGGAGCGCACGAGCTGGGTGCTGTAGCGGCTCAGCGTGTCGGTGTAGTTGGAGACGCTGAAGGTCATGGCGAAGCCGTCGATGGCGTTGCCGGTCTGCAGCGACACCGAGGCCATGGCGGCCATCGGCACCACCAGGAAGATCGCCAGCCACATCCAGGCCGGCAGCGCCAGCAGGTACGGGGTGAGGCGCCTCATACCTACGCCTGCGTGATCGACTGGAAGATCGGGTTGAAGACCTGCTCCTGTGCCGTGGTCAGCTTGGTGTAGCTGTGCAGCTTGGCGTAGTCGGCCTCGGTCGGGAACATGAGCGGGCTGGAGACCATCTCCTCCAGCGCCTTCTTGTCCTCGCCGGTGGCCTTGGCGGCCTTCTCCCTGAGGATGTCCTGCACGGCCGGCACCGGGGTGATGAACTGGATGAACTCGTCCAGCTCGGCGGCGATGGCCGGCTTGTACAGGAAGTCCATGAGCATGAGCGCGTCGACCGGGTTCGCGGCGCCCTTCGGGATGAGCATGTTGTCGGTCCAGATGGTGCCCCCCTCCTCGGGCACGTAGAACTCGACCGGCTCGCCCGCGAGCTGGCGCTGGAAGACGTCGCCCGACCACGCCATGCTGATCCAGATGTCGCCCTTCGACACCGCGTCGATGTACGACTGGTCGTAATATTTCCGGACGATTCCGGCGTCGCGCTGGGCCTTGAGCTTCTCCCCGGCCTTCTGCCAGTCGGCCTCGGTCGAGTCCTCCGGCGCGACCCCGAGCGCGATCATGCCGAAGTTCGCGATCTCCTGGGCGTCGGCCATCATCCCGACCCGGCCCTTGTACTTCGGGTCGAAGAGCGCGTTGATGCTCTTGAGGTCGTCCTTGACGTACTTGGTGTTGTACGCGATGCCCGTCACACCCGAGGTGTAGGGGATCGTGTAGGTGTTGTTCGGGTCGTAGGCCCGCTTCTTGTACGCGGCCCCGGCGTTGGCCGCGAAGTTCGGCAGCTTGGAGTGGTCCAGCGGCACGCAGTAGCCCAGCTCGATCATGTGCTGGAGCTGGATGCCGTTGGTCATGACGACGATGTCGTAGCCCAGCGACTGGCCGGCGCGGAGCACGGGGTCGGCCTTGCCGAAGAACTCGGCGTTCTCCTGGATGACCTCCTTGTACTCGTAGGCGATGCCGGTCTCCTTCTGGAACTGCTTCAGCGGCGCCTGGTCCTCGGGCATGTACTCCGGCCAGTTGGCGAAGACCACCTTGCCGTGCTTGGTCTGCTTGGCCCAGAAGTCCTGCACCGCGTCGGTCTTCGGCGGCGCCGCCTTCTGCCCCTCCACACCACAGGCGGCCAGGGCCAGGCCCGCGGCGGAGAAACCGGCGATCCGGAAGGCCTCGCGGCGGGTGCGGGGCTGCGTCATGCCCCGCAGCAGAGCGGGGTCGTGCTGGTGGTTCATGTGCTCGGTCAACTTCCTAGTGCGTAGGAGTGCTGCGCCTGCCACGACAGCCACACCGCGTCGCCTCGCTCCGCGATGTTCCTGGCGTCGTGCGCGTTCTGCTGGAACACCATCACCTCCGTCCCGCCCGCCAGGTTCACGGCGTAGCTGGTGTAGGTCCCCAGGTAGACCACCTCGTTGACGGTCCCGGGCACCACGCTCACCTCGCCGTCCGGCTTCTCGGCGGAGATCGTGATCTTCTCCGGGCGGACGGTCAGCGTGACGTCGCCCTCCCGCTCCGGCACCAGGACCCGGCCGCCGCCCATCTCCAGCACGCCGCCGCTCGCGACGCCGGTCAGGAGGTTGGAGGTGCCGATGAAGCCCGCGACGAAGGCGCTGGCCGGACGCTCGTAGATCTCGCGCGGGCCGGCGAGCTGCTCCACGAGACCGTCCTTCATGACGGCGATGCGGTCGCTCATCGTCAGTGCCTCGCCCTGGTCGTGCGTCACGTACACGAACGTGATGCCGACCTCGCGCTGGATCCGCTTCAGCTCGATCTGCATGGCCTGGCGCAGCTTCAGGTCGAGCGCGCCGAGCGGCTCGTCGAGCAGCAGCGCCCGCGGCCGGTTGACCAGGGCGCGGGCCAGCGCGACCCGCTGCTGCTGACCGCCCGACATCTCGCGCGGCCGGCGCTTCTCCCGGCCGGTCAGGTCGACGATCTCCAGCATCTCGCCGACCCGCCGCTTGATCTCCTCCTGCGGCGTCCTGCGCTGCCTGAGGCCGAAGGCCACGTTGTCCCACACGTTCATGTGCGGGAACAGGGCGTAGGACTGGAAGACCATGTTGACGTCGCGCTTGTTCGGCGGGACGTTCGTCACGTCCTGCCCGCGCAGCCGCACCACGCCCTGGGTGGGCTCCTCGAAACCGGCGATCATCCGCATGGTGGTGGTCTTGCCGCAGCCGGAGGGGCCGAGGAGGGAGAAGAACTCCCCCTCGGCGATGTCCAGCGTGACACCCTTCACCGCCTGGACCGCCTCGCCGTGCGAGACGTACTCCTTGACGACGCCTTCGAGTTCGATCGCGTTCAGCTCGGCCATGTCCAGGTTCTGTTCCTTGTCGTGCCGTTGTCGCGTTATTCGCCGATGTAGTGCATGACGTGCTTGACGCGGGTGTAGTCATGCAGCCCGAACACCGACAGGTCCTTGCCGTAGCCGGAGTGTTTGAAGCCGCCGTGCGGCATCTCCGAGACGAACGGGATGTGAGTGTTGACCCAGACGACGCCGAAGTCGAGCCGGTTGGACATCCGCATGGCGCGGCCGTGGTCGGAGGTCCACACCGAGCTGCTCAGGCCGTACTGGACGTCGTTGGCCTTGGCCAGCGCGTCGGCCTCGTCGGAGAAGGTCTGGACGGTGATGACCGGGCCGAAGACCTCGTTCTGCACCATCTCGTCGTCCTGGCGGAGCCCGTCGACGACGGTCGGGGCGAAGAAGTAGCCCTTGTCGCCGACCCGGTGGCCGCCGGTGAGGACCTTGGCGTGCGAGGGGACCCGCTCGACGAAGCCCTGGACCTTGGCGAGCTGGTTGGCGTTGTTGAGCGGGCCGTACAGGGCGTCCTCGTCGGACAGGTCGCCCGTGACGGTGGCCGCCGCGGCCTCGGTGAGCGCGGCCACGAACTCGTCGTGCACGCTCTCGTGGACCAGCACCCGGCAGGCCGCGGTGCAGTCCTGGCCCGCGTTGTAGTAGCCGGCGACGGCGATGTCGGCCGCGGCCTTGCCGAGGTCCTTGACGTCCTCGAAGACCACGACGGGCGCCTTGCCGCCCAGCTCCAGGTGGACCCGCTTGAGATCCTCGGCGGCGGTCCTGGCCACCGACATGCCCGCGCCGACCGAACCGGTGATGGCGACCATGGCGGCCGTCGGGTGGCCGACCACGAGCGCGCCGGTCTCGCGGTCACCGGTGACGACGTTGAAGACCCCGGCGGGCAGCACCTCGCCGAGAATCTCGGCGAGCTTGAGCGTGGCGGCCGGCGTGGTGTCGGAGGGCTTGAGCACGACCGTGTTGCCCGCGGCCAGCGCCGGGGCGATCTTCCACACGGCCATCATCATCGGGTAGTTCCACGGCGTGACCTGCCCGACCACGCCGATCGGCTCGTGCCTGATGACGCTGGTGTGCCCGGCCAGGAACTCTCCGGCCGTCGGGCCCTCCAGCGTGCGCGCGGCGCCGGCGAAGAAGCGGAAGTGGTCGGCGGCCACCGGGGTCTCGTCCTCGGCCATGCGGGCGCGCGGCTTGCCGGTGTTCAGGCACTCCGCCTCGTTGATCTCGTCGGCCCGCGCGTCGATCGCGTCGGCGACCTTGAGCAGCAGGTTGGCCCGCTCCCCGGGGGTGGTCCGGCCCCATGACTCGAACGCGACAGCCGCGGCGGCGTAGGCAGCGTCGACATCCTCCTGGCCGGAGATCGGGGCCTCAAGGTAGGCCTCGCCGGTGCAGGGATCGATGATGTCGGAGAATCGGCCGCTCTTGGCGTCCACGAACTCACCGTTGATGAAGTTCTGCAGACGGGTGGTCAAGGCAATGACCTCCTGGTGAGGTGGCTGAGATGCCGCGACTCTTACAGAGCACATGCATCTCGACAAGGGATTTCGTGGCGAAGATATCAAATTGCTACGAAATCGCTTGACAGGACCGCCAGAACTGACAACATGTCGCACCAGGACGGCAATGAGACGGGAACGCGCCCGTAACGGCGCGACCGGCTGGGAGGACTCCGCGCAATGACGACGCCGCCGCGCGTGCGCCGCACCAACGCCGCAACGCCCGGGCCATTCGTGCTCGACGATTTGTCCAAGCAGATCATCGAGCAGCTCCAGGCCGACGGGCGCATGCCGTACGCGGCGATCGGCAAGGCGGTCGGCCTGTCGGAGGCCGCGGTGCGCCAGCGCGTCCAGCGCCTGCAGGAGGCGGGGGTCATGCAGATCGTCGCGGTGACGGACCCGCTGACGCTGGGCTTCCCGCGCCAGGCGATGATCGGCGTCAACTGCGAGGGCGATCTCGACACGGTGGCCGACGAGCTGGCCGCGATCGAGGAGATCGACTATGTGGTGCTCACGGCGGGCTCTTTCGACCTGATCGTCGAGGTGGTCTGCGAGGGGGACGGCCATCTTTTGGAAATTTTGAGCAAAATTCGCGCCATCCCGTCGGTGCGGACCACCGAGTCCTTCGTCTATCTCAAGTTGCGCAAGCAGACCTACTCCTGGGGCACCCGCTGACCGAGCCGCGCGACGGCTCTGACGGGCGCCCCGTCCGCCGCCCCCAGCCGGAGCGGCAGCATCGACACCTCCACCGCCCGTCCCTCCTCCTGCGCGGCGACCAGCCGGTCGAGCCCCGTGAGGTTCTCGGCGATGACGGCGTGCGCGCCGCACAGCACGCGGTGCGCGGGAAGCTCCTCCGCCGGGGTGGGGTCGACGCTCAGCGCGTCGATCCCCACCGTCCTGACGCCCCGCTCCACCAGGAGCGTGGCGGCCTCCTCGGTCAGGTACGGGTGCTCCAGGTACGCCTGGCTCCCCCAGTGCGCCGACCAGCCGGTCGCCACCAGCACGATCATCCCGGCCGGGACCGCCGCGAACGCCTCCGGCCCGATGGGTGAGCGCGGCCTCAGCCCGCGGCGGTCGACGACGACGGCCGGTCCGGTGAAGCGCTCCAGCGGCAGTTCCTCCAGCGTGGGCAGCGCGTCGTCGATGTGGAACGGCGCGTCCACGTGCGTGCCCGATTGGGAGCCCAGGTGTACCGACAGCACGTTGACGCCGTCGCGGGCCACGGTGAGCGCCGCGGCGAGGGTCACCTCCGGGTCGCCGGGATAGACCGGCATCCCGGTGGCGATCGGCACGGACAGATCGACGAGTTCCATGCCGGACATCATGCCGGGCAGGATGCCGGACGGTGTGCTGGGCACGTCACACGGCCGGCTCGGCCGCCGCGTCCACGATGGGCGGGACCGGGGTGTCCGCGGTGCGCACCAGCCGCGGCCCCGCCGGGCCGTACACCTCGCGCGGCTCCGGGAAGATCGCCAGCAGCGCCAGGTAGAGCAGCGCGGCCACGGCCAGTCCGACCGGCAGCGACACGTCCACCCCGCCGGCCAGGTCGCCGAGCGGGCCGACGAACTGGCCCGGCAGGTTGACGAACATCAGCGCCAGGCCCGCCGAGGCGAGCCAGGCGGTCATGCCGCGCCAGTTCCAGCCGTGGGCGAACCAGTAGCGGCCGCCGCGCTGACGCCGGTTGAACACCTGCAGCGCGTCCGGGTCGTACCAGCCCCTGCGGGTCACGTAGCCGAGCATCATGATCACCATCCAGGGGGCGGTGCAGGTGATGATCAGCGTGGCGAACGTCGAGATGCTCTGCGTCAGGTTGGCGGCGAAGCGGCCGACGAAGATGAACGCGATCGCCAGCGTGCCGATGAACACCGTGGCCCGCACCCGGGAGAAGCGCGGGAAGACGCTGGAGAAGTCCAGCCCGGTGCCGTAGAGGGAGGTCGTGCCGGTGGACATGCCGCCGATCAGCGCGATCAGGCACACGGGCACGAAGTACCAGGTGGGGGCGATGGCCAGCAGGCCGCCGACGTAGTTGGGCGCGGCGGGGTCCACGTACTGGGCGGCCCTGGCGGCGATGATCGAGGCCGTGGCCAGGCCGAAGAAGAACGGCAGGATGGTGGCGATCTGCGACAGGAAGGCGGCCGCCAGCACCTTGCGCCGCGGCGTGCCGGCGGGGATGTAGCGGGACCAGTCGCCGAGGAAGGCGCCGAACGACACCGGGTTCGACAGCACGATCAGCGCCGCGCCGATGAACGACGGCCAGAACAGCGGGTCTCCCGGCGACAGCGCGCCCGCGTAGGACGGGTCGAAGTCCCCGGCGAAGGCGAACGCCCCCAGGACGAACAGCAGCGACGCCGCCACGACCGCGATCTTGTTGACGAACAGCATGAAGCGGAACCCGTACACGCACACGACCAGCACCAGGCCCGCGAAGATCGCGTAGGCGGCGGCGTAGGCGACGTCGGACTCCGGCAGGCCGACCAGCCGGTGCGCGCCGCCGACGAGCGCGTCGCCCGACGACCACACGGAGATGGAGAAGAACGCGACGGCGGTCAGCAGCGCCAGGAACGAGCCCACGATCCTGCCGTGCACGCCCAGGTGAGCGGAGGAGGAGACGGCGTTGTTGGTGCCGTTCAGCGGGCCGAACAGGGACAGCGGCGCGAGGATCAGCGCGCCCACCACCAGGCCGAGCCCGGTGGCGGCCAGGCCCTGCCAGAACGACAGCCCGAACAGGATGGGGAAGGAGCCGAGCACGCAGGTGGCGAAGGTGTTCGCACCGCCGAAGGCCACCCTGAACAGGTCGAACGGCCGGGCGGTGCGGTCGGCGTCGGGGATGCGCTCGACGCCGTAGGTCTCGATCTCGGTGATGGGGGCACTGGTCATGACATCTCCCGCGACTGGTCTGACGGTGTCTGCGACAGGGCGAGCAGGCTGACGAGGTCGTAGGCGACATGGGAGGCCGCGATCGAGGTGATGTCGGCGTGGTCGTAGGCGGGGGCGACCTCCACCACGTCGGCGCCGACGATGCGGCACCCGGCCAGGCCGCGCAGGATCTCCAGCAGCTCGCGGCTGGTCAGGCCGCCCGCCTCGGGGGTGCCGGTGCCGGGGGCGTGCGCCGGGTCCAGCACGTCGATGTCGATCGACACGTACAGCGGCCGGTCGCCGACGCGCCGCCGCAGCACGTCGGTCACCTCCCGCACGCCGCGGTACAGGACGTCGGCCGCGGTGAGGATGCCGAACCCGAGCCGGCGGTCCTCCTCCAGGTCCTTGCGTCCGTACAGGGGGCCGCGGATGCCGACGTGGCTGAGCGCCTCGGTGTCGACGACGCCCTCCTCGACGGCACGCCGGAACGGGGTGCCGTGGGTGTACTCGGCGCCGAAGTAGGTGTCCCAGGTGTCGAGGTGGGCGTCGAAGTGCAGCACCGCCACCGGGCCGTGCCGCCTGGCGACCGACCGGAGCAGCGGCAGCGCGATCGTGTGGTCGCCGCCGATGGTGACCAGGCGGGCGTCGATCGCGTCCGCCGCCTCCTCGATGCTCTCGATCGCCTGGGCGATGTCGAACGGGTTGGCCGCGATGTCGCCCGCGTCCGCGACCTGGACGCGCTCGAACGGGCTGACGTCCAGCCCCGGATGGTACGGCCGCAGCAGCCGGGACGCCTCACGGACGGCCGCGGGCCCGAACCTCGCGCCCGGCCGGTAGGACACGCCGCTGTCGAACGGCACTCCCACGACGGCCACGTCCGCCCGGCCGACCTCGTCCAGGCGGGGCAGGCGGGCGAAGGTGGCGGGACCGGCGAAGCGGGGGACCTGTGCGGAGTCGACGGGACCTCTGTTCATGCCAGGCAGTTTTCGCCAAGCCTCTGACCTGCGACAATTGTCCACACCACGAACCGTTACGGTGTGTGTTGTGGCTGACCACAAGGTGACGGTCGAGGACCTCCTGCGTTCCCCTGCCCTGCAGCTGCGCCTGCTGGCCGGGGAGGCGGGGCTCGGGCGGTCGGTGTCCTGGGCGCACGTGAGCGAGCTGGACGACCCGACCCCGTGGCTGCTCGGGGCCGAGGTGATCATGACGACGGGCATCGGCGTGCCGCGCTCCGCCGCCCGGCAGCGCGCCTACCTCGAACGGCTGGACGACGCCGGGGTGTCGGCTCTCGCGCTGTCCGCGCACCTGCACACGCCGCCGCTGCACCCGGCCTTCTTCGCCGCAGCCGAGGAGCGCGGCATGCCGGTGCTGGAGGTGCCGCTGGCTGTGCCGTTCATCGCCATCGCGCAGGAGGTCGCCGCGGCGGTGCAGGAGGACGCCCGGCACCGGCTGGGCGCGCAGTTGCAGGTGTTCGGCGCGCTGCGGTGGCTGGCGGCCGAGGCGCTCGACGCGGCCACGCTGTTCAAGCGGCTGGAGCGGCTGTCGGGCTACGCGGTCTACCTGTGCACGCCCCAGGGGCGTCCGCTGCTGCCCGGTGTGCCGGTGCCGCCCTCGCCGGACGTGCTGCCGTCGGAGCCGGACGCGCCGCCGACCGTCCCCGGCGGGTTCGTCCTGGCGGTGCCGGCGCCGGGCGGGCCGGCCGGTTTCCTGGTGGCGTTCGAGCGGGAGGGCGCCCGCCCGGCGGGGCTGGCCGTGGTGCAGCACATCGCCACCGTGGCCGCCCTACAGGTCGCCATGGCCCGCCACGAGCGCGAGACGCTCCGCCGCGAGGGCGCCGAGACGCTGGCCGAACTCCTCCAGGACGTCCTCGACCCGCCCGCCGCCCGCCGCCGCCTGGCCCGGCACGGCCTCCCGCTCGACGCGGGCACCGTGCTGCTGGTGGTGCGCGACGTCGCGGACGACGCCCTGCGCCGGGCCCTGGACGACCACCCGCACCTCGTGCTGCGCCGCGGCGACGGCCACTACGTGCTGGGCGGCCCAGCGCTGGCCCCGGCCGTCGCCGCCGTGCCGGGAGTGGCAGCGGGGATGAGCCGCCCCTTCCCGCCGGGCGAGTCGATGCGGGTCGCCCAGCGCGAGGCCGTCTGGGCGGCGACCCGGGCCGCGGAGTCAGGCCGGGCGATGGTGCACTACGGCGACGACACCACCGGCCGCTGGCTGCCCGACGATCCGGCCGTCCTCGCGGCCCTGGTGCGCGCCGTGCTCGGCGAGGTGCTGGCCTACGACGAGGCCCACGACTCGCACCTGCTCACCTCGGCCCGCACCTGGATGGAACGCGACCGCCGCACGGACGACGCGGCGACGGCCCTGCACATCCACCCCAACACGCTGGCCTACCGGCTGCGCCGCTTCGCCGCCCTCACGGGCCGCGACCTGTCGTCGAGCGCCGCCTTCGCCGAGGTCTGGCTGGCCATCCAGGCCGCCCGCAGCCTCGGCCTCCACGACCAGTGACGGCTCCGCCCGGTCGTCAACGACCTAGGCGAAAAGCTCCTCCACCGACTCGACGGCGGGCGCCCGCAGGACCCACTTCCGCAGAACGTCCAGGTCGGTGGTGGACATGATGCGCGCCCGGTCCGCCTCGGTCAGCGGAACCCGCCGGTGGTCGAGCAGCAGCAGCACGGCCTCCGCCTCGCCCTCGGCCTTCCCCTCGGTCTTCCCCTCGGCTCTTCCCTCGGCCTTGAGGCTGCGTGCGTACTCGCCCTGGTAGAGGTGCGTCTGGGTGGCCATGAGTCGCTCCATCTCCTTCTGAGCATCGTCTCTCAGCGACACGAGGACGTACTCAGCGTAACGTGTGGCGATCGGAAGGTCGACGGATGCCAGTGCCTCGGTCAGGGTGGCGAGGATGGCGTTGACCTGCGGGTCGTAGTTGTGGGTGATCGCCGAGACAGCGGCGAGGCCGATGTTGCCGATGGCCTCCGCGACGTCGGTGATGACGGGCGTGTTGTCGGGGCCGATCACGAGAGGCGTCAGTGTCAGCCCCGGGTGTCCGGTCTCGATGGGAGTGGCCGCCCACCTGGCCGTGGCCCGGTCGGGGCAGATCACCACCAGGCAGACCGGACACTGGTCGCGGGCCCTCAGGTTGGCGATGTAGGCCGGCCAGGAGAAGCGTTTCGCCTTGGACGGCCGCAGTTGAACCTCGGCGATGACGCCGAGTCTGGCCTCGGCGCCGTCGCCGTAGAGCAGGGCCGCGTCCGCCCGGTACTCGACCGGTACGCACTCGGACAGGTCGCACGAGACCACCTTGGCCTCGGCCGATTCGGGGATGGGCAGATCGAAGAGGGCACGCAGCATGTGCGCGGTGTGCTCGGGCACGAGCGTAGTGATCTTGACCAGCCCCTCATGGAGGGGGGTAACCATGGCCGAGATATTACTCTACGCGAGCACGCCGCAACGCTCAGTCGGCGAGTTGGACGGTGGCGATCTCCCAGGGGTTCAGGGGGAGGCGGAGGGTTCCGCCGGTGACCGGCAGGGCGGTGCCGGCGCGGCCCCGGAGGTCGGCGTGGCAGGCCCGGGTGAAGGGGCCGGTGATGACCGCTTCCGTGGCCGTCGGGGTGAGGGCCACGACGCGGAGCTCGCGCCGGTCGTCGCGCATCCGCAGCGAGGTCATGACCACGCCGTCGCCCGTCACCGACAGGCCAGCCGCCGGCGGGGGCAGGGGCAGCGACGGATCGCCCGCGCCGGGGACCGGCAGCAGGTCGTGCCGGAACGTCTCCGCCGCCGGCGGCACCGCGGACCAGGTCCCGCTGTACGGCATGAGCGCCAGGTCCACCGAGCGCGGGCCGCGCGACTGGGCGGCGGGTGTGGGCAGCTGGGGGCCGGCGGGCTCGGGACGCAGCGCGTGTCGGTTGCGCGACAGGTAGCCGACCGAGCGGAGCAGGGTGAGCGCCAGTTCGCGGCCCTCCTCCACCAGCTCGTACTCGGTGACGTGCTCCAGCAGCGCCGCCACTCCCCCGGCGGCCACCCACGAGGCGGCCGGGAACGTGGGCAGCGGCTCCTCGCCGCACCCGCCCTCGGCGGTCAGGCCGCGGGTGACGACCGCGAACTGGCCCTCGGCGTGGGAGGCGGTCGCCTGTTCGGGCAGCGGCACGTGCAGGCGGACCCGGTGGTCGGCGCAGCGGTTGTCGAAGGCGACGCGCAGCCGGACGAACGGCTCGTCCGCCCGCAGCTCGACCCTGGTGTCGACGACGATCTCCTCGGTGGCGTCCGTCCTGGCCGCGGCGGGCAGCTCGGGGGTGCCCTCGATCCCGGCGCCGGCCGCCGGCCAGCGGTAGACGCGGCGCACGTCGAGAGCGGCCACGAGCGGGCCGGAGCAGACGAGGTCCACCTCGACGCTCTCGGGTTCGCCGACGAGCCGGTCGGTGGCCGGTGGGACGTGGTTGTAGGTGTCGCCGACGTCGCCGCCGTCGACGATCCGGCCCGCGCCGGTGAGCGTCACGCCGTCGGCGCCGGTCAGCGAGAGCGTCCCGTCGGCCGCCACCTCGACTCGCAGCAGGCCGTTGTCGAGCACCTGCCCGTCCGCCCGGACCGGGATGATCGCCCTGAAGTCGGCGGGCCGGGGCGCGGTGGCGCCGCCGGCGGTGGCGCGGCCGTGGACGCCGTCGTCCGGGGCCGGGCGCAGGCTCGTGTGGCCGAGCGGCGGCACCTCGACGAGCGCGGCGACCGTGCGGCGCGGCTCGGCGACGATCCGCACCCGGGTCACCCCGTCGAGCCTGCCGCGCAGCTCCGTCACCGTGAACGCGGCCGCGGTCTCGCGGGCCACGGTGAAGGTCAGCACGCCGTCCTCGACGGACCAGCCGGTGATCTGCTGGCCGTACAGCTCGGTGCCGTGAATGAACGTCAGCGCCGTGGCCGGGTCCATCTCCTCGTCCAGCAGCAGGGTCGGCGCGTACTCCAGCGGCTGGAGGGGCACGGCGTCGCCCGCGGCGTCCACCAGCGGGTCGTGCCCGGCGACGTCGACGAGGACCACGCTCCGCCGGGCGGCGGGCGTCGGGTTCACCACGAGCACGCCGTCGGAGGGCACGGCGGCGGCCAGCCTGGCGGTCACCATGTCGCGGACGGCCTGCCCCAGGTGCTCGGCCTCGGCGATGCGGGCGGCGACCTGCTGGGCGGTGTCGTCCACGCCGCAGCCGGTGACGGAGTCGTGGCCGCTGGCGTCGACCAGCCGCCACCAGGCCATGTCGAGGAAACGGCCGGGCCACTCCTCGCCCCAGAGCGCGGCGAGCGGCTCGGCGTACCGTTCGACCATGCGCTCGGCGCGGCCCATGGCCTGCTTGACGTGCGCGCGGACGGAGATGACGCCGGGCAGGATGTTCGCGCGGGCGTGGGAGCGCAGCTCTCCGGTGACGCGCGGCAGGCCGTCCACGGCCCCGCCCTGACCGTTCGCCGCGATGTATCCGGACAGGGTGTCCATGCGGGCGCCGATCGCGGCCACCATGCCCGGCAGGCCGCGCACCGGCGCCGAGTGGTCGGTGCCGTACATCGCGAGCAGCGGCCCCTCCGGGCCGTGCCACCGGCGCATCCGCCCGGTGAACTCCGCCGCCCGCTCGGCCAGCCGTCCCGGCTCCTCGAACAGGTGGGCGCCGTTGCCGTAACCGCCCGCCGGGAGGTATTGGGCGCGCACGGCGGTCCCGTCGGGCGCCACCCAGGCGAAGACGTCGGTCACCACGGCCGACGGCACCCCACGGTAGACGCAGGCGTGCAGCAGCCCGGCCTTGCGCAGGATCTGCGGCATCTGCGCCGTGTGGCCGAACATGTCGGGCAGGTAGCCGACCGGCATGGCCCCGCCGAGCTTGTCGGCCCGGTCCATGCCCAGTTCGAGGTTGCGGACGATGTTCTCGCCCGAGCACAGGAACTCGTCCAGCAGGATCTGCCACGGCCCCACCGCGAGCCGTCCCGACTCGACCAGCGCGGCGATCCGGTCACGCTGCTCGGGCCGGACCTCCAGGTAGTCGTCCACGCAGGCGAGCTGCCCGTCGAGGGTGAAGTGGTAGGCGGGCTCGCGCTCCATCGTGTCGAGCACCTCGTCCAGCAGCGCCACCAGCCGCAGCCGGAAGCGCTGGAACGGCTCGTACCACTCGCGGTCCCAGTGCGTGTGCGGGACGACGACGATCTCGGCGGGCCTTTCGGTCTGCTCGGCGCTCACGCGGCTTCCCCTCCGATGGGCAGGTCGTGCTGTACGGCGTAACGGGCGGCCACGCGCTGGGCCGTGACGATGTCCTCCAGGGCGCCGGCCAGGCAGGTGAGCGGCGGCTTGCCGTCGGTGACGAAGGCGTGGAAGGCGGCGAGCTGCGTCTCGAACGCCTCGGTCACGTCACGCCACTCGGTGCGGCTCTCCCCGCCGGAGCCCGGGGACACGACGGTCAGGGTCGTGGGCGCGTTCATCAGGTAGGGCGCGGGGAAGGCCAGCTCCAGCGTGCCCCGGTCGTGGTGGATCGCCACGGTCTCGCGGTAGGCGGGGTAGTCCTCCAGGTAGTGCCAGCGGATGGAGAACCGCCCGGCGGCGGGCAGCGGGCCCGAGACCTCGACCGAGCCCGGCCCGGCCCCCCACGTCTCCACGTGGGAGATCTCGACGGGCGACCCGGTGAACCTCCGCAGCAGCGACAGGTCGTGGCAGATCGACCCGAGCGCCACCGCGTACAGCGCCCGCACCGGCTGCGGCGCGGACTCGCCGAGAGCCCGGGAGACGAGGGCGTCCTCGGCCGCCCGCAGCGAGGCGAGCAGGCCGGAGTCGACGTCGCGGGCCTGGGTGAGGTTGGCGAAGGCGAGCTGGGACTCCCCGCTCGGATGCAGCACGGTCACCTCGACCGACCTGACGGCGGCGGGGCCGCCCAGCTCGGCCAGCAGCTCCTCGGCCCGGCGCACGGCCGGGTCGTACTGCTTCATGTAGCCGACCATGAGCCGGCCGGCCGGCAGCGCGGCCGCCTCGGCGCGGGTCAGCGCGAGCGGCTTCTCGCACAGCACGGCGTACCCGGCGGCGAGTGCCTGCCGTACCGGCTCGCCGTGGGAGCCGGAGGCGAGGACGAGCACGGCGTCGAACCCGCCGGCGGCCAGCATCGGCTCCAGGGCGGTGTACCGGCCGGCCACGCCCAGCCGGTCGCCCACGGCCTCGGCGAGCGCGCGCGACAGGTCGCAGACGGCGGTCACCTCGAACAGGTCGCGGCGGCGCGACAGCAGCGGCACGTAGACCGCCTGCGTGACGGCGCCGCACCCGAGCAGCGCGATCTTCACAGCGAGCTCCTCATCACAGTCCCAGCTCTTTCAGCTTGTCGCGGTTGGCGGCCTGGTCGGCGATGTTCCGCTCGACGGAGCGGCGGCCCGGCAGCGTGTCCTGCTCGATGACGACCCACCCCTGGTAGCCGGTGTCGCGCAGCGCGGCGACCACGCCCGGCAGGTCCAGCTCGCCCTCGCCGAGTGGGGCGAACCCGCCGCGGCCCATGAGCTCGCGCAGGTCGGCCCCGTCGGCGAGCGCCTGGTCGAGGATCTTGGTGTCGCCGTCCTTGACGTGCACGTGGCCGACGCGGCCCGCCCAGTCGCGCAGGGCGGTGACGGGGTCGCCGCCGGCGAGCAGCAGGTGGCCGGTGTCGAGGCAGAGCGGCACGTCGGTCAGCTCCAGGAGCCGTTCGACGTCCTGCGGCGTCTCGACGTAGGTGCCGAGGTGGTGGTGGAAGACGGGCTCGAAGCCGCGCTCGCGGCAGCGGTCTGCGGTCTCCTGCACGCGGGCGGCGTACCCGGCCCAGTCGCCGGGGGCGAGCCCGGGAGCGTTCCCGCCGGGGCGGGCGAAGCGCTCGGGCGACCCGGAGCAGCCGAGCGTCGGGCGCGGCGCGAACGGCCCGTCCGCGGCGGGCGCCGCCGCGAACACGTCCAGGGTGGCGTCCAGCTCGGGCAGCTTGGCCCGGAAGCCGTCGGGGTCGCCGTAGGGCAGGTCGGCCCAGCCGCCGGCGAGCAGCAGCCCGCCCAGCCGGCCCGCCAGGTCGGTGGCGGTGCCGAGGTAGCCGATCGGGCCGAGGTCGATGCCGTCGTAGCCGGCGCCGGCGATGGCGGCGACCATCTCGGCGGCCGTCAGCGGCGGCGGGGCGTCGCTCAGCTCGAAGACGCCGAAGCTGACCGGAGCGTTGGCGACCTTGATCATGCGCACAGCGCCATCACCTCGTTCTCGTGGGTTTCCAGACGGTGCCGTCCCTCCCCGGCCGGCACCAGCACCCGGTCGCCGCGGATCACCTGGCGGGCGCCGCCGGGGCGCACCAGGACCAGACCGTCGGCGTCCAGGGCGAGCAGTTCGTCGCCGAGCCTGACGAGCAGTGGCGCGTCGGGCCCGGCCGAGATGGCGGTCCGGCCCGCCGCGACCGCGCCGAAGGCGGCGCCGGGGTCCTCGGCCAGCACCCAGGTGGTGGGCGAGCCGGGCAGCCCGTCGGAGCCCTCGCGGTGGAAGTCGCTGGCGCCGATCGCGACCAGGTCGTCGCGCCAGGCGTCCGCCCAGGCCAGCGGGGCGCCCCAGCGGCGGTCCCACCAGCCGGAGTGCCAGACCTCGGCCACCCGGGGGCGTTCGGCGAGCGGCTGCAGCCAGGCGCAGTCGCCGCCCAGCGGGTGGTTGATCGACATCAGGCCGCCGTGGTCGTGGGCGTGCCGCAGCCAGGAGTCGGCGCTCTCGCGGAAGTCGACCCAGCCGACGTCACCGAAGACGTTGGCGTGGCCGCGGTCGGTGGTGACCTCCTGGCCGGGCAGCAGCGCGATGCCGCGGTCCAGCGCGGCCAGCTCGGGGTGGTGGCTGACGGTGTTGTGGTCGGTGACGGCCAGGAAGTCCAGGCCGCGGCCCCTGGCCAGCGCGGCCAGCTCGCCGACGGTCAGCGTGCCGTCGCTGTGCAGGGTGTGCGCGTGGAAGTCCCCGGCGTACCAGCGCAGGCCGTCGAGGGCGGGGATGTCGCGGCGCGGCGGCCGCTCGGCGGCTGGCGGCTCGGCGACGGCCGGCCGTTCGGGGGCCGCGGTCTCGGCGCGGATGTCCAGCGTGTAGTCGAGGCCCTGGGGCGGCACCCGGTGCAGCCGCAGCCACACGTGCCAGGTGCCCGGTTCGACGGGCCCCGGCAGGTATCCGGGCGTCGCCCAGTCCTCGGTGATCGTGTAGGTGTCGCGGGCCCCGCCGGACCAGCCGCGGAACCCTTGAGGGGAGGCGCAGCCCAGGTCGAGCACGCCCTGCGCGCGGTCGTAGCCGAGCCGCACCGTCACGGCCGCGGCGCCCGGCGGCACCTCGAAGGCCACCTCGCGCAGCATCCGCTCCAGCCGGTCGTCCAGGCTCCAGTGGCCCCGGATCACCGTCATCCCGCCACCAGCTCGCCGTCGCGGTAGACGAGCGCCCGGTCGCGGCGGGGCACCGCCCAGCCCTGGTCGCCGATGGCCGGCTCGCGGCCCTCGGGCACGATGGCCTGCACCATCACGTCGTTGACGTCGAGCGTCACCAGGTGGGAGGCGCCCAGGTTCTCCATGATCACCACCTTGCCGCCGAGCGCGTCGGCGGCGGGCTCGGCCGCGTAGGCGTTGTACTCGGGCCGCACGCCGTACACGATCTTCTCGCCGTCGGCCAGCAGCCCCTCCGCCGACGTGGGGACGGGCAGCGCGCACCCGGCCACCTCCAGCGTGCCACCGTGCGCGACGCCGTCGAGGAGGTTCATGGGGGTGGAGCCGATGAAGCCGGCCACGAACGTGTTGGCGGGCCGCTGGAACACCTCGGCGGGGGTGCCGATCTGCCGGATGTGCCCGGCCTCCATGACGGCCATCCGGTCGGCCATGGCCAGCGCCTCGGCCTGGTCGTGGGTGACGAACACGGTGGTGACGCCCAGCTCGCGCTGCAGCTTCTTGAGGAACGTGCGCGCCTCCAGGCGCAGCCGGGCGTCCAGGTTGGACAGCGGCTCGTCGAACAGGAACGCCTGGGCCTGCGTCGCCATGACGCGGGCCAGCGCGACGCGCTGCTGCTGGCCGCCGGACAGCTGGCCGGGGCGGCGGTCCATGAGGTGCTCCAGGCCGAGCCGGGCGCCGACCTCGGCGGCCTTGGCCTGCCGGGTGGTCTTGGCGACCTTCTTGATGCGCAGCGGGTAGGCGATGTTGTCGGTGACGTCCATGTGCGGGAACAGCGCGTAGTCCTGGAAGACCATGGCGACGTCCCGGCCGCCCGGCTGCACGCCGGTCACGTCGCGCTCGCCGATGACGACCGAGCCGCCGGTGGCGGTCTCCAGCCCGGCGATCGTGCGCAGCAGCGTCGTCTTGCCGCACCCGGAGGGGCCGAGCAGGGCGAAGAACTCGCCGTCGGGGATGACCAGGTCGAGCGCGTCGAGCGCCCGCACCCCGCCCGGGTAGACCTTGGTCAGGCCTCGCAGTTCGATGGCGGCCATTAGCGCTTGATCCCTCCGTGGAAGCGGAAGCCGTACTTCTTGCTGACGATCAGATACATGACCACCACGGGCACCGAGTAGAGCAGGCCGAACGTGGACAGCAGGCGCAGGTTGGCCTGACCGCCCTCGGTGTACAGGGTGTACATGATCACCGCGGCGGGCTGCTTCTCGACGTCCCGCAGCAGCAGGAACGGCATGAGGAAGTTGCCCCACACGTTGGCCACGGACCACACCGCGATCGTCGCCAGGCCGGGCCGCACCAGGGGGACGACGACGTGGCGGACGATCTGCAGCGGGGTGGCCCCGAAGACGCGCGCCGACTCCTCGTACGACTTGGGGGTGGCGTCCATGAAGTCCTTGAGCATGAAGATCGCCGCCGGCAGCAGGCCACCCGACAGGATGAGGATGAGCCCGAACTGCGAGTCGATGAGCTGTAGATCCACGGCGAGCTGGAACAGCGGCACCATGGCCGCCGTGCCGGTGATGATGGACGACAGCAGCAGCAGGACGTACAGCAGCACGTCGCGGCCCGGCAGGTGCACCCGGCTGAGCGCGTACGCGGCCAGCGCGGCCAGCAGCACCACGAGCAGGGCCGTGCCGACCGACAGCACCAGCGAGTTGTACAGCGACGGCAGCGCGTACGGGTGCTCCAGGATCGTCTGGAAGTTCTCCCAGGTGAAGTCCGGCACCGACACCTTGTACGTCGGGTCGGTGGTGAGCGGCGCCGACGCCAGCCACAGCAGCGGCAGCGTGAAGAACGCCAGCAGCACCGCGACCAGCGTCGAGAAGCCGATCCGGCCGAGCACGAACCGCGTCATCGCTTACTCCTGAGCAGGCGCAGGTAGAACACCGCCACGACCAGGTTGATCAGCAGGATGATCGTGGAGATGGCCGCCCCGTAGCCGAGCGAGCCGTTGCGCACCGCCTCGTTGTAGACGTGCACGGCCAGCACCTCCGACTTGCCGTCGGGTCCGCCCGCGGTGAGCATGAACGGCGAGAAGTCGTTGAACGTCCACAGGCTGATCAGCAGCAGGTTGGTCAGGACGTGCCCCCTGATGTGCGGGAAGACGACGTCCCGGAGCTGCTGCCAGTTGGACGCACCGGCCAGGCGGGCGCTCTCCAGGTGGGAGGGCGGCACGTTGCCGAGGGCGGCGGCGTACAGCATCATCGAGAAGGCGGTGCCGCGCCAGATGTTGAAGACGATGATGGACAGCATCGGGTGGTCGAGGAGCCAGGCGAAGTCGGTCAGGCCGAGCACCGCGTTGAGCGTCCCGTCGCGGGGGTCGAGCAGCGCCACCCACAGGAACGCCACCACCGCGCTGGGCAGGATCCAGGCGAGGATGACGATGCCCTCGACGATCCGGCGCAGCGGGCCGCGCCGGTCGCGCAGCACCCAGGCGATGGTGAAGCCGAGCACGGCCTGGCCGATCACCGCCGAGCCGGCGACGAACTCCACGGTCAGCCAGGTCGAGTTCCAGAACCTGGGGTTGGCCAGCGCGGTGAGGAAGTTGTCGATGCCGACGACCTTGGGGTCGGCCGCGGCGATCCCGGTCAGCCGGTAGTTGGTGATCCCCAGGTAGAGCACCCACAGCGCCGGGAACACCAGGAACACCGCGATGAGCGCCAGCGCGGGCGCGGTGAAGGCGCCCGCGCGCAGCCTGCCCAGGCCCGCCGCGTCCTCGCTGTAGCGGCGGGCCGGCTGCTCCTCGGTGGTGTCAGGAAGCGATGTTGCCTGCGCCACCGACGATTCCTTCGAGCTTCTTCTGGTAGTCGGCCGCCGCCTGGTCGGGCGTCGTGCCGCCGACCACGGCGGAGGTGGCCTCCTGCAGCGCCACCGACACCTGCGGGTAGACGGCGACGGGCGGGCGGTAGGCCGTCAGCGGCAGCACCTTCTCGGAGATGAACGTCAGCAGCGGGTCGCCGGCGAGCAGTTCCTTGTTGACGTCGGTGCGCGGGGTGACGCGCACGCTGCCGTTCTTGGCCTCCTCCTTCAGCGCCTCCGGCGACAGGGTGAAGGCCAGCAGTTCGAACGCCTCCTTGGGGTGCTTGCTGTGCGGGTTGACCGTGCGCAGCGCGCCGCCGGACATGCTGACGAAGTCCTGGCCGCGGATGCCCTTGCCCGGCTCGATCGCGGGGATGAGAGCGTAGCCGACGCTCTGATCGCGGTCGTCCATCTTGGCGATGCCGTCCTTGGGGTTGACGACGCCGCGCCAGAAGTAGTCACCCTCCATGAGGATGCCGACCTCGCCCTCGGCGAAGCGCTGGAACGACTTGTCGCGGCCCTTGGCGTCCTGCTGGAGCCTGGGGTCGCCGAGCCCGCCGCCGTAGATCTTCTGGTAGAGGCCGAGCGCGTCCTTGAGCGGCTGGGAGGCGCCGGTCCACTTGCCGTCCTTCTGCACCTCGCCGCCCGCGCCCGCCAGCAGGGGCAGCACGCCCTGCATGGAGGTGGCCTCGCCCATCGCGGTGCCGGCGTTGATCTGGATGGGCACCGGAACGCCCGCTGCCTTGAGCTTGGCGCCGGCGTCGAGCACCTCCTGCCAGCTCTTCGGCTGCCAGTCGGCGGGCAGTCCGGCCTTGGCGAAGACCGGCTTGCTGAAGTAGAGGACCCGGCCGTCGGTGCCGACGGGCAGCGCGTACTTCTTGCCCTCGTAGGTGGCCATGCCCTGCACGGCCTCGGGGATCTGCTGCCAGCCGTCCCAGGAGTCGGCCTCCGGGCCGACCAGCTCCGACAGCGGCTTGATGTATCCGGCCTGGGCGAACTCGCCGGCCCAGATCCCGTCGATGTCGATCACGTCCGCGCCCTTGCCCGACTTCAGGTCGAGGGAGAGCTTGGTCTTGTACTGCTCGTCGTCGACACCGCTGGGGACGAACTTGACCTTGACGTCCTTGCCCTTGGCCTTCTGGGCCTCCTCGAACTTGGGGATCACCCAGTTGGCGATGAACTCCGCGGCCGCGGCGTTCTTGCCGCCCGCGATGGCGTTCTGGGCGATCGTGAGCTCGATCGTGTCCCCGCCGCCTCCCGATGACTGGCCGCAGGCGGCCAGGGCCAGCCCGGACGCGGCCAGGACCGCAGTGAAACCTAACGACCGCTTCCGCACTCCCATGCGTACCCTCCGACTGTTCTCTTACGGAGCAAACGCCAATATGTCATGACATTCATATGTCGTAAAGGCCTGGCTATATTTCAGGAACGTGTCGGACCGGTGACCGGCGGGAGTCGCGGCCCCCTACCCGGCCCGTGCCCGGCGATGTGTCGCACCCCGAGCAAACGATAACGGACATGCTAATGTCAGGACATTACGTCGTACTGGGGGACCAGAGCCCTCTGGAGGTGCGTTGTTCGACCTGATCACGATCGGACGCTGCGGCGTCGACGTCTACCCGCTCCAGACCGGCGTGGGGCTCGCCCACGTCGAGTCCTTCGGCAAGTTCCTCGGCGGCAGCCCCACGAACGTCGCCGTGGCGGCGGCCCGCCACGGCCTGCGCTCGGCGGTGATCACCGCCACCGGCGCGGACCCCTTCGGTGAGTACGTCAAGCAGGCGATCCGCGGATTCGGCGTCGACGACTCCTTCGTGGCCACGGTCGACGGACCGGCCACCCCGGTCACCTTCTGCGAGATCTTCCCGCCCGACCACTTCCCGCTCTACTTCTACCGCGGCGAGCATCCACCCGACCTCCAGGTGAGCGCGCAGTCGCTCGACCTCGCCGCGATCCGCGACGCCCGGGTGTTCTGGTTCACCGCGACCGGCCTCAGCCAGGAACCCAGCCGCTCCGCCCACGCCGCCGCGCTCGCCGCGCGCACCTCCGGCTGGACCGTCTTCGACCTGGACTACCGGCCCATGCTGTGGGAGTCGGCCGAGGCGGGCCGGCACTGGGTGCGCGAGATGCTCCCGCACGCGAACGTGGCCGTCGGCAACCTCGACGAGGTGGACAACGCCGTCGGCACCCGCGACCCCGAGGCCGCCGCGCAGGCGCTGCTCGACGCCGGGATGCGGGTGGCGATCGTGAAGATGGGGCCCGAGGGCGTGCTGGCGCGCAGCGCCACGGAGAGCGTGGTGGCCGAGCCGGTCAAGGTCGAGGTGGTCAACGGCATCGGCGCGGGTGACGCGTTCGGCGGCGCGGTCTGCCTCGGGCTGGTGCGGGGCTGGTCGCTGGAGCGCACGATCCGCTTCGCCAACGCGGCGGGCGCGTTCGTCGCCTCCCGCCTGGCCTGCGCCGACGCCATGCCGACGACGGACGAGGTGCAGGCGCTGCTATGAACGAGACGACCCTGCCCCCGGCGCCCGCCTCGGGCGCCGCCCGGCACCCCTCCCCCGCCGCCACCTCCTACGAGCACCTCACCCGCATCCGCGCCACCAACCCCGGCGGCATCGCCGAGGCGGCCGCCCGGCGGCAACGGCGCGAGCTGCCCGGCGACGGCGACCGGCTGCTCGTCATCGCCGCCGACCACCCGGCCCGGGGCGCGCTGGCCGTGCGCGACCGGCCGCTGGCCATGGCCAGCCGCACCGACCTGCTCGACCGGCTGCGCATGGCGCTGGGCCGGCCCGGCGTCGACGGCATCCTCGCCACACCCGACGTGCTGGAGGACCTGCTGCTGCTCGGGGCGCTGGAGGGCAAGCTGGCCTTCGGCTCGATGAACCGGGGCGGCCTGCAGGGCGCGGTGTTCGAGGCGGACGACCGGTTCACCGGCTACGACGCGGCCACGATCGACGCGATGGGCCTCGACGGCGGCAAGATGCTCTGCCGCATCGACCCGGCCGACCCGGGGACGGCCTCGACGCTGGAGTCGTGCGCGCACGCGGTGACCGACCTGGCCCGCAGGCGGCTCGTCGCCATGGTCGAGCCGTTCTGGTCGCGCCGCTCCGGCGCCGGGACGCTGCGCAACGACCTGTCACCCGACGCCGTCATCAAGGCCATCAGCATCGCCCAGGCGCTCGGCGTCACCTCCGCCTACACCTGGCTGAAGATCCCGGCGGTCGCCGAGATGGAGCGGGTCATGGCGGCCACCACGCTGCCCGCCCTGCTCCTGGGCGGCGACCCGCCCGACATCGACACCGCCTACGCCGACTGGGGCCGGGCGCTGCGGCTTCCCGGGGTGCGCGGGCTCGTGGTCGGGCGCGCGTTGCTCTACCCTCCCGACGACGACGTCGCCGCGGCCGTGGACGGCGCGGCCGCCCTGGTTCGAGAGGTTCAGTGATGACATACCTTCCGTACGGCAAGGCCGCAGCCGATCCCTGGTCGGTGGAGATCACCCCCGAGACGGCGGGCTGGACCTACTCCGGCCTGCGGGTGGTGGAGCTGGACGGCGCGCCGGTGTCGTTCGGCACCGGCGAGGAGGAGATGGTGATCCTGCCGCTGGCGGGCTCCTGCACCGTCCGGTGCGCTCCTTCCTCCGGTTCGCCTGACGAGACGGTCGGGTGGGAGTTGCGGGGCAGGGAGTCGGTGTTCGACAGCCCCTCCGATTTCGCCTATGTCCCGATTGCTTCCCAGGTGACGCTGGAGGGCCGGGGCCGCATCGCGCTGCCGGCCGCCAGGGCCACCCGCCGGCTCGAACCCCGCTACGTGCCCGCCTCCGAGGTGCCCGTGGAGATCCGGGGCGCCGGGCAGGCCACCCGCCAGGTGAACAACTTCTGCGCCCCCGGCGTCTTCGACTGCGACAAGCTCGTGGCCGTCGAGGTGCTCACCCCCGGCGGCAACTGGTCCTCCTATCCCCCGCACAAGCACGACACCGCCGGCGAGGGCGAGGCGGTGCTGGAGGAGATCTACTACTTCGAGGTCGCCGGAGAGGGCATGGGCTACCAGCGGGTCTACTCCTCCGAGCGGGGCCGCATCGACACCCTCGCCGAGGTGACCTCCGGCGACGTGGTGCTCGTCCCCTACGGCTACCACGGCCCGTCCATGGCCACGCCCGGCTACGACATGTACTACCTGAACGTCCTGGCCGGCCCCGCCGAGGAGCGCACCATGGCCTTCTGCGACGACCCCCGCCACGCCTGGATCCGCTCCTCCTGGGAGGACCAGGCCCCCGACCCCAGGCTGCCGTTCGGGAGGACCCGATGACGATGACGACCCGGTTGACCGTCGCCCAGGCCGTCGTCCGGTTCCTGGCCGCGCAGTGGACCGAACGCGACGGCGCCGAGCACCGCTTCTTCGGCGGCTGTCTCGGCATCTTCGGCCACGGCAACGTGGCCGGCCTCGGCCAGGCGCTGGCCACCTCCCCCGGCGACCTGCCCTACCGCCTGGCCCGCAACGAGCAGGCGATGGTGCACACCGCCGCCGCCTACGCCCGCGCCGCCAACCGCCTGTCGACGCTGGCCTGCACCACCTCGATCGGGCCCGGCGCGACCAACATGGTGACCGGAGCGGCCGGGGCGACGATCAACCGGCTGCCGGTGCTGCTGCTGCCCGGTGACGTGTTCTCCACCCGCGTGGCCAACCCGGTGCTGCAGGAGCTGGAGGACCCGCGCTCCTACGACGTTTCGGTGAACGACTGCTTCCGGCCGGTCTCCCGCTACTGGGACCGGATCAACCGGCCCGAGCAGCTTCCCGCCGCGCTGCTCGCCGCCATGCGGGTGCTCACCGACCCGGCCGAGACGGGCGCGGTGACGCTGGCCCTGCCGCAGGACGTGCAGGCAGAGGCGTGGGACTGGCCGGAGGAGCTGTTCGCCCGGCGCGTCTGGCACATCGCCCGGCCGCGCCCCGAACGGGCCTCCGTCGCCCGCGCCGCCGAGCTGGTCAGGTCGGCCCGGCGGCCGCTGATCATCGCCGGGGGCGGGGTGCTCTACAGCGAGGCCACCGACGCCCTGGGCGCCTTCGCCGAGACGCACGGCGTCCCGGTCGCCGAGACGCAGGCGGGCAAGGGGGCGCTGCCGCACGGCCACCCTCTGGCGGTCGGCGCGGTCGGCGCGACCGGCACGACCGCCGCCAACGCGCTCGCCCGCGAGGCCGACGTCGTCATCGGCGTCGGCACCCGCTACAGCGACTTCACCACGGCCTCCCGATCGCTGTTCGCGGCGGACACCCGGTTCGTCAACCTCAACGTCACCGGCTTCGACGCGGCCAAGCTGTCCGGCGTGCAGCTCGTCGCCGACGCCCGCGAGGGCCTGGCCGACCTGTCGCAGGCGTGCGCGGGCTGGGCCGCACCCGACGCCCACCGGGCCAGGGCCGCCGAGCTGAACCGCGCCTGGGACTCCGCCGTGGACGCCGCCTACGCCGCCGACGCCGCCGGCGGCTCGCCCCTGCCGCAGCCGGCCGTCATCGGCGCCGTCAACGCCGCCGCGGGCGATGACGGCGTGGTGGTGTGCGCGGCCGGCTCCATGCCCGGCGACCTGCACAAGCTCTGGCGGCCCAGCGGGCCGGGCAGCTACCACGTCGAGTACGGCTACTCGTGCATGGGCTACGAGATCGCCGGCGGGCTCGGCATCAAGCTGGCGGCGCCCGAGCGCGAGGTGTTCGTCATGGTGGGCGACGGGTCCTACCTGATGATGGCCCAGGAACTCGTCACGGCCGTCGCCGAGCGCGTCAAGCTGGTCGTCGTGCTGGTCGACAACTCGGGGTTCGCCTCGATCGGCAACCTCTCCGAGAGCGTCGGCGCCGAACGGCTGGGCACCTCCTACGCCTACCGCGGCGGCGGCCGCTACGACGGCGGGCCGCTCCCCGTGGACCTCGCCGCCAACGCCGCCAGCCTGGGCGCCTCGGTGTTGCGGGCCGACTCGCTGGACGGCCTGCGCAAGGCCCTCGAGACCGCCCGCGCCGCCACCGAGACCACGGTGATCTACGTCAGGACCGACCCGACGGTCTCGGCGCCCTCGTCCGAGGCGTGGTGGGACGTGCCGGTGGCGGAGCTGTCCACCACCGACGCGGGCCGGGAGTCCCGGCAGGCGTACGAGGCGGGCAAGAAGGAACAGCGCCACCACCTCACCCCGCCAGGCTGACCACCTCCACGGTGCCCGGGCGGCGTCACGGCGGCCCGCCGCCACCCGGTCAGCGGGCGTCTTCCTGGAGGCCCCCCGCCCCGTGCGGCGGGTGGCGGTGCCGGCGGCCGTGCCGTACGGGAGGGATGTACGACGGGAAGACGCGTCACACGGCACGGTGCGGCGGGAAGACGCGTGACACGGCCAGGTGCGGCGGGAAGACCCGCGGCACCGTCCGGCGTGTACGGCAGGGTACGGCTGGAAGACCCGCGGCGCCGTCCGGGGTGTACGGCAGGGTACGGCGGGAAGGCTGCTCACCAGACACGACGTCGGGAGGGCCGGGATGAGGGCGTGGCGGGCGCTCGGATGGATCGCGATCATCGCGGTCGGGCTGTTCCTGTTCCAGGTCCTGCGCACCGTGGTCATCTCGGTCATCGTCGGCGTGTTCATCACCGCGCTGCTGCTGCCGCCCGCCCGGTGGCTGATGCGGCGGGGGCTCAACCGGGCGCTGGCCACCGCCGTGGTCTTCGTGAGCGGGCTGCTCGTGGGCGGGGCGTTCATCGCGCTGCTCGTGCCGCCCACCATCGCCAGCGTCTCCGATCTGAGCGCCAGCCTCGGCAAGGCCGTCACCGACCTCAACAGCCTCGCCGCCGGGTTCGGCCTCAACGGCGCGGCGGTGGTCGATCAGGTCGGCGACTACCTGTCGAAGCAGGGCCAGACGATCGCCACCGGGGCGCTCACCGGCGTGCGGACCGCGGGCGAGATCCTCGTCGGGACCGTGCTGGCCCTCATCCTGGCGGTGTACTTCGTGCACGGCGGTGACCGGTTGTTCCGGTGGCTGGTCGAGCTGACCCCCGTCCAGGCGAGGCGAACCCTCGTCGACAGCGGTGAGCTGATCTTCACGGTCATCGGCCGCTACATCCGTGGCGTGGCGCTCGTGGGGCTGGTCGACGGCTTCTTCATCGGGCTGGCGCTGTGGATCATGGGGGTGCCGCTCGCGCTGCCGCTGGCCGTGCTGACGTTCGTGGGGTCGTTCCTGCCGGTCGTCGGGGCGTTCGCCGCGGGGTTGCTGGCCGCGGTGGTGGCGTTCGTGGCCAAGGGCTGGCTGGTCGCGCTGATCGTTGTGGCGGTGACCGTGCTGGTGCAGCAGCTCGAGGGGCACGTGCTGGCCCCCCAGATCTACGGCCGGGCGCTCGACCTGCCCGGCGCGGTGATCATCCTGGCCATCGCCGTGGGCAGCCTGGTCGCCGGCATCATCGGTGCGTTCCTCGCGGCGCCCGTCACGTCGGTGGTCGTGGCCCTGCTCCACCGCAACGTCACGGCGGCAGAGGGAGCTCCAGCTCCAGCTCGTGCCGGTCCGGGATCCCATCCGCCTGCGAAGGAATCCCCGGCTTGAGCTGCCGCGCCCGGTCCACCCCGTGCCGCCGCCCAGCGGACCGCGTGGAGCAGCCTGCGGCCGACGTCCCTGCCGGGGACGACCGCGTCCAGCGTGACGACCTCGACGGACCCGTCGCCCTCGGCGTAGGTGACGACTCCGGCGCCTCACCCTCGAACGCGACCAACCCGGGCAGCGCGCTCGCGTCGACAAGCTCGCCCCGCCCGTACGCCACCGGCCTCGACCTGATCCTGCCGGGGCGGGGCGAGCGGCTGCTCGACGGCCACGTCCGCCACGAGTTCGCCGTGCAGACCGAGGCGCCGGTCGCTACCGCGAGGTCCTCGCCGAGTCGCTGCGCCGCGCCTGCGCCGAGACCGGGACGGCGCTCCGGCCGGACGACGCGTCCGTGCCGGCCGCCACGCCGGTCTCCCCGAGGTGCGCGAGGAGCTGACCATGCTGCGGGCCGCCGGGTGGCGCCTGGCACTGCTCACCAACTGCGACCGCGACCTGATCGCCGAGACGCGGCGACGGCTGGAGGTGCCGTTCGACGCGGTGGTGACCGCCGCGAACGTGGGCGCCTGCAAACCGGCCGACGCGCACTGCACCGCGTACCGGGAGTCGTTCGAGCCGGATCGGTGGGTGCACACCGCACAGAGCAACGTCCACGACATCGTGCCCGCCCACCGGCCGGACATCCGCCGCGGGTGGATCAACCGCCGGGCCGAGCGGCCCACCGACCCGGCGATCGTGCAGGACGAGCTGCCCGCCCTGCACGGCCTCCTGAACGTCCTCGGCCCCTGACCGCGCGCCCGCCCGCGTGGCGTCAGCCGCGCTGGTCCAGGACGTCGGCGATGCCCGCGAGGAAGGCGTCCACGTCGGCGATGAGGTAGCCCGACCGCAGCAGCACGGTCGAGAACCTCGCCTCACGCACCTCCTTGGCCGTCACCGGATAGTCCGTCGTGCCGCGCAGCGTGGCCACGATCCGGTCGAGGAAGGCGTCCACCTCGTCCTCGTTGTAGCCGGTGCCCATCCGGCCGGGCCGGAACGCCACCCGTTCGACCCGCGCCGCCTGGGTCTCGAACCACTCCTCGCGTAGCATGTCGCCGGTCGGTTCGGCCATCGCCAGCCGCATCGGCGCGGTGGCCTTCGTCTCCAGCGCCACGACGAACGCCTCCAGCGCGAAGTCCACGGCCGTCTCGTGGTAGCCGCCGCGCTTGGCCCGGAACGTGGCCCTGCGCACGTCGTCGGCCGTGACCGGCTCCAGGTCGCGCGCCCCCCGGCCCAGCGTCGACTCGATCCGCCCGATGAGGGCGTCGACCTCGGCCGGGTCGTAGCCTGAACGCATACCCATGACGCGCGGAAAGCGGTTCAAGCCCACTCCTTCGGGGTTGTGCCGGGGGGTTCGTCTCTATTGTGGGGTTCTTTATCGTGACAATGCGAGTCGTGCTCTACGGTTACCGCACATGCGGCTCTCACAGGTCTCGTTCCGCTACCGAAGGCGTGAGCGTTATGTCATCCGGGAGGCGGAGGCCGGCCTCAACCCCGGTGACGTGATCGAGCTGGCCGGGGCGAACGGCGCCGGCAAGTCGACGCTGCTGCGTCTGCTGGCCGGGCTCACCCCGCCCACCTCGGGAACGGTGACGGACCGGCCGGCCGTCGTGGGCTTCGCCCCCGACCGTTTCCCCGCCGGGCAGCCGTTCACCGTGGCCGGCTACCTGCGGCACATGTCCCGGGTCCGCGGCGGCGCCCGCTGGGAGCCGTGGGCGGAGCGCCTGAACATGACACACCTGCTGAACGTGCGGCTGCGGGAGTTGTCCAAGGGCAGCGCGCACAAGGTGGGGCTCGCCCAGGCGCTGATGGCCGAGCCGGGGCTGCTCATCCTCGACGAGCCGTTCGCCGGGCTGGACCGGGACACCCGCGACGAACTGCCCTCGATCGCGGCGGAGGTCGCCGCCCGGGGCGGCATCGTCGTGGCCAGCGACCACCAGGGCGGCCTACGCGACCATGCCGCGCTGCGCCACTGGACGCTGCGGGACGGCCGCCTCGCCGAGGTCGCCGCCCCCGGCGGGCCGCGCGAGGATCACGTGACCGTGGAGGTGCGGGTGCCGGCGGGCGAGCTGCGGGCTTTCCTGGACAGGGTCCGCGACGAGAGGTACCCGGCCCGCGCCGTGACCCCGGAGGAGGTCGGATGATCGCCCTGGTGGTCTTCCGCGTCACCGCCTACCTGCGCTCCCACCGAGCCTTCCAGGCCCTGCTCCCCGTGCTGGCCGTGCTCGCGATCGTGCACGGCAACAGCGCGCCCGTGGGTTCCGAGGCGACCGCGCTGGCGGACTCGGCCGTGCTCGTCCTGCCGTTCCTGGCCTGGGCCGCGAGGAGCGTTCTCGACACCGAGCCCGACCAGCAGCGGGTCATCTCCGCCACCGGTGCCGGCGGCGGAGCGCGTGAGGTCGTGGCGGGGTTGCTGGCCGCTCTGACGGCGTGCGTGGCGTTCGCGGCGCTGGCGTTCGGGTGGGGCCTGACGCTGGGGCTGTCGGCCCTTCCCTCCCCGGCGGTCACCGGGGCCGCCGCCACGCTGCACGTCCTCGCCGCCCTGGCCGGTGTCGTCCTGGGCGCTCTCACCAGCCGCGTGATCGTCCCGTCGCCGGCGCTCTCGATCATGGGATTGCTCGCCGGCTATCTGGCGATGCTGCTGGTCAGCGCCTCACCGCTGTACTGGCTGACGGTGCCGGTGACGGCCTGGATCAAGGCCGCCACCGCCGGCGACCTGCCCGCCCGACTGCCCGCGCTGGCCACCGTCTCGCTGGTGTGGTGTGTCGCCGGCCTCGCCGCGTACGCCGCCCTGCGCCGCACCCGTCCGTGACATACGGCCGGTCACTCGGACGGATCACTCCAGCAGGTCGCTTCGCAGCGGAGCAGATCACTCCGACCGGCCACCCCCCACCGGACCAGGCACTACGGCCAGTCACTTCCCGCCGAAGCGGGCACTCCGGCGGCCCACTCCGACCGATCGCTCACGCCGGACCAGGTCATTCCAGCAGGTCACTCCAGCAGACCACTCCGGGCCGGGTGCCCCGGGGCGGGCCGGGTGCCTCGCTCCGGGCCGGGTGCCCCGGGGCGGGCCGGGTGCCCCGGGGCGGGCCGGGTGCCCCGGGGCGGGCCGGGTGCCCCGGGGCGGGCCGGGTGCCCCGGGGCGGGCCGGGTGCCCCGGGGCGGGCCGGGTGCCCCGGGGCGGGCCGGGTGCCCCGGGGCGGGCCGGGTGCCTCGGGGCGGGCCGGGTGCCTCGGGGCGGGTCACTCCGTCGCCGACTTGAGTCACTCGGCGACGGGACGAGTCATTCTGCGGCGGGACGGGTCATTCTGCGGCGGCGAGCTGGCCGCAGGCACCGTCGATCTCGCGGCCGCGCGTGTCGCGGACCGTCACCGGCACGCCGTGGAACTGCAGGCGCCGCACGAACGCCCGCTCGTCCTCCGGGCGGGAGGCCGTCCACTTCGAGCCCGGCGTCGGGTTGAGCGGGATCAGGTTGACGTGCACCAACTTGTTCTTGACCAGCTTGCCAAGCAGGTCGGCGCGCCACTCCTGGTCGTTGACGTCCTTGATGAGGGCGTACTCGATCGACACGCGCCGCTTGGTCCGCGCCGCGTACGCCCAGGCCGCGTCGAGCACCTCCGACACCTTCCAGCGCGTGTTGATCGGCACCAGCGTGTCGCGTAGTTCGTCGTCGGGCGCGTGCAGGGACAGGGCGAGCGTCACCGGCAGGCCCTCGTCGGCGAGCTTGCCGATCGCGGGCACCAGACCGACCGTGGAGACCGTGACACCGCGCGCAGAGATGCCGAGCCCGTGCGGAGCCGGCTCCACCATGCGGCGGACGGCGCCGATGACCTGCTTGTAGTTGGCCAGCGGCTCGCCCATGCCCATGAACACGACGTTGCTGACCCGGCCCGGCCCGCCCGGCACCTCGCCGGCGGCCAGGGCGCGGGCGCCCGAGACGACCTGCTCGACGATCTCGGCCGTGGACATGTTGCGCGTCAGCCCGGCCTGGCCGGTGGCGCAGAACGGGCAGTTCATCCCGCAGCCCGCCTGCGACGACACGCACATCGTCACCCGGTCGGGGTAACGCATGAGCACAGACTCCACCAGCGCGCCGTCGAACAGCCGCCAGAGCGTCTTGCGCGTGGTGCCCCCGTCGGTGGTGAGCTCCTTGACCGGGGTGAGCAGCGGCGGCAGCAGCGTCGCCAGCCTGTCGCGGGAGGCGGCGGGCAGGTCGGTCATCGCCTGCACGTCGGCGGTGAGCCGCTCGAAGTAGTGGCGCGACAACTGGTCGGCGCGGAACGCCTTCTCGCCCAGCTCGGCGACCGCCGTGCGGCGGTCCGCCATCGACAGGTCGGCCAGGTGCCTGGCGGGCTTGGCCCGGCGCGGCGCGACAAAGGTGAGCTGGCCTGGCTGCTGGGACACGGGACTGCCTTCTGCTAGAGGGTTACCGACCAGGGTAGTGAACGCTCGGGCCACCCCGCGCCATTCCACCGTGACGGTTGCAGCGGCACCGCCCCGCCGTCCGAGCCACCCACCCTCAGGCCGCCCGCCGTACAGACGCCCCCGTACAGACCACCCCGCCCCACAGCCAGTCCGCCTCGCCGCACAGACGGCTCGCCGCACAGACCGCCCCCGCCGTCCGGACCATGCCCACCCCACGGACCACCTCGCCGCGCAGACCACCTCGCCGCGCAGGCCGCCCCCGCCGCACGCCACACCCCGCCCTACAGATCGCGCCTCGCCGTACGGACGCCCCTCCGCGCGCCTCCCGCACAGGCCGCCCTTGCCGTACGGGTCGCCTGAGGTCATCGGCCGTTCTACAGTCATTGTCGTATGGCGATTTTCCGGTCGGCGTCTGGCGAGGGGCGGACCGAGGTCGTCCTCACCGCCGGCAACCCGTACGGCAGCCGGACACTCGTGGTCGAACGAGACGAGGACGCCTCGGCGGCCTACCTGTGCTCTCCCGACGGCACCGTGCACGGCGCCGTGTGGCTCGCCAACCACCGGCCCGCCCCGGCGACGATCGATCCGGCCAGGGTCTCCGCCGGCCTGCCGCCCGTGATGCACGCCCCCGCCACGACGCACCCCGACGGCCGCCGCCCGCTCGGGCCGCTGACCGCGTTGTGGTTCGAGGAGGGCGACGGGGTCGCGATCTACGAGGACGACGACCTCCTCGCGGTGATCCCCGGCTGGGCCGACATGAGCAGGGGGATGCCCGGCTACGCCCGTGACGCCGTGGGTGAGACGCCGTTCGCCTGGGCGCTGTCCGAGGCGCTCGAAGGGCTGGGGCCGCGCCTCGCCAACGCCCGCTCCTACTGGCGGTGGCGGCACTCGCCGGGGTCGTGGCCGTCGTTCCAGCAGTTCGTGCTGGGCCATCTCGACCGGGTGCTCGGACCGGCGGGCCGCTACTGGGACGTGAGCGGCGAGCGGCTGCCCACCGTCGGCGTCACCGAGCGCCCCCCGCACGCGGGCCGCGCGGTCACGGTGCTGTCCACCGTGGGCATGAGCTGCCAGCGCATGCCCACGGTCGAGCAGTGGATCGACAAGCCCGACGCCTACGCCCGCATCGAACTGGCCGTGGCCACCCGCGACGACCCGCGCGAGGCGGCGCTGCTGCTGGTGTGGCTGTCGCAGTATCCGTGGCACTCGGTCACCTGGCTCGGTCACGGGCACACGGCCAAGTGGTATCACGAGCCGTCGACGTTCCCGCTGGGGCCGCAGTACGCCGGGGTGCTCATGCTGGCCGATCAGCCGGGTATGCCGCACATGTCAGGGTTCACGTTCGGCGGCGAGGGCGTTCGCTGGCTGTGGCTCGTACCCGTGACCGCCCAGCAGTTGGAGGAGCACCGCCACTAGCCCCACCCGGTGGCGGCCGGGAGTCTCGCCGGTCACCAACGCCTCGCGGAGATGCTGAACCCGAGGCCACCGAGATGATGTCCGCAGCACCGCGGCGGTCAGCCGGACGCCGAGCACGCGGATCTCGTGTTCCCCACCTCGGGACGACCCCGACATGTCGGCCGCGCTGCACGAACCAGGCGAGGAAACCTTGACGACGCTGCGACACTCGAAGACTCCGCGGCCGGGGGCCGCCACCGTCCCGTCCCGCAGGTCGGCCCGCCCTCCCCCGGACGCCACCCACCGACGGCATCCGCCGCCGAAAGCATCCGGCGTCAGACAGCCCCCGCCACCGGGAACACCCCGTGGCAGACTGCTCCCGGCGTCAGAAGAACCACGACAGCAGCAACCAGACCGGCACCAGCGTCGTCACCAGCGAGTCGAGCCGGTCCATCAGCCCGCCATGGCCCGGCAGGATCGAGCCGAGATCCTTGATGCCGAGATCCCGTTTGATCATCGACTCGATCAGGTCGCCCGCGGTCGCCAGCATCGCGGCCAGCACACCGATCAGCGCACCCTGCCAGATCGCCCCGTCGAACAGCCAGACGACCAGCCACGCCCCCACCGCCATGCACGCGATGACGGACCCGGCGAACCCCTCCCACGTCTTCTTCGGGCTGATGACGCTCATCTTGTGCCGCCCGAACAGCACACCCGCGATGTAGCCGCCGATGTCGCTCGCCACGGTCACCGCGATGAACACGACCACCCGGCTCTTCCCGTCCGGCGGCGCCAGCAGCAGCGCGACGAACCCCGCCAGCAAGGGGGGATAGGCCAGCAGGAACACCGACGCCGTCGCGTCCCGCACGTAGCCGTCCGTGCCGTCGCTGAACATCCGCCAGATCAGCAACACGAAGGTGAACACCACGAACGTGCCCAGCAGCCAGACCGGCCCACCCCAGTAAGCCCCGGCCTGCATGGCGGCCAGCGCCGCCAGCACCGGCACGACGGGCACCCGGATGCCACGCGTCGCGAACGCCCGCACCAGTTCCACCGTGCCGACTCCGACGGCCGCCACGACCACGAGCAGGAAGAGCTCCTTGATCGTGTAGAGAGAGGCGATGACCAGCGTGCCCAGCCCCACGCCCACCGCGATCGCGGCGGGCAGGTTTCTCCCGGTACGGCTGCCGCCGCTCGGGCTGCTGCCAGCCGTACGTTCTTCCACTGAGACTCTCCATGTGCCACGGCCCTCGCCGCGAGGCGAGGGCCGTGCGGCGCCGCTCAGACCTCGAGCAGCTCGGCTTCCTTGTGCTTGAGCAACTCGTCGATCTTGGCGACGTGCTTCTGCGTGATGTCGTCGAGCTCTTTCTCGGCGCGCCGGACCTCGTCCTCGCCGGCGTCGCCATCCTTGATCATCTTGTCAAGGATCTCCTTGGCCGTACGACGGATGTTGCGCACCGACACCTTGGCGTGCTCGCCCTTGTTCCGGGCGACCTTGATGTACTCCTTGCGGCGCTCCTCCGAAAGCTCGGGGAACGAGACCCGGATCACCGCGCCGTCGTTGCCCGGGTTGACGCCCAGGTCGGAGTCGCGGATCGCCTTTTCGATCGCGGCCATCGAGCCCTTGTCGTAGGGCTGGATGATGACCATGCGGGCCTCGGGCACGTGGAACGAGGCCAGCTGCTGGATCGGTGTCGGCGAACCGTAGTACTCGGCACTGATCTTGTTGAACATGGAGGGGGTGACACGACCCGTGCGGATGCCCGCGAAGTCCTCCTTCGCGACCGACACGGCCTTGTCCATCTTTTCCTCGGCTTCGAGGAGAGTTTCGTCGATCACAGCGGCTCCCTGTCTTCTAGCTGGCGGATCGGGCTCGCTCCGTCATTTCCCTGCGGGACTCACCAGCGTGCCGATTTTCTCACCGCGGACCGCACGCAGGATGTTGCCCTCACCCATCAGGTCGAAGACCACGATCGGCAGGTCGTTGTCCTTGCACAGGCTGATCGCGGTGGCGTCCATGACCTGCAGGTCGCGGATCAGCACCTCTCCGTAGTCGAGGTGGTCGAACCGCACCGCGTCGGGGTTCTTCCGCGGGTCGGAGTCGTAGACGCCGTCCACCTGGGTACCCTTGAGCAGCGCCTCGGCGCCGATCTCCAGCGCCCGCTGCGACGCGGCGGTGTCGGTGGAGAAGAACGGCGAGCCGAGCCCCGCACCGAAGATCACTACGCGGCCCTTCTCCAGGTGCCTGATCGCCCGGCGCGGCAGGAACGGCTCGGCCACCTGCTGCATGGTGATGGCGGTCTGGACCCTCGTCTCAACGCCGCGCCGCTCCAGGAAGTCCTGCAGCGCGAGGCAGTTGATGACCGTGCCCAGCATCCCCATGTAGTCGGCGCGGGCCCGGTCGATGCCCTGCTCCGACAGGGCTGCGCCGCGGAACATGTTGCCTCCGCCGACCACCACCGCGACCTGCACGCCTTCGCGTACGGCTTCGGCGATGGAGTCGGCGAGATGATCGACCACCAGCGGGTCGATGCCCAGCGGGTCGCCACCCGCGAACGCCTCGCCCGACAGCTTCAGCATCACCCGCTTCCACCTCAGCGGACTCTGGGGCGGACCCGGATGCGAAGAAGCCGCCGGCGTGGCTGGCTCCTGGTTGTCCTGCACGGCGGCGGCCTCCTTCTTAGGCGGTGCGTGGGGCTGGGGGTTCGCTCAAGCCTAAGCCTGACCGACCTTGAAGCGAACGAACCCGAGTACCTCGACGCCGTTCTCCTCCGCGTACTTGCCCACGCTCTTCTTGTTGTCCTTGACGAACGCCTGCTGGAGCAGAGTGAAGTCCTTGTACCAGCCGTTGACGCGGCCTTCGACGATCTTGCCGATGGCGGCCTCGGGCTTGCCCTCCTCGCGGGTCATCTCCTCGAAGAGCTTGCGCTCCTTCTCGATGACCTCGCCCGGCACGGCGGCGGCGTTGAGGTACTGCGGGGCCATCGCGGCGGCGTGCTGCGCGATGTCCTTGGCCACGTCGGCGTTGGGCTTGTCGAGCTGCACGAGCACGCCGACGGCCGGCGGCAGCGCCGGGTCGGTGCGGTGCATGTAGGCGCCGATGTAGCCGCCCTCCAGCACCGCGAAGCGGCGGACCTCGATCTTCTCTCCGAGCGCGGCGTTGGCGATGTCGAGGTGCTCCTTGACGGTCTTGCCGTCGAAGGAGGACTCCAGCAGGGACGCCACGTCGGCCGGCTTGGTGGCCAGCACGTGCTCGACGACCTGGGCGGCCAGTTCCTGGAAACGCTCGCCCTTGGCGACGAAGTCGGTCTCGCAGTTGAGCTCGACCAGCGCGGCGGCGTCGCCGTCCTGCTTGAGCGCGACCAGGCCGTTGGAGGCGGTGCGCGTCTCGCGCTTGCCCACGTCCTTGGCGCCCTTGAGACGCAGCAGCTCGATGGCGCGGTCGAAGTCGCCGTCGGCCTCCTCGAGCGCCTTCTTGCAGTCCATCATGCCGGCAGCGGTGATCTCGCGAAGCCGCTTGACGTCGGCCATGTTCACGGAAGCCATTGCTTTTTCCTCGTGGGATTTCGTCGTGGATCGGGTGGGCGCCGAGGGTCCGGCGCTCATCCTTTGTCGTACGGCCGGCGGGCGCCGTACTGGAGCTTGGCTTGCTCGGTCACTAACCCGAGCCGGTGGCCGCCCACCCGAGCCGTCGGGCTCTGGCCGGCGACCGTGATGTGCGGTCCGTCGATGTACGTGCTGTCGATTCGTAGTCCGTCGGTAGGCGGCCCATCGGCACGCGGCCCGGGGATCGGCGACCCGTCGGCACATGGCCTGTCGGAACGCGCTCCGTCGATCGGCGGCCAGCCGGTACGCGGTCGGTCGGCACCGAGTCCGACGCCTCGCCCGGTGCCGGCGGCCGAGAGCCTTCGCCCCGGCCCCGAGCTACCGCCCCAGGCCCTGACCTCAGGCCGACTACCCAAGCAACCGCCCGGAGCCCAGACCCCGGACCGGCTGCTCAAGCCACCACCCTGAACCCAGACCTCAGGTCGGCCGGCCAGGCCACCACACCAAGCCCAGACCTCAGGTCGGCTGCTCAAGCCACCACCCCCAAGCTCTGGCCCCAGGCCGGCCACCCGGACCACCACCCTGAGCCTCGACTCCAGGTCGGCCACTCTCGCCACCGCCCCGAGCCGACAGCCCCGAACTGCTTCGGTCGATCTGAGCCCTCAAGCCCACCCATCGGGCAGACCCCGGACCCTCCACCGGCCGTCAGCCTGGGCCTTCAGCACCTGACCTTCGGCCCAGCCTCACCAGTCACGAACCTTCACTACGAACGCTGCGACCCTGACCCCTCGGACCAGGCCACCAGCCCCGGCCTCTACCGAGACCCTGGACCACGGCCCCTGCCCCGAAGCGCCGGAGCCTCACCCGGGCCGCGCTCCCAGCCCCGGCCGTCGGGGTTCTGGCCCTCACACCTCGCGGCGAGGGGCCAGAACCTCCGGTCGTGAGCCGGAGCCAAGAGCCAATCGTGCCTCCTGGCCGCCGGCCCGACGCGGTCGGGCCGGAAGCTCGGAGCCGGACCAGGACGGACCCAGCACCTGACAGGTCAGGCCTGCTGCTGCTCGGCCTCGGCGGCGGGAGCGGCCTCGGCCTCAGCAGCCGGAGCAGCCTCGTCGACCGGCGCAGCCTCGGTCTCGGCAGCGGCGGTCTCCGGAGCAGCCTCAGCCTCGGCGGCCGGAGCAGCGGTCTCCGGAGCAGCGGCCTCGCCCTCGCCGGTGGCACCCGTGCCCTGCTCGATCAGCTCGCGCTCCCACTCGGCCAGCGGCTCGGCGGCGGCGGGCTTCTCGTCGCCGCGAGCGGCGCCCGAGCGAGCCATCAGACCGGCGGCGACACCGTCGGCGACCACCCTGGTCAGCAGGCCGACGGCGCGGATGGCGTCGTCGTTGCCCGGGATCGGGTAGTCGACCTCGTCGGGGTCGCAGTTGGTGTCGAGGATCGCGACGACAGGGATGCCAAGCTTCTTGGCCTCGCTGATCGCGATGTGCTCCTTCTTCGTGTCGACGACCCACACGGCGCTGGGCACGCGGCCCATGTCCCGGATGCCGCCGAGCGTGCGCTCCAGCTTGTCCTTCTCACGCCGGCGCATGAGGAGCTCCTTCTTGGTGAGCCCCGAGCCCGCGACGTTGTCGAAGTCGAGCTCCTCCAGCTCCTTCAGGCGCTGGAGCCTCTTGTGCACGGTGGAGAAGTTGGTGAGCATGCCGCCCAGCCAGCGCTGGTTGACGTAGGGCATGCCGACACGAGCGGCCTGCTCGGAGATGGCCTCCTGCGCCTGCTTCTTGGTGCCGATGAACAGGATCGTGCCGCCGTGGGCGACGGTCTCCTTGACGAAGTCGTAGGCGCGGTCGATGTAGGACAGCGACTTCTGCAGGTCGATGATGTAGATGCCGTTGCGCTCGGTGAAGATGAAGCGCTTCATCTTCGGGTTCCAGCGGCGAGTCTGGTGACCGAAGTGAACGCCGCTCTCGAGCAGCTGTCGCATGGTTACGACGGGGGCCATGTGCTGGTCCTCCAGGTCTGGGCGCCGTGGCGGGCAGGGCGCCATTCTCGGTTGTGTCGCGGCAGCCCGGCGGCTACCGCCCTGATGCCCCGAACCGCTCCAGCCGAGCCGAAACCCGGACCGATGGTGCGATCCGCGATGGGGCATGCGAAGTCGGCCTGTGGTGACAGGCCACCGGAAAGTCTACCTCCCGCGCCGCCCCCACCTGACCGCCTGAGGTCAACACTCCCCTGCCGTCAGCCACCCCGCGAGCCCCACAGCCTGCAGCAAGAGATCACCAGTCGCCACGAGCCCGCGGTCGGCACATGGTCCGGCCCACCGCTGACGCCGAGCCCACGCCGGCGACCACATCGACCCTCGAGGTCGCAGCTCCCTTCGACAACCCGCACATTGCCGGACCCGCCTTCCGGCAAGCCCACCCCAGCATGCCCACATCACCAGAGCACACGTCCCGCAGGCCCCACACCACCAAGGCACACATCCCATAGCCCACACCACACGGGGGGCACATCCCATAGCCCGCACCACACAGGGCACACATCTCTCAGCCCAGACCACCAGGCCGAACCGTCCAGGAGCCCCACACATCAACCCACGACGGGGCCGCACCCCGGTACTCCCGCCTCGGTGCCCCCACATCGATGGTCAACCCGGAAGCCCCGACACGACGGGTCACCTGGCGTCATGGTCCTCGGTGGGCAGACCCGGCACAGGTCTCGGCACCTGCGGGAAGAGGTTGACCTGCGCCTCCGCGATCCTGGCACCACTCGGGGCGTCTTCAGCGCTCCGGTGCTGAGCGACGTACGGCCGGAGCAGCTTCTCGATCTCCGTGTTCAGCCACGCCAACTCGGCCGCGTCGACCCGGAGCGACGTACGGCTGAACCGGGTGGCGTCACGCCACTCTTTCGGCAACTGGTCGATGCCGGCCAGCGCCCGCTCCCCCTCTTCGTTCGCCGCCCTGCGGACCGCCTGGATGAGCAGCCCCTTCGCCTCTCGCACCTCCGGCTGGTCGTCGGGGCGCACACCGACGCTGAAGGGCCGGTCCACGGCGCGCCACAGACGCTCCCTACCGTCCCCGCGTGGCTGCGCATCTTCCACGAATCCGTACTTCGCCAGCATGCGCAGGTGATAGCTGGCGGCGCTCGGGGTGATGCCGGCCACCTCGGCGACCTCGGTAGCCGTCGCAGACCCTCCCATGCCGAGCCTGTTCAGGATGGCGAGCCTCGCCGGATGCGCCAGTGCCCGCATCGCCTTGGGATCGCTGAGGCTCTCCCGTTCCTGCGTCATGCGCCCCAAGGTACCCCGATCACGATACGAAGCATTGCTTTCATAACTATGAAGCAATACCTTCACGCTTATGAAGCGAATCCTTCAGAGTTTGTCTCCCCAGAAGCAGGCGCCCCTGTTCCAGCAGAACCCAGTGCCCCCCTCCCGGCACGGACCAGCGGCCCCGTCCCACCGCATAGCCGTTGACGCTCCCCCACCGCAGGAGGCCATCACCTCACCGACACAACGGGGCGGCGCCTCGCCCCACCCTCCGCACAGCGGAACCAGCGCCTTCGAGCCTCACCACACCACTCCCCAAAGTCACCACCCCACCGCTGCAGACGACCGCGCCGCTGCCCCAGATCACCGCACCCTGCTCCTTGATCACTCCGCCAGCCCCACAAGACCCACCAGCACCACCGACTCCAGCGGCTCGATCGCGTCCCTGCCGGCCCCGTCCGCGGCCCCTCTCCACAAACAACGCGACTATCGGCTCCTCTGGACCGCCCGCACCATCTCCATCACCGGCTCCGAGGTGTCGAAGCTGGCCGTCCCTCTCACCGCGGTGACGTTACTCACCGCCTCCCCCGCCGAGATGGGCCTGCTCACGGCCGCCACCTCCGTACCCGCTCTGCTCTTCGGCCTCCAATCGGGCGCGATCGCGGACCGCCTCACCAGGCACCGCCCGCTCATGATCGCTTGCGAGCTGGCCTCCTGCGCCGCCGCGCTGACCGTCCCTCTTGCCTGGTGGCTCGGCTTGCTCAACCTCACCCTTCTGATCGCGGTCGCCCTCACCATCGGCGCGGCAGGTGTACTGTTCCGGGCCGCGAACTTTCCGCACCTAGCCGCCGTCGTCTCCCCCACGCAACGGACGGAAGCCATGGCCGGCCTGAACGCCTCCTATTCGGTCGCCTCAGTGGGTGGCCCAGGCCTGGCCGGTGTCCTTGTACAGCTGCTGACCGCTCCCATCGCCGTGCTGGCGGAGGCACTGACGTTCCTGGCATCAGCCCTGCTGCTGCGCTCCATCCGCACTCCCGAGCACTCCGAACCCGCCGCGTCGCGGGGCATGTGGCGCGACGTGGCCGAAGGGCTCCGTTACAGCCTCACCCACCCGATCTTGCGAGCCCTCCTGGGCGCGGGAGTCACGATCAACTTCTTCGCAATGACGTACACGGCCGTCTACATGCTCTACATGGTCAACACTCTGGGCATCCCTCATGGGCTGATCGGAGTACTCATCGCCCTCAGTGGCCTGGGCGGTGTCCTCGGCGCATGGGCCACCTCGCGCCTGGCGAAGCGAATCGGGGAGGAACGAGTGATGCTCTTCTCCGTGCTGCTCTTCCCCATCGAGATCCTGGCTGTGGGCCTGCTCTCCGGTCCGCTCTGGTGGAAACTGGCGGTGCTCGCCCTCATGGGCACGATGACCGGCAGCATCGTGGTGGCGTACGCCACCTGCATGGGCGCGATCACGCTGCGAGAAACCTCCCCGGAACTTCGTGGCCGCGTCAACGCGACCATGACGTTCGCCGTACAGGGCGTGATGGCCCTTGGCGGGCTGATGGGCGGCCTGCTGGCCGAGCTCGTCGGCCTGCGCCCGGTCATCATCATCTCCGCGGCCGGGATCGCACTCAGCACCATCTGGATCTGGTCGTCCCCGCTACGCGTCGCATCCCATGCGCCGACTGCCGAGCGTGGATGACTGGCTGACGACGACAGGGACGTCCACGGGGCAGCCACTCGTAGACCGTCACCCCACGAACCCATCCATGCATGGCCCGGGTACCTCCGAGTCGCGTGGCCGCCGGGCTTCCGCACACGGCCCGCCGTCAAATCAGCTCGTCCGCCAGCAAATCCATCAGCAGCCCGTCATGGAACCGCTTGGTCCCCGGATCCCGCTCATACGCCCGCATGATCCCGACTCGCCGGAACCCAACTCGCTCATATGCCCTGATCGCCGTCTCGTTGTGCGCTGCGGGATCGATCGTCAACCGGTGATGCCCACGTTCCTCGATCAACCACCGCGCCAGGATCCGGATCGCCTCCTGCCCGTATCCCTGACCATGGCACCGAGGGTCAAGAAAGATGTCGATCCCCGCGCTGCGGTACATCGGGTCCTCGACCTCTTCGTACTGGATCGCGCCGATCACTTCGCCGCCGCGCGTGATGGCGAGCATGTCGTCGAACTCGTCTACCGGGCCCCACCACTTGGCCACTTCCGGCGTCTCGAGGATCTCCCGCAACCGCGCCACATCGCCCTCAACAGCGTCTCGTAGCACCAGCCGGTCCCCGCGCAACTCCATCTTGCACCCTCCCGAACCCCGCTGCAGCCAGATGCGAGCGGTTGTCCACAGCCTTGCGCAGCAGGGCCGCGTTATCCACAGAATTTCGTTCAGCCTCACGCCACAACCCGCCCGCTGCCCAAACTCCCGGCATGCCACGTCCCCACCACCCGGCCCCCGTTCACGACGCACCGGCCGGCCCCGACCAGTCCACCGCGATCCCCGCGCCGACCAGCCCACCGGCCATCCGCGCACATCCCAAGCATGTCGACCTCATCCGTGCTGGCCTCATCGCAGCTGGCCTCATCGCCGCTGGCCTGATACGCGCACACGCCCTGCGCGCACACGCCATTCGTGCCTGTCTCATCCGCGCGCACGCCATCATCACGGGCCTCATCCGTGCGCGTCCGGCCGTTTCCGCACGTCCGATCGTTCGGGCACGTCGCCGGCACAGGCTGGCATCCACGCCCACCGCGGCGGCATCGACAGTGATCCTTTTCATGACCGCCGCCCCATTGCTCTGCCCCAGCCCAGCCTCAGCCGAGCCGGAATCCTGGCGTTGGCCTCTGGACGGTCGTCCGCGAATCCTGCACCGCTACGCCCCTCCTCCCGAGCGCTGGCTGGCGGGACACCGCGGGGTCGATCTCGCCGCCCCACCGGGCACACCGGTCCTCGCCGCAGGGCCGGGCGTTGTCCGCTATGCCGGGCCTCTCGCCGGCCGTGGAGTGGTGTCCATCGAACATCTCGGCGGACTCCGCACCACGTACCTCCCTGTAACGACCTCGGTACAACCAGGGCAGCACGTCACTCAAGGAGATCACTTGGGGGTCGTCGCGGCGTCGCCGTCGCACTGCACGGAATCCTGCCTGCACTGGGGACTCGTACGCGAGCCTTTCTACCTCGACCCCTTGCTACTGCTGGGCAGATCCCGTGTCCGCCTCCTCCCGTTCTGGCCCGAGGAGCAGACCTCTCACACAGCCACCCCCACAATGGAGCCAGGCCCGGCCCCTCCCCTTCCCACCCTCGCCATCCCGCCACATCTCCCGGCGCTCACATCCAGCAGCGCGCCGTCGGCCTTGCCTCCGAGCATGAGGCCGGCCCTGATAGCAGCGTCACCGTTCGCGCCGGGGCGTACGCCGCCTCCCGACCCCACGCCCACCGGCCACGGTCCTCATGACTGGATGACCAGCCACGGCCCATCCCCGTTCGCTCCCCGCCTCACACCACAGCCGGCAATGCCTCCAGCCCCAGACGGCTTCCGCACGGCGCGAGCAGGCCCCACCATGGCGAGACCGGCCCCCACCACGCCGAGCAAGCAACGGCCTGCCCAGAGCACCCACCCCCGCCCGCACCCGAGCACGCATAGCCCGCCAAGCCCCGACGTCGGCTCCACGTTCGAGGTCTCCTCATTCGCCGACGGTAGAGCCCGAGGGTGGTCCACACCGGCCTCCGAACGCACCGCTCTCCGAAGCCAAGGCTCCGACCGCTCGCCCCCGAATCTCACACCGCGCTCGATCGTCGTGTCCGCGGTCACCGGCGTCGGCACCACCGCGGTCTTCGGCGTCCTCCTCCTTATGGCCCTGCGCAACCGCCGAACCGGCCCACGCCGAGTCGACACCCCAAGAGGCCGTCACAGAAGAGGACGCCACAGACGACCAGCAAGCCGCCACCGAGTCGCGTAGAGCCGGACATCCGCACAGGGCCAGCTCCTGGTGACAACAGGCGGGCAGCTCGCGGAGCGCCTCATGGCGCAGCTTGAGAGGCGCACCTAACACAGCGCTGCTTGCAAAGGGCATCTCTCAGCGGAGCTTGCAGGCAGGCGGCGAGCCCATGTAGCGCAATTCAGTTCGCAGCCCACATAGCTCCGCTAATGGGTCTTACGTCCTCGTCACTTGCCGGGGAGTCACGCTCTCGGGTGGGCCTGCCGGTACGCGGTTCGCAGCCGCTCGATCGAGACGTGGGTGTAAATCTGGGTCGTGTTGAGCGAGGCGTGCCCCAGCAGTTCCTGAACGCTTCGCAGGTCGGCACCACCTTCCAGCAAGTGGGTGGCCGCCGTGTGTCTCAGCCCGTGGGGCCCCAGGTCAGGAGCTCCTTCGACATCGCGCAAGCAACCGTGAACCACCCGCCGCACAGTCCCCGGGTCGATACGTCCGCCCCGCACCCCCAGGAACAACGCCGCACCGGAGCCAGGTTTGATCCACAACGGCCGCCCATGAACACACCACGTGTCCAGGGCCCGTAGGGCGGGCGTCCCGAGCGGCACGGTCCGCTCCTTGCGCCCCTTGCCCAGCACCCGGATGACGTGGCGATCCCGGTCAACGTCGTCCACATCGAGGGCGCACAGTTCGCTCACCCGGACGCCCGTGGCATACAGCAGTTCCAGGATCGCCTGATCCCGTAGCTCCTTGGGTTCACCGGTCGATGACCCATCCAGCGCGGTCCGCGCCTGCTCCTGATCCAGTACGGCCGGCAGGGATCGTGGCGCCTTGGCACTTCCTAGCAGGAGGCCCGGATCATCCGGCAGCCTGCCCTGGCGATGGCAGAACGCGGTGAACGTGCGTGCGCAGGCGGTCCGCCGTGCCAGAGTGGCCCGCGACTTGCCTTCGGCGTGCTGCTCGGCCAGCCACTCCCGCAACGCGCTGATCTCCAGGCCGTCGATCCGCCCACCCAGATGGTCCAGCAGAGCCCGGACATCCGACAGGTAAGCCCGCACGGTGTGCGGTGACAGGTCCCGCTCGAACCGTAGGTACCGTTCGAACTCGCCGACCACCTCGTCGGCATCGGCCATGCCGTGGCCGTCTCCACCCGTCACAGCACATCCTCACCCATCACCGCGGGGCCGCAGCCACAGTCGCCATGGAACAGGCACCCTCTCCACCACTCCGCCTGTCCGAACGCCCCTCGTTTCTACCATTCGACATGCACCGAAAATTCGCTGCGCAACCGCTCAATACGCGCACGGCAACCGCCCACCGCTCATTCATCCTTCCCCTGAGCAGGCGGCGACAGTCCCCCGAGCCAAAGCCAGGACCGTGGTTCCGGTGGATAGGCGTCCTGCATGATCGAGCCGTATCCGCTGCTGGCCATGACAGGGCCGCGCTCGGCACAGCCCGTGGCCCACATGGGCTCGGATGCACAACACGACCCCGACCTCCGCGCCTCACCTCGTCCACGCATGCGTGCCCGGTACGCGTATGTCATCCCGACCCGGAGAAGGGTGCCGTCTGATCATGAGGCCCTGGGGGTTCGTTGAAGGCGTCCGCTCCGGAGGAGTCCACAGGATCCGGCAGGACATCGTGCTTGCGGTAGGCGGCTGACGCCGGCTTGCGGAGGCGCCATCCCTTGTCCACGCGTTCGACGTAGCCCGCCGCGGCGAGGCCTCCCAGCGAGCTGAGAGCGGCGTCCAGGGGCACACCCGCGGCCAGCGCGATCGATGCGGGCCCGGCACCGCCTCGGGACGGCACCGCGTCGAGGACCTTGCTGGTGACCTCGTTGAGGGCGTCCCGGGGAACCACGGGGCTTCGGGGCGACGGGGAAAGGTCGTCACCCAGGACGCCCACCAGGTCGATCATCTCCTCTGGTGTGGCGACGCAGACCGCCTTGCGCTCGCGCAGGAGCCGGTGGCAGCCGGCCGACATGACGGAGGTGACGGGGCCGGGGACGGCCGCCAGGTGGCGGTTCAGGGCGAGGGCGTGTGTGGCCGTGTTGAGCGCGCCACTGCGCAACGCCGCCTCCACGACGACCGTGCCTCGTGACAGGGCGGCGATCAGACGGTTTCGGATGAGGAACCGGGCACGGGTGGGATGGACGCCTGGAGGGCACTCGCTGACGACCACGCCCTGGTCACGTACTGCGGTGAACAGATCGAGATGGCCCCGTGGATAGGCGATGTCGACGCCGCATGCGAGCACCACGACGGTGGGCGAGTCGGCGGCCAGAGCGCCACGGTGCGCAGCCCCGTCCACACCGTAGGCACCGCCCGAGACCACGGTCCAGCCGGCCTCACTGAGGCCGATCCCGAACTCGGCCGCCACATGGGTGCCGTACGAGGTGGCCGACCGTGCTCCCACGACAGAAACGGAACGCAGGCAGGAGAAACGCAGGTCAGCGGAGCCGTGCAGCCACAGTCCGAGCGGACGGCTCGGGCCGAGCTGATCGAGCTGGCTCGGCCACTCAGGGCTACCGGGGATGATCAGCCTCGCTCCGGACCGCTCTCCGGCCGCGATGTCGGTCGCTGGGTCCGCAACCGACATTCTGGCGTGCCAGGTGTTCAGCCTCTGGTCGAGTTTGGTGGCGCGTTCCTGTCGCATCTCCTGGGCGACGAAGGCGGGTGGGAGCATCCGGCCGCGTACGGCGTCTACGGCCGCGATCGCGCCGCAGGAGGCCACGAGCCGGCCCATCGTCGTGTCACCCGTGTCGGCGACGCGCATGAGCGCGGCTCGGGCCTCGAGTTCGAAGCTGCTCATTGTGACTCCTAGAGGTTGAGGTGGGTGTCCCGGACCTGCCTGCACCACAAGGACTCCGTCGGCATCCGCCGCCCTTCCCAGAGGACCGAAGCACCCGACCTGCCTGCACCACCGGAACTCCGTCGGCATCCGCCGCCCATCTCAGGGGACCGAAGCGCCCGGACCCGGATCGCCGGCCGAGGTGGTCACGGCCGACGTGACGATCGGCTCTGACCACCCGAGGGGGGCGGGACCAGGCATCGATGGCCGCTTCGGCTCCCGGAGTCCGCAATCAGGAGCCAAGGAACTACAGGACGATCGGCCCCGACCACCCAAAGGCACGGGAACCAGGCATCGATGACAGGCTCGGCTCCCAGGGCCACGTTCAGGGGCGAGGGCCTACAGGGCGATCGGCGCGGAGCAGCGTCTCGTTCCCGTTGTCGCCCCGTGGCGCGCGGGCCGGTTTCCGGCACCCGAGCCGGCCGCAGCCGACTACCCCGGTAAGGCAACAACCGGCGGCAGGTCTGGATGGGCCGCGGTCTGGCGTCTGTGTGGGTCGGCTGAACGCGGGGATGGTCATGTGTTCACGCCCAGCCATAGTGCGAGTGCCGTGCCGGTCTCATCTTGTCCTGGTGTGTCCTTTCCGGCCAGGTCCGCAATCGTCCAGGCGACTCTCACGACCCGATCGAGGCCGCGAGCACTCAGCGCGCCCGAGTCGAGGCAGGCGGTCACCGGCTTCATGGCTTCGCCCGACAGCCGGTAGTCGGCGTGCAGGGCGGAGGACGGGATCTCGGCGTTGGTGCGCCAGAGGGTGCCGGAGAGCCGGTCGGCCGCTCGCTTTCGCGCTTCGAGGACCCGTTCGGCGACGACCTTGCTCGACTCGACGAACTGGCGGTCGGCCATGAGTTCGCGTCTCGAGGAACGGGCGACGGTGACCTTCATGTCGATGCGGTCGATGAGCGGGCCCGAAAGCCTGCCGAGATAGCGGCGCCTGAGCGTGGGGGTGCACTGGCAGGTGTCGGTGTGGTCCTGGGGCTGGGCGCAGGGGCAGGGGTTGGCCGCCAGCACCAGCATGAACCGCGCCGGGAACGTGACCGAGCCCGCAGACCTGGACACGGTCACCCGGCCCGACTCCAGTGGCTGGCGCAGCGAATCGAGCACGTGACGCGGGAACTCCGGAGCCTCGTCCATGAACAGCACACCTCTGTGAGCCAGGGAGACCGCGCCGGGGCGGACGACAGTGCTGCCGCCGCCGATGATGGCGGCGGTGCTGGCCGTGTGGTGTGGGCTGACGAACGGTGGTCTGCTCACCATGGGACTGTTGGGCGGCAGTGCACCCGCGACCGACTGGATTGCGGTCACTTCGAGCGCGTGATCGAGCTCCAGGTCGGGGAGGAGGGTCGGCAGCCGTTCGGCGAGCAGCGTCTTGCCCGTGCCGGGCGGGCCGAGCATCCAGAGGTTGTGGCCGCCGGCCGCGCAGATCTCCAACGCGCGGCGCGCCACCGGCTGGCCGACCACGTCCGACAGGTCGACCGCGGGATGGGTGGCGGGTGGGGCCGGGGCGTCGAGATCCGGTGCCAGGGGCTCCGGCGGGGCGTCTCCCCGGCGTAGCCACTCGACGAGCTGCCGCAGGTCCGCCACCGGCACGACGCGCACGCCAGGCACCAGGGCCGCCTCGGCGGCATTCGCCGATGGGATCACGACGGTGGCGTCGCCGTCGCAGGCCGCGCCGAGCACGGACGGCAGGACGCCTCGCACGGGTCTGAGGCGTCCATCGAGTCCGAGCTCACCCAGGAAGAACGGCTCGGCGATGCGCTCGGCCGGGACCACACCGGCGGCCCCCAGGATCGCGATGGCAATGGCGAGTGCCAAGGGCAGGCTATGGCTTAGCTAGAAAGCAAGACGGACGGGCCAGGTGTGCGACCACCGGACCCGTCCTTGATCCCCAACCTGTCCTAGCAGGAGGAGACCCAAGGTGAATTTCACCACGCCTAACCACGGTCCCGCGAGGCCCCAGCTCCCGCCCACCGTCCGCGAGCGTGCCCTTGAGGCCGGCCGCCGGGCCGTCGAGGACTACGAGCGCACCTACCAGGCGGAGATGCGCGCCCACCGGAACGCGGCCCACGCCCGCCAGTCCGGTACGGCGCAGCCCGCCCGTTGGCTGGCCGACGACCCGTGCCCCGACTGGTGTGTCGGCGGCATCGACCACGAGGACGGCACACACCCCGACGACCGCGCCCACTTCGGCCCCACGCACATCGTGGAGCTCGTCACGATGGAATCGACCGTGTCCGGACACGACCGCTGGGAGCCGGTCGAGGCGCAGATCGCCATCGACAAGCGGTACCGCGAGCGGGAGGCGCGCGTCATCATCGGGACCGGCGACGACACGCACATCTGGGCGACCCTCAGCGAGGCCGAGGAGATCGCCACGACGATCCTCGACATGGTGCGGCAGGCCCGCGGCACGTGGACGCCGGTCGTGCTGCCGTTCGACCCGAACGGCGGATGCCCCGACGCGACGTGCAAGAACTGCCACCCGCTGCCGGGCGAGGTGTCCGCGTGATGGCGGGCAAGGTCACGCTCGACCTGCTGTTCGACGTACAGGAAGTGCTTGAGCGGCACGGCTTCGCCCTGCCCAGCGACGAGCGGAAGCGGCACCTCGCGCACGCTGACACGGCGCTGGCGCTCGTGGCGCTGGTCGAGGCGTTCGAGGGACGGGGGGCGTCCTCGTGACCTTCCCCCGCACCGCGGGTTGCCCCTCCTGGTGCGCTGAGCCGCACCAGGAGCCGGGCAGGCCCCACTTCGCGAACCTCGACCTGATCGAGCACCTGGACGACTCCGACTGTCTCGTCGAGGTGAACGTCCGGCAGCTCGACGGCCAGGGCGTCGTCTTGGTGCTGTTCACCGACCGGGACGGCGAGAGCACCCGCGTGGAGATGTCGCAGGAGGCGGCCGGCGTCGTCGGCTACATCCTGCGCGAGTTCGACCGCCGCGGCGCCAAGGAGTTCGGGCACCTGCTGTTCGAGGCCGCGCAACTGCTGGAGGTGACCCAGTGAAGCGCGATTGGGTTCTCATCGTCTCCGTGGTGCTCGTGGCCGCGTCCACGGTCATCGCCTCGTTCACCGCTCAGGCCGGCCTAGGTCTCCTGGCCGGATGGAAGACGAGCGTCGACGCGTTCGGCGTGGAGCTGCGGCTGTCGTGGCTGCTGCCGTTGACGGTGGACGCGTACGGCATCGGCGCTACCCGGATCGCGACGAACAAGCGGGCGTACTCGGCGGAGGTGCGCCGGCACGCGTTCGGTCACGCGCTCGCCGCGGTGGCGGTGTCGGTGGTCGCCAACGCGGTGTTCCATCTCATCGAGGCCGGCGTGATCGTGCTCGGCTCGTCGGCCTGGCTTCTGGTGGTCGCGGTGAGCATCGTCCCCCCGGTCGCCCTGGGCGGTCTGGCGCACCTGCTGAGCATCGCGGCCCGGGATGAGATCGAGTCGGCAGATGGACCGCACACAACAACTGTTGTGCCCCGACCAACGGTTGCCACCGTTACAGATGTAACGCCCGTACCTGAGGCCGTACCTGGCGTACCTGCAACCGTGGGCGAGAGCCCCACAGTTGAGGTCGAGAGAGTCGGCTACTCCTCCGCGATCAGTTCCCCAATTGGGGAAAGCGAGCCGTTCGCGGAGCGGGAGATCGCCGTTCCCCTTCGCTTCCCTTTCGTCGTACCTGCCGTGTACCCGCCTGTACCTGTGCAGGTCGCGCCAGTTCCCGATGCCGGGAAGTCGAACACGAGCGAGCCTGTCGAGCACGCTGGAACTGAGGGTCAGGTACACGCCGGTACGGCCGTACCGGAGCACCCGCCGATCGTGCAGAAGGCCGTCGAGGAGTTCGCCGAGACGCTGCGCGGCGGGCAGACGCCGCCGGTCCGGGAGATCAAGGCGAGGCTCGGCGTAGGTACGGACCGGGCCCGCGAGGTACGCGTGTACCTCGACCGGCTCGCCACCTCGGGGGCGTCGTCATGAGGACCGCCTACGTGATCACCACAGCGCGCAACCGGCGGGCCGTCCGCCGTGTCCTGGCCACCGTCGTGGCCGCCGTCATCACCGCGGTCACCTGGCTCGGCCACGTCCTGGCGCTCCTGGCCGGCGCCGTCGACGCCCTGGTGACCGCGCTGCTCGGCGTGCCCCGGATGGCGTACGGGGCCCGCCGCTTCGCCGACGTTATCCGCGAGACCTGGAAGGAGGACCTGTGAGCGAGCAGCAGGGCCGCAGCCGGATCCCCGAGCTGTCGGCCATCCCCTGGGAGGGCCCACGGGCCATCACCGACTACGCCCGCATCAGCCGGAACCTGTGCCGGGACCTGGGCGAGGAGCTCAACATCGGGTCCGACGAGCTGTACGCGGTGCTGATCCGCAGCTTCAAGGGCCACCCGGTGCTGAGCGTGTTCGGCGCCCTGGACGTCCGGCTGCGGGCCCGCCGCGTCGTTAAGCGGCTCAAGAGGGCCGCCGAGCTGCAGAGGGGCGCCGGTGTGGAGCTGGTGAAGTTCCACGCCCAGTTCCGCAAGGAGTTCGTCGACATCTTGCCGGCCGCGAAGCCGGAGAAGCGGCAGAAGACGTTCAACTGGGATGACGTGTGATGGCCGGGCGTACGAAGGACCTGGTGTCCGTCGAGACCGAGTCGAGCCTGTCGAAGGTCGCGGCCAAGGAGGTGTCCAAGCTCGTCACGCTGACGAGCCCGTGGGTGGCGTACGTGCTGGTGTTCGGCATCGGGTCGGCGTTCCACTTCATCCTCGACTCCGACGACCCGGACGTGGTCGCGTGGACGATGTTCCTGATGTCCGCCGCGGTGCTGGTGCTGACCGCAGTGACGTTCGGCCAGTCCCACGCCCGCGGCGTGTGGGGCAAGACCCACACCACGCTGACGACGCTGCTGGCCGGCCTGTGGGTGTGCGCGGCGACCGTCAACGGGCCCACCACGGTCGTCACCGGACGGCTGATCCTCATCGGCGGCGTCACCGTCGCCCTGACCTGGAACATCCGAACCGTCATCAGGATGAAAGGGCTCGACCAGCCTGGTGCCATCGCCGACCCGCTCGCGCTCCTGTTCGGTCAGGGCGCCGAGCGGGCGGGGATGCCCGCCGTCGAGGCGCGCACCGTCAAGGCGACCGCGCACAAGGTCGAGGGTGACGTGCAGTTGGAGCAGGGCCGCCAGGTGGCCGAGGACCTGACGCGGAAGGTCGGCTACGTCGAGTCGGGTATCGGCCTGCCGCCCGGCAGCATCACCACCGCGATAGACCCGGACGACGCCAGCAAGGCGAAGGTCGTCATCTCCGATCCGCGGGTGATGAAGAAGCCGATCCCGCGGAACTCCCCCTCGCGGCCGGGCCTGTCGATCGCCGACCCGCTCAACATCGCCCTCTGGCAGGACCTCGATGAGGTCGAATACTGCGTGGTCGGCCACCACCTGCAGATCATGGGGCAGACCGGTAGCGGCAAGAGCATCGGCGGAGCGTGGAACATCCTCGCCGAGGTCGTCACCCGCTATGACGTGGCGGTGTTCGCCGGCGACATCACCAAGGGAGAGCAGACGCTCGGCCCGATGCGTGAGGCGCTGCACCGGTTCGAGACGACCAAGGCCGGCGTCAAGGCGATGCTGCGCGAGCTGCAAGAGCAGGTGAAGGAGCGCACCAACTACCTGGCGTCCAAGCAGCTGCAGAAGTGGAAGCGCGGATGCGGCCTGACGTACTGGATCGTCTGGTTGGAGGAGTTCCCGGACATCTTCGACTGCCTCAGCGACAAGGAGCAGGACGCGTTCCTGTCGATGCTGAAGGCGATCCGGTCCGCCGGCGGCACGATCGTCATGAGCTTGCAGCGGGCCGACTACTCGCAGATGCCGACCCTGGCGCGCGGCCAGCTCGCCAAGATGTGCTTCGGCGTCGAGTCGGCCCATGACGCGTCGTTCGGCCTCTCAGAGGCGCAGCAGGACGCCAACGCCCGCCCCGAGCTGTGGAGCAACAAGCAGCCCGGTATGGCCTACCTCGACGCCCCCAGCATCGAGGACACGCGGATCGCGATGCCGCTACGCACCTACGCGTGGGGCCTCACAGAGGAGGGGCGCGTGGACGACGAGTTGGCCAACACGCAGATGCGCGCCCACGCCGCCCAGTGGCCGGCCGCGGCCAAGCCGGTCGACGTCACCACGGCGGCGCTGTCGAGGCTGCACGACGGCGGCCAGGCCGCCACGGCGCCGGCCGGGCTCCTGGAGGCCGACGCCGAGGACGACGACGAGGAGGTGCGCAACGTGGCCAGCGAGTACCTGGAGACCGACGACCCGGACCCGGAGGTGCGGGGCGGCCTGGACGACGAGATCCCCGACCTGCCCGAGGGCGACCCGCCGATGACGTTCGCGCCGCCGGCGCAGCGGATGACCGCCGAGGAACGCGGAGCGGCGCTCATCAAGCACCTGCAAGACATGTGGGACGGCGGCGCCCGCGACTTCTCCAGCGGCGACCTGAAGCCGCTGTGGGAGACGACGGACATGTCCCGCGCGTGGGTGCAGAAGACGCTCAAGAAGCTCGTCGAGGCGACCGTGCTTGGCGATTACGACGAGGACGCTCAGCGGTACCTCATGCCCACCCGTCCCGAAGTCTGAGCCCAAGGAGACAGACCGTGAAGCTACTCCTCATGCTGCCTGCCCTGGCGCTGACGACTGGGCTCGCCTCGAGCTCCTGCGGAGACCTCCCCCACGCCTCGACGGACGACCCATCCGGCATCGTCATGGGCCGGCGAGGCGACGACGAGTTGATGGTGGGACCGCGAGACGGCTCGCCGGCGTTCATCCGCAAGGCGACCCGCGTACAGATCAAGGCGTGCACGCGGGAACCGGATCTGATGTATCCGGCCTGCCTGCCGTAGGGCTCGCACGGCTGCGCGTGGGATGCGCGCGAACCGCTTTTTGATCATGCTGCCACGGTGCCACAGGAGGGGTGCCACGCCCCTGCCACGGGGGGGCCACGAGGGGGCCACGAGGGGGTGCCACGGACCGTGGCACCCCCTCCGACCTGTAACCCTCCCTCGCGTGGCACCCCCCAGCCCCCACGTGGGTGCCACGCCCCCCGGACAGAGGTCCCGCGAGGACCTGAGTGGCCGGGATACGTGCCCGACTTCTCCGCGACGCCGCGAAGAACTCAGTCGGTGGGCCAGTCCTCGACCGGCCGGACGTACACGCCCTTCTGTGGCAGGACCGACACCCAGCCCTCATCGCGGAGCACGCCAACTGCCCGCCGCGCCGAACCGACCGACACGCCCAGCTCGTCGGCAAGACGTCGCTCGGCCGGGATCGGCATGCCCGGCTGATACTGGCCTGCCTTGATTCGGCTTATGAGTTCATCCGCAACCTGTCGCCACACGTAGGCGTCTGGGCGAAGTTCCATGCACTGCACGCTACTGACCTGCAGTGATGCCCATTCCAGCAGGTTGCAGCACGCTGCACTAGGAAGTAGGTAGTAGCAGTGTGTAGCAGAGGGGTGCAGACTGAGTGCGGACATAGTTCGGGCCCGCCCACGCGCTGCGAACGCGAGGAACGGGCCCTCGATCGGACGGTGGAGGTCCGACCCATGAGCGAGCGTAACCCGCCCCTCGAGATCCCCGAGTGCTCTACGAACGTTGACGCCGCAGGCATCATCCACCTGCAACACAAGGGGACCGGCCGAACCGCCGAGGCCCACAGCGAACAGGAAGCAGTCCAGCAGGGGATGCTGCTGCGCATCCTCGCCGCGTACCGACGGCCCGAGAGTGAGATCCCATTCACCACGGGCGACATGCCATGAGCCCGAGCATCATCCAGGTGTGGGCCGACAGGCACAGCCGCGTATGGGTCGACACAGGCAAGATCCACCGCGAATCCAAGCAGCCCATCATCGAGCTGCTGAACGGAGAAGCGTCCGGCGCTCTCGGCTGGGTCAACGCCCAGTTCGGCCCGCTACAGAACCTCTCCCTGCACAGCACCAACGAATCCAGGCGCGCGGCCGGCGGCCCCCCGTAGGCAGCCCATGAGCTGGCCGGCCCCGCACACCGTGGAGGGAAGTGCGGGGCCGGCCTTTTTCACGCGCGTGCGCGTAGGAGCCTCGCGAAACTGGCGAAACCGCGGGATGCGCCGCCTCACGACAGCCTCGCCAAGATGCGGCCGGCCGCCGCGGCGTCGATCGTGCGATGCCCCTCAACGTCCACGGCGATCCTCTCCAGCCGAGCCACCTCCGCCCCATCGAGCATGCCCCGCGCCGCCAACGTCGCAGCGGCCAGTTTCGGCAGCGCATTCATCATCGCCGCACAGCGATGCGGCACGACCGTCTGCCACTCCCGATCCGTGCGGGTCAGAAACCGACCCTCAGCGCTGCCCCTGCGCTTCACGACACCACCCCCCTGATTCCGTACACGCCGCGCGCCCCAACACGCCTCTGCGGACGCCTGGCACCCTTCTGCGTGTCGTCCTCCTCACCCGCCGGCAGTCGCAGCGCCGCCGCAAGCCGGGCAAGGGCAATCTTCTGCTGACGCGCCTCGATAGCGGCCGGATGCACGCGCTGCTGCAGGCCCGGACCCGACACCATGAGCCCATCCGCGTAAACCGCGTCATTCAGGCTGTCGAGCAGGTCAACCGTGCGAACCATCTCCCGCAGCAGAGCGAGCTCATGTTCTTCAAGCTCGTACTCGGCCACAACGGACGCCCACAGGCGACGGCCAGACACGCCGGTGTCATCGGGCGGCTTCATCTCGTCAGAATCGGACATAAATGGACACCTCGTTCGTTTCAGATCGCACGCAAAGAGAGCCAGCTAGGCGAAGGGTCACGAGGGGGGTACCCTTCGACTTTTGCATGCCCCCTCCCCCTTTGGAGGTGGAGCGAGAACCGGCGCAGGTACAGCTCAGCATGTTGGTTGCCCTACCGCGTCGTGGCTGTCCTTGCGGAAGGAGGCGAGCCCCTCACTGCGCTCTCCGAGGGGCTCACGGCCCGTTTGACGCCGATTCCCGCTGGTCTGGTGGTCTAGCTCTTGGTCTTGTCCTTGGCCGCTGCTCGCCGCGGTGTGGGACTCTTCACGGTGGTCTGCTGTGGTGCCTGGTCGGGTGTGCGCGGGCTGGTGGTGAGCTCGTGAGGTTCGGTCGCGAACAGATCGGGCCGTGCCTGCACGAGCGGGTCGTCAGCGGGCCACACCTGGCCGTAGGTGAGGCGTACGACGGCGCCTTGCCACCGGACGGCGCCTGCGATCTTCGGGAACTTGTAGCCGCTCATGCTGGTCACTGGTTCTGCAGGATGCGGAAGCCGAGATCGTTCACCGAGCCGGATCCGATGCGCGCCCACGCGAACAGGCCGCGCTGACCGGTCGGGCGGCCGGCGGCGCCGAGCATGTGCGGCACCAGCTCGACTGACATGCCGGCGCGCTGCGCGACGAGGAAGTTCTTCCAGTCGCCGACGATGAGCAGGTTCGCCGCACCAACGGAGCTGGTGAAGTCGGCCATCCAGTCGTTGAGGAAGTAGCGGCGGCCGAACAGGCGCGGGATCGCCTCGTCGGTGAGGTCGACGGTGAAGTTTGATCCCATGGTGGTGCCGAAGTTGCGGACCTCGTTCTGTACGTCGGTGCTCGACATCCAGGCGACGCGGTCGCCGCGGTTGCGGTACTTAATGGGCAGGGCGTCCCACAGCTTGTATAGGTCGGCGGCGACGAATGCGCCGTCTGTGGTGGGCAGCACCTCGACGGCCGCGTTGGCGTCGAGGGCGGTCACGATGCCGGTCGGCTCGTTGACGCCGGTGCCGAGGGTGGTCTTCTGGGAGACGAGCTCCATGTATCCCTCGCGGAGCATCGTCGCGAGCTCGTCGGCGAATCCGGGGTAGTCCATGCCGATTTCGATGGAGAACGGCACGAATCCGCGGGCGGTGTGGACGGGCACCTCTGGCTGGGCGAGCGTTGGCGAGTCGTCGCTGACTTCCGCCCCTTCGGTGTCGAACGACCAGGAGACGCCGGCGGAGGAGACGCCCTTCCAGCTATCGGTGGTGATGGTGACCAGTTGGGCGATGTCGAGGATGTCGTTCGGCGATCCTTGCGCGGTCATGATGATGCTCGGGTCGATGAACACCGGGACGCCGAACCCGCCGGCGGAGTCGGTGCCGCCCGACATGGCGCGAAATTCCTCGAACGCGCGCAGCGCGCGGGACTCGTTCTCGGTGAGGATCGCCTTGGGGTCGGTGGTGACGCGCATGAACGCGGACCGGTAGTCGTCGTTTTCGGTGAGCAGGATGCGGCGGGCGATGAGCGATCCGTCGCACTGCGTGTGGTTGGTCAGGTTCGACCGAACCAGCTTGTCGACCTTGTCCATCGCCGGGGTGGGCAAGTTGAGGTCCTTGTGGCGGTACTCCAGCGCGGCCAGCGCCTTGTCCCGTACCACCTGCGGGCGTAGCGCCAGCGCGTCGGATCCGTCGAACGGGGCCACGCGTTGCATGAACTGCGGTGCGTCCTTGGGGTTGTCGCCAGTCATGATGATCTGCGAGCGGTCGATCTTCACCTCGTCGTGGAGCACTTCGAGCTTCGAGATCTCCTGCATGTGCTCCTTGTACTGGCGCTGCTCGGAGGCGAGCAGGTCACGGCCCGCAAAGGTGGCCGTCTTCATGATGTCGTCCTTGCTGCGGTGGTGCTGGACCAGCGCATCGGTGACGGTCTCAGCGGTGATTTCGTCGATGCGGCTGCGCAGGTCGGCAGCCGTGGGCAGCTTGAGCTTGGGCACCGTGGTTCATCCTTCGGTGTAGAGAACAGCATGGAAGGGTCGCGTCTGTCCCGGTGCGGAGCAACGACGGGAGCGCGTCAGGCGGTGGTGCGTGTCCATGCCCGGTGCCGGGGGGCGGTGCCCCCTTGCTCGGCGGGGGATGGACTGGCGGTGCCCGCATCCTGTGCCTGTGATCAGACTACTCGCCATTGCCGACATTCCCGGCATGCGACGCGAGGTTGAGCGACATCTCGGCGAGGAACTTGTCGGCGTCGGGGGTGCGGTCGAGGAAGTAGTCGAGGACTTTGAGCATGCTGGCGAGCGTCATGCCGGCCTGCTCGGGTGTGGTCAGTTCGGCCAGCAGGGCGGAGACTGCCGGCCAGTCCTGGCGGCGGTGGTGCTGGACGAGCGCGAGGGTACGGCCGTGGATGGCGGCGTACTCAGCGGACATGATGCCTCCTAGGGAGTCGGTAAACCAGTGGAAGAGAGCGGGCCGAAAAACGGGCTGGAACCTCTACGCGGAGAAGTTCGACTGTCTGGGGGTCACGGAAGGGGCACCGCTCGACTTTTGGCCCCGCCCTTCCCGTGTCAACGGCTTGTGGTCGGGCTTGCCAGCTCGTCACGGCCGGGCGGGAAGACGCCGTGCTCGCGGTGCAGGCCACGCATCACCTGAAACATCTGCATCGTGTTGTAGCGAGCCATGAGCTCCTTGGCTCGGCGGCGGGCTCCGGGCTGCCATTCCTTGGGGACGTTGAACGTCTTCTGCACGCCGAGCCGCATGGCGGGCAGTTGCCGTTCCCATTCGGCGTTGAACTCGTCCAGGTCGCGGGCGAGCAGCAGGCCGAGGGTCCGTGGGGGGACGATGACCTCCCCGTCGAGCGGGTCGCCGGGCCGGTCGAGTACGGCGATGTGGGGGAACAGGTCCTCGTATCCGGGGACGGGCAGGGTGGGCCGGGCGGACGTGGTCATGGATGTTGTCTCCGTTCCGCGAGAAAAGGTAAGTAAGCGAGATATGCCTTGTGACCTGCGGTGAGAGCACTTCTCAGCTCGCGAGGTAAGTGCGAGAAAAGGCGTCGGGTTGGACTTAGCTCGCACTTTGCTCGCGAGCTTTGGTGATACGTCCATGCAGGTCAGACGCCTTTTCTCGCCTTCTTTGCTTTACTCGCCAGGTTCGGCGAACGTGAGGACCTTGGCGGGACGGCCCGCTGTCTTGATCTCGTCCTCAGTGAAGCCAGGGAACTCCAACAGGTCCTTGATCAGGTCTGCCCGCTGTTGCCGGTTGTGGTGGCTGAACAGCTTGGTCACGTCCGTCTTCTTCAGGCCGTCCGTGCCCGCGTTCCGGACGGCAGTCATGAGCTTGTCCAGGTCCGGGTTTCCGGTTGAGGTGCCCAGGATGTAGGCAGCGCTTGCGTGGGAGTAGTTGACCAGCGCGTAGCCGGCGCGGAGGTGCTGCTCCTCGACCACCGTGAAGCCGTCGAGGAGGGCGTACACCATGGCCAGACGCCGGCAGTAGGCCGCGGCCCTGGCGGTGAACTCCGCAAGGGGACCGTCTTCCCCGTCGCTGCTCAGTTCGGGGTAGTAGTCCTCTTCCCATAGCTTCTCGGCGCGCCCCGACATGCCCACCGCTCCGCACGCTCGCGCGTGAGCGATGCGGTCACGGAAGGTCTGCGCGTGGGCTTGGACTACGTCCGTCCGTGCGCCGGTCGGCAGGGCAAGTAAGGCGTTGCGGTGGGAGTAGATCGGAAGGAAACGGTTGTAGGTGCCGCCGGCCAACTCGCGGTCACTCAGCCTGAGACGGAACTCCCTCGGTGGGATGTGCGCCACGATGCCGATGTGCGCCCCGGTCGCCACGAGCTTCTTCTTGGTCATGACGCCGAGGTGCTCGCCATCCCAGGCAAGGCGGAGGACGGCGGGCAGGCTGTTGCCCTCGCGGGCACACCGGGCCATCGTTGAGGCGAACTCCAGCTCCATGACGAGTCGCCGCTTGTCTCTGTCTGGGTCGTCGGGGTCATCCTTGACGTCCTCGATAAGCCCTTCCCCGCTGGACAGGCCCGAGGTGAGGAACGGCGCGTGAGAGAACTCCGCATCGGCACCGGCGATGATCCGCATGGCTGTGCCTTTGGAGGCGCCCTTGCGGCCGGAGTTCGTCTTGCCGACGATCATCGTCCAGACGAGAGCGGGGTGCCGGTCGTCGCCGATCTGCACGTACGGCTTGCGCCCCATCATCACGCTTGCGGCAACCAGCAGTGTCGCGAGGACTGACACGGGGTCGGCCTCGGTGGTGGGGTCGAGGTCCCGAACAACCTCGCCGATGAAGCCGCAGAACACGTCCGGATCGGGTGTCGGTCCCGGACGCTCGGGGCGGTTCTGCCCGCTGTACATCGGATCGATACGGTCGCTCACGCGCTCCTCCTGGTGGTCCTGAGCGCGGAGCGCACGGTACGGAGGGCCTCGCGCTGGTCGAGGCCGATGGATTGGGCAACGGTCACCAGCTCGTCAAGGTCGCTCTCGGCGGCGCCGTTCTCCAGTGCACGGCAGCACGCCCAAAACAGGGAGCTGTTGCGGTTTCCCTCGGCCTGCGCGGCCAGCCATGCCGCGAGGCCGGGGATGCCGGCTCCTTCTGGTCGGGGCCGACCGAAAGTCCGCACGGGGGATGTCCGGGGCGGCGCGAGCAGGTCCTTGACGGCTGACCAGTTGAGCATTCCCGCGGCGCTGCCCTCGTGGACGAAGCTGTACGGCCTGCCGTTGACCTCGCTCGGCGGGGCGAGCACATACCCGCCCGACGCCTTGAAGTCGATGTGGTGTGCCTTCAGCCGGCCGCACGCCTGGTCGCTGCCGGCGAAGTAGCCATGCATGCCGCCGCGGGGCGTGGCGACGATCGCGAGAGGCTCGGGGATGAGTCCGGCCCGCTTGAGCTGGTTGAACGCCGGGTAGCCGGTGCCGCTCGGCTCCACGTCAACGTCGAGGACGTCGAATGTTGCAGCGCCAGTGGGGATCGCGACGTTCGCGGCCGGATACCGCGTCCACCAGCGCCGGACATGCTCAACATCGAGGGTCGCGTCCTTGAAGCCGCGCGGGACACAGACGCCAAGCGGCGCCTTCTCCCCGGGCTCGCAGGGGAACACCGGCCAGCCTCGGCCGACGTAGGCGAGGGCGGCAGCCAGCATCTTGGATTCGCTCACGCTGCCCTCCGAGTACGGCGGGCGCGCGGCGCGTGCAGGTACAGCTCGTACTTGGTGCCGCACCGGGCGGTACGGCGGAGCAGCGCGGGGGCCGGCGCCTTGACGCGGTGGGCGTGGTAGTAACCGCACTCGCATTCACTGTCGAGCACGATTAACGCCGTGACCATGCCCCACGCGGGCGGGTATGCGGTTGCGCTGCGAACGAGCGGGAGTTGCCGACCCGGAGTGTTCCGCTTGTCGCCCCCGTTGTGTACCTTGGTCTTGTCGTTGGTGGCCTTGATGGTCATCGAGTTCGAGAGCCGCTCCCTGGCCGGAGCGGCTTTCGTGTTCTCAGGCGGCGACATCGGCGCCCTCCTCGTTGCTCCTGGAGCCACAGAGGATCAGTCGCAGACGCGCGAGCTGCTCTCGGCTCGGCGGCGGCGCCTGGTCGACGACCGCCTTCACGAATGCCTGCATGTCGAGCATCAGGCCGCCTCGCCCCTGGCCTGAGCCTCCAGGCGTTCGACCTCTGTGAGCGGGAACCGCCAGTCGCGGCCGTAGCGGTGGCCCTTGAGCCGGCCTGAGTACACCCAGCGCCGGATGGTGGACGGGTCAACGCGGAACCGCGCTGCCACTTCCTTGGAGAGCAGGTCCTCAGACATGCGTCCCTCCTGTCGCATCGCGTGGATTACGTGCACGACGAGCGTAGCGCATGTTGCAGAGTTTGGTGCAGACCTGGATATGCAGTTATGCCGACCGCCAAAACTGCTAGGTTGGTGGCGTGCCGCAAGCCGTGAAGACGCGCATCAACTTCGAGACCGGGTACGCCGAGACCGAGGGCGGGACCCCGCTTGTCCGGGTAGGCGATCGGCTGCTTCCGCAGCGCATCACCGTGGTGGTGCCTTGTAGAGCAGGTCAGCCACGCATAACAGCTCGCCTGGAGGTGCTGGACGGGATACCGCAGTGCCGGGAACTATCCTTCGCCAGCCTCGAGAACGGCCGGGAGATTAAGCAGCTCGACCTGCGGGACATCAGCATCGCCGACCTGGTCGAACGCACGTTCGCCCTGTTCTCGCAGCGCGTCATCCTTGAAGAGAGTGACCATATGGTCGCGGTGCAAGACTTCGGTAGTGGAGCGCGCGCCGAGGCTGCGCGCATAATCGGCCAAGCACGCAAGGGTAAAGGCGCCCGGAAGATCACGCCGGCCTTCCTCGCTGAAGTGGCGAAGGTATACCGGGAGCACGGGGAAAAGAACCCTACGCAGGCTGTACAGCGTGCCTTTGATGTGAGCCCGCGCATGGCGGGGAACTACATCCGGAAGGCCCGCGACCTGGAGCTACTGCCCGAGGTCACGGACGGTCGACGGAAACGCTAGGCGCGAACCCTCCACTCGACTCGGATGTACTTCGGGTCGAAGTATCCCCACTCTTTGCCGTACTCGGGCGTCCACCCCTCGGGACGCCCCAGCTTCCCCGGCAGGATGATGACGCGCATGATCTGCGATATGACGGCTCGCCGACGGTCGAGGTCGAGGCCATCCCAGACGGCTTGAGGGTCACCCTTGCGGAACGGCGCCAACGCAGTCACGCGGGCTGCGGCAGCGTCGGCCTGGTCGAGCTCTGAGCGACGCTGAGCGGTCTTCTCGTTGGCGGCGATGAGCTGAGCTTTGGTCATCTGGCCGGCCGCGAACATCTCGGCGGCCTCCTCGTCACGGATGCGCAGCGCTTCACGCTCAAGGACACGGGCCCGCGCTGCGGAGTCGTCCCCCTTCCGCTCGAACGCCTCGACGGCGCCGGGACGGGAGAGCCACTCGACGGCCAGCATGGACACGTACCGGTCGAGGTGTATTGGACTGCGAGCTACGTGGTTACGGCCGGCGGCACACCGGTAGGACGGAACCGTCTTCCGCTGACCACCCTTGCTTAGGCCCGCGGTCGCGACAACAACTGTTGTCTTCTCCTCCTCCGCCTCGACGCAGATGCCACACTCATAGAGCCCTGAGCCCATCCACCGACGCTGCGGGCCGGGTGTCGTCCGTCGAGACGGGTCGTTGAGCAGCGCGACGATGGCCCGCCACTTGGTCTCCTCGATGATCGCTGGCCACTTCGCCGGCCCGACGATCTCGCCGCGGTGCTCCATCAGGCCAGCGTTGCGAGGCCGCAGGAAGACTCTCCGGACGCTGTTGGGGGTCCACTTGCCTCCGGTGGCCGTCGTCACGCCTCGGGCGTTCCAGTCGCGCACAACAGCATGGACACTCAGTCCGGACAGGAGGTCGTCTCCCCTGGCGTCGAGCTCGGCGGCCTCCGTAGTCCGCACGGTCACCCCGTCAGGCTCGAACCCGAACGGCCTACGTCCCCCGAACCACTCGCCGGCGGCGGCCTTCTGCAGCTTCTTCGCCTGCTGGCGCTCGCTCATGTGCTCGACCTCATATCGTGCGAAGTTGCCAAGGTTGCGGGCGTTCATTCGGCCGGCCGGCGTGGACAGGTCGAGCTGACCAGTCCGCACGGTCTGCGTGTCGACGCCGTGACGCTCCACGATCTGGATGTACTCCTCTAACTCCGTGGGCGATCGGTGGAGTCTGTCGGTGTGCCAGGCCAATACACCGGTTGCTGAGCCTGCTCTGAGATCCTCAAGCATGCGTTTGTAGCCGGGCCTCGGCTTGCCCGAGTAGGCGGACATGTCGTTGTCGTCGTAGACCGCCACGACGTTCCAGCCGAGGCGAGCGGCGAGATTCTCGCAGTCGATTCGCTGCCGTTCAACGCCTAGACCTGCGCCGATACGGTCCCGAGAGATGCGGACGTAGATGATCGCGTCACGTTGCATAGCGTTAACTATGCCATAGCTTGACATTCGTTAGATCGAACTGGCTGCCTCGCTTGGGCAGACTCGCCGGAAACAGGCTCACGGTGATGCGGGCGTCGGGCCAGGGATAGTGGCTGTTGACCATCGCCGACCTGACCCGTTCGCGCGCCTCGCTCAGGGCCGTGTCGGGGAGGCCGATGAGGTGGATGCCGGCCAGTCCGTTGCCGACGTCGGCCTCCACCTCGACCGTACGGCCGGTCACTCCGACCAGGGCGACGCTGCGGGTGCGTGCGACCGCCATCTAGACCACACCCCGGACGTGACGCAAGGAGTAGTCGCCCGCGAAGCGCTCCAGGGCGATGACGTCGACCCTGACCGTGGGGAACGTACGCGGCTGGGACGCCAGCCACTTCGCGGCCAGCATGCGCAACCTGCTCAGCTTGGCCGGACGAACGGACTCCAGCGCCGTGCCGTGGGACCTGCCCGACCTGGTCTTGACCTCGACCACCACCAGTGTGGAGCCGTCCTCTGCGATGACGTCTATCTCGCCGTGACGGCAGCGCCAGTTGCGTTCGATGATCTTCATTCCCTCGGCTTCCAGGTAGTCGACGGCTAGTTGCTCGCCGTGTCTGCCGAGGTCGTTCTTCGCGGCCATGTGCCACCTCCGGGCACGACCTTCGCCCAGTGGGGGCAGGGGCGGGGCTCGCGAACGGGGTTCTGGGGAAAAGGTCGCCGGAGAGTCGGAAGGTTGTGGACAACGCCGGGTTCAGCGGCACGTGGGCGGCCTGGTGGTGGGCCTGGGTCCAAGCCTGGACAGAAGGCACATGGCTGGGCCCGGCGTCCGCGGGGGCGGTTCTGTGGTGGTTCGCTGCGGCTGCGTCTTTTCTCAACAGCCACTTGTTTCAAGAGCCGAAGGGCTACCACCACCGTGTTCTCCGCGTCGGGACATGCGTGCATGTCGCACGTGCGATCAGCGGGCTACGGGTGTGCGGTGTAGTTCGTGATACGGGAACGACGCGGCCGAAGGCGGGTTAGGAGGTGGATCCCGGACGCGGGCGGGTTCCAGGTACGGAACGAGAGGCGAGGGATGCCGGACGTGAGGTCGGTGCAGAGCCTGGGCGCCAGGCGGCTGACGGACGCGGACGAGGAATGCCGGACCTGAGATCGATGCGGAGCCTGGGCGCCAGGCGGGTGACGGACGCGGACGAGGAATGCCCGACCTGAGATCGATGCGGAGCCTCGGCGCCAGGCGGGTGACGGACGCGGACGAGGAATGCCGGACCTGAGATCGATGCGGAGCCTCGGCGCCAGGCGGCTGACGGACGCGGACGCGAGAGGGTGCCAGACGAGTGAGCGACCCGAACCCGAAAGGGTCCCAAGACGAGTGAGCGACCTGGACGCTAGGAGGGCCAGGCGCGAGCCGAGGGGGTGCCGACGCGGGCGTGAGGCGGGTTCCGGGAGGCGGACGTGCCGGAGGCGGACGTGCCGGAGGCGGACGTGCCGGAGGCCCACGTGAGGCGTTGGGTGTCGGGGCCGTGAGCACGCGCGGGGAAGTTCCACGTCGTCGCGCACGCGGGTGAGGGTCGCGTGCGAGGTGGGCGGGCGCGGAACGATCGCCTTGGGGCGCGCGCACCGGGGGCCTGCATCGGACCCCCGGGTCGGACCCCGGGTCGGCGAGCGTGCACGAGTGGGCAGGACGGGTGGCCGGGGTGCGGATGCGGGCCACCCACGATCAGCCGCATCGGTCACGCCGCCGGTCAACACGTCGGGAGGCGCTCCTCGTCGCCGCAGCGCGGCGCCGAGCCGGGAGGCCGGCGCGCGTTCGGGCGCCAAAAGGACGAGCCAACAGGACGATGTGTGATCCGCCCGGACCACGCGACCACCGCGCAACGCCCGGAAAGCCCCCAGCGGTCAGCCGGAGGAGCCCTCCGGACGCGCCGGTGTCACTGGGAGAAGCCCTCCTTCGGCATTTCCAGGTCGGCCTTGGACAGTTCCTCCACGTTGACGTCCTTGAACGTGACCACGCGGACGTTCTTCACGAACCGCGCCGGACGGTACATGTCCCACACCCACGCGTCCTGCATCTTCACGTCGAAGAACACGTCCCCGTTCTCGGCGGTGCGAACGTCGAGGTCGACCGAGTTGGTCAGGTAGAAGCGCCGCTCCGTCTCCACGACGTAGGTGAACAGTCCGACGACATCACGGTATTCGCGGTAAAGCTGCAGCTCCATCTCGGTTTCGTACTTTTCGAGATCCTCTGCGCTCATCGCGGTCCTCCTGTCGTACCGGTCCCCCGGTGTGCCTGGTCAGGCAACCCCGGCCCCCATTTCATTCTCGCCCATCTCTCTGGCCACCGTGACGAAGGAGAAACGGTGGTGCGGGCACGGGCCGTGCGTCTCCAGCGCCAGCCGGTGTGCTGCCGTGACATATCCCTTGTGGTCGGCGAAACCGTAGGCGGGGAATTCGGCGTCGAGCGTAACCATCAGCCTGTCCCTGGTCACCTTGGCCACGATCGACGCCGCCGCCACGCAGGCCGCCACCTGGTCCCCCTTCCACACCGCCAGCGACGGCGCCGGCAGGCCGGGCACCGGGAAGCCGTCGGTGAGGATGTACTCCGGGTCACAGGTCAACTGCGCGACCGCGCGCCGCATTCCCGAGATGTTGCTGCGGTGCAGGCCTCGGGCGTCGATCTCGGTGGGCGGGATGACGATGACGCCGACGTGCGCCGACCGGATGATCTGGTCGTAGAGCCGCTCGCGCGTGGCGGGGGTGAGGAGTTTGGAGTCGTCGAGGCCGACGATCTGCCTGCGCAGGACGACGGCGGCGACGACCAGCGGCCCGGCGCAGGCGCCCCGGCCGGCCTCGTCGACGCCGGCGATCGGGGTGAGGCCCCGGCGGGCGAGCGCGCGTTCGTAGGCGTAGAGTCCGGAATCGCGCCGGACCACGCTCGGGCGGGGACGGAACGCAACTGTCATGACAGAGGCAGCGTACGCCCCAATCGCCGCAAACCGCGACCGGAAACCCGGCCTGGCGGACCGTACGAGACCGCCGGGAACCCCTACCTGGCCGGACCTCCGGCGAACAGGCCGGGGTCCCGGCCTACCCGGAGACCGGCCAGAACCATCGGCGAGCGTCCGACTGGTCCGGGGCTGGACCGCACCCGCCGACACCCCTCCGGGGGCTGCCCACGACCCCGACAGACGGTACTGCCGCCTCACGAGGGACGCACCCCGGCCGGAGGGGGTGACACACCTGGCGGCGTGTGGGCCTCCCCCTGCCTGGTGGCTCAGCCAGGCGATGGTGCGACATCACCGGAGCCTCCGGCTCGGTCCGCACCCGGGCTCGACCGAGGGCGGACGGACCCGTAGGGGAGGGGCTACTTGACCTTGTCGAAGGTCTCCGGCCTGGTGAAGATCAGGCCGCGGGAGAGCGGCCAGTAGCGCATGACCGCCTTGCCGACCACCGCCTCCTCGGCGATGAATCCGCCCCCCGGATCCTTCGTGTGGCTGCGCGAGTCGGCCGAGGCGCTGCGGTGGTCGCCCATCAGCCAGAGCTTGCCCGGGGGCACCTTGACCTTGAACTCGTCGCCCGACGGATAGTCGTCCGGGTACAGGTAGGAGGACTCGTCCAGGGGAGTGCCGTTGACCGTGATGCGCCGCTTGGAGTCGCAGCAGACCACCGTGTCACCCCCGACGCCGATGACCCGCTTGATGGTGTCCTCGCCGTTCCAGCCCTTGAAGACGATGATGTCTCCGCGTTCGGGCTTGCCGGAGAGCTTGTTGACGAACACCCGGTCGTTGATCTGCAGGGTGTTCTCCATGGACTCGGACGGGATGTAGAACGATCCCACCACGAACTGCTGGAGCAGCAGCGCGATGCCGACGCCGAGTGCCAGGAGTAAGACGGTCTCGCGGAAGCCGCCCTTTTTCTTCTTCTGCTGCACGCCCTCCGCCTTCTCGGTGTCGGCCATCAGCGCCCCTTGCGCACCCGGCGTCTGCGGACCAGAACCAAGGGTACGGCCAGCGCGAACCCGGCGACGAACGGCGTGGCTCCGCCGAGCGCCTGCAGGGCGGGCTGGGCGAACGTGTCGGGGATGGACAGCGTCCCGGCCCGGGAGAACGGCCACACGATGACGAACGCCCGGCCGATGACCTGGCTCTCGGGGATCGAGCCGCCGCCCGGGTCGCCCTGGTGGGCCCGCGAGTCGAGCGAGACGGCGCGATGGTCGCCCATCACCCACAGGTGCCCCTCGGGCACCTTGACGTCGAAGAACTTGTCGGAGGGCTCGTTGCCGGGGAAGAGGTAGCTCTCCTCGTTGAGCGCGACGCCGTTGACCGTGATGCGGCCCTTGGAGTCGCAGCACTTGACCTGGTCGCCGCCGAGGCCGATGACCCGCTTGATGTAGTCCTTCTCGCCGGGGACCACGCCGAACGCCGTGCCGACCCAGCGGAAGAACGCCGCGATGGGGTTGGACGGCTCCTCCAGCTGGAACTCCTGGTCCCAGGAGTCGACGCCGGAGAACACCACCACGTCACCGCGCTCGATGTCCCGCGTGTGGTAGACGAGCTTGTTGACCAGGACGCGGTCGTCCTTGAGCAGGGTGTTCTGCATCGACTCGGACGGGATGTAGAAGGCCTGGATCACGAAGGTCTTGATGATCAGGGCCAGCACCAGCGCCACGACGACCAGGACGGGAAGCTCCTTCCAGAACGACCCCTTCTTCTCCTTGTCGCCTTTCGCCGGCTTCTGAGTCTCTTCGGCGACCACGTCCACCTCGTCCTCGACAGGGCGGCGCGCGGCGCCGTACTCCTGGCTCTCGCTAGTCATCGCTGATGAGCCTAGATGATGCACCGGCCCGACAACGCTCGACCGACGTTACACCCGCGCCCGAGTCGCTCCACATAAAGAGAAGTGCCCCGATAAATGCGGATGGCCCGCGCTGAGCGCGGGCCACCGAGCGGGACGGAACCGTGCCGGGTGGGCACGAGCCGTCGAGCGGACGGTCGTGCCGGAGTGGGCACGTCCCGTCGAACGAGCGGCCGCGCCGGGATCGGCGTGGCCGCTCAGGTGGACGGCCGTGCCGCTCCGGGCGGCACCTGCCGTCGGTCAACGCCTGGTCACTTGGCGGGAGTCGCCTCGCGCTTCTCGCGGATGCGGGCGGCCTTGCCGCGCAGGTCACGCATGTAGTAGAGCTTGGCGCGACGCACGTCACCACGGGTGACCCGCACGATCTTCTCGATGACCGGGCTGTGCACCGGGAAGGTGCGCTCGACGCCGACGCTGTAGCTCACCTTGCGGACCGTGAAGGTCTCGCGGGCGCCGCTGCCCTGGCGGCGCAGGACGAAGCCCTTGAAGACCTGGATACGGGATCGGTTGCCTTCGACGACTCGGACGTGAACCTCGAGCGTGTCACCAGGGCGGAAGTCCGGCACATCGCTGCGCAGGGTCGCCTGCTCGAGCTCCTGGATCTTCGTGTGCATGAGAGCTGTCCTCAAAGTCTTGCCAGCACGCGGAGGTCCACCCGGCCGGAGCTCGCGGCGGACACGCCTGCTGATGTGATGAGCCCGGGATCGATCCCCGGGCATGACAGACCAACCAAACGACGGTTGGCAACGCCTCAGTTTGCCATATCTTCCGGACCGACGCGAAACGACAGCTCCTGGAGGACCTCACGGTCGCGCTTGTCGAGCGTCGCGGGGTCGAGCGCCGCCGCCAGCTCGGGCCGGTTGGCGACGGTACGGCGCAGCGCCTCGTCGCGCCGCCACCGGGCGACCTTGCCATGGTGGCCGGACAGCAGCACGGAAGGCACCTCGTGCTCGCGCCAGACGGGGGGCTTGGTGTAGACGGGCCCTTCGAGGAGGTTCTGCATCGCGCCGGGGGCGAAGGAGTCGTCGACGGCCGAGTGGGCGTTGCCGAGCACGCCGGGCAGCAGCCTGCCGACGGCCTCCACCATGACCAGCACCGCGACCTCGCCGCCGGCGAGCACGTAGTCGCCGATGCTCAGCTCGTCCACGCGCAGCCGCGTGCCGTACTCGCGCATGACCCGCGAGTCGATGCCCTCGTAGCGGCCGCAGGCGAACAGCAGCCACGGCTCCGCCGCGAGCTCCTGAGCGACCTCCTGGGTGAACGGCCGGCCGCTCGGCGTGGGAACGATCATGCGGGGCGCCCCGTCGCCGATCACCGTGTCGATGGCCTCGCCCCAGACCTCGGGCTTCATGACCATGCCGGGCCCGCCGCCGTAGGGGGTGTCGTCGACCGTCTTGTGCACGTCGTGCGCCCAGTCGCGAAGCTGGTGCACCCGCACGTCGAGGATGCCACGTTCGCGCGCCTTGCCGATCAGCGAGACGTCGAGCGGCGCGAAGTACTCGGGGAAGATGGAGACGATGTCGAGCCGCATGGTGCCCGGTGCGGGGCGTTCCATCACAGCAGCCCCTCGGGCGGGTCGACGACGAGCCGCCCGTCCTCCAGGTCGACCTCCGGCACGAGCGCCTTGACGAACGGGATGAGCGCGTCGTCCTGCCCGGCGCGGGCGACGACCAGCACGTCCTGGCCGTGGTGCAGCACATCGGTGACCTCGCCGACCTGCTCGCCGGAGGTCGTCACGACCGTGAGCCCGATGAGCTGGTGGTCGTGGAACTCGTCGGGGTCGTCGGAGGGCTCCACCTCGGCGGAGTCGATGACGAGCATCGTGCCGCGCAGCTGGTCGGCGGTGTCCCGATCGGCGACGCCGGCGAGCACGAGCAGCAGGTTGCCCTTGTGCCAGCGGCGGCCCTCGATGACGATCGGGCCGCGGCCCGGCGGGTCGGTGGCGATCGACGCGCCCACGGCGAAGCGCAGCTCGGGATCGTCGGTGCGCACCTCCACGGTCACCTCGCCGCGCACTCCGTGCGGGCGGCCTATCCGTCCGACGACCAGCTGCACGTGAACCTGCCTTCTCTCACCCGATGTCTCCAGCATGGACGCCCGTCTTCACGGGCGTGGAAATCACCTCGTACGCGGCGAACGCCGCCCTGGGCGTCGCGCCTCCGCCACGGGCAGACGTTCCCCTTCGCGTGGCGGCGAACCGATGCGGCGGCTCACGGGAAGGGCTACGAGGCACTGCCCGGTGGGCCGAGCCCGGCGAGGCGCAAGCGGCGGCCTCCCGCCGGAGGCGAGAAGGGCCGCGAACGCAAGCGCCCCCATCGGAAGGTCCCGATGAGGGCGTGCAAACCTGACGCTAACGGACCGCTTCGTTCAGGTCGAGCAGATCGACCCGTACGTACTTCCCGTCGGCCAGGGCGTTCACCACGGTGCGCAACGCCTTGGCGGTGCGCCCGCCGCGACCGATGACCTTGCCCAGGTCCTCGGGGTGCACCCGGACCTCCAGGACGCGCCCGCTGCGAATGCGGCGAGCGCGAACCCGGACATCGTCAGGATGTTCGACGATGCCCTTCACGAGGTGCTCGAGAGCCTCCTCGAGCACGTCAGCCCTCGCCCTCGGTCGGGGTCTCGGCGGCGGCCTCGGCCTCGTCCTTCTTCTTGGCCTTCTTGGGCGTGGTGGCGGTCGTGCCGGTGTCGCCACCGGCCAGCGCCTCCTTGGCCGCGGCCTCGTAGAGGGCGTGCCGGTCGGCAGCCGGCTCGGCGACCTTCAGCGGAGCGGGGGCGGGCTCGCCCTTGAACTTCTGCCAGTCACCGGTGAGCTTGAGCAGCTTGAGCACCGGCTCGGTCGGCTGCGCGCCGACTCCGAGCCAGTAGGCCGCGCGCTCGGCGTCGATCTCGATGCGCGACGGGTTCTGCTTCGGGTGGTACAGGCCGATCTCCTCGATCGCCCGGCCGTCACGCTTGGTGCGGCTGTCGGCGACGACGATACGGTACTGAGCGTTGCGGATCATGCCGAGCCGCTTGAGCTTGATCTTGACTGCCACGGGTGTGGTCTCTCCTGCATTCGAGCGCGGGTGAGCTACGCCTCGCCGAGTGGGGCACGACAGGACGCTCGCTCCAGGGACAGGCGTGACCGCCAGGAGGTGAGAGGGCACCCGACTGGTCACGATGTTCCAACATGCCATTGTGCCAGATCCCGGGCACTGCCAGCGACATGACGCGCAGGCCGCCGCCGGCCCCGCGCCGAACTCGAGTCCGGCGCGCGTCTCCAGCGGGTCCGGCGGGAGGCCGCGCCAGGGCCTCCGTCAGCGGACGGGGCGCCCCGGCGGCGGCCTCACGGCTACTGCTGGCCCGGAAGCTTGAGCTTGGAGGGGTCGAAGCCCGGCGGGAGCTCGATGCCCGGCGGCAGCTTGCCGCCGAGGTTGCCCAGCACGCCGCCCGGCTTGGGCGCGGGCGCGGCGTCCTCGCCGGAGCCGGACGGGGCCTTGCCCAGGGCGGCCTTGCGCGGGTCGCCGCTCACCCTGCGCCCCTTCTTGCCCTTCTTCTGCGCCTTGCTCACCTTGCCCCGGCCGCCCGGCATGCCGGGGATGCCCATGCCGCCGGCCATCCGCTTCATCATCTTCTGGGCCTCGAAGAAGCGGGTGACGAGGTTGTTGACGGCGGTGACGGTGACGCCGGAGCCGGCCGCGATGCGGGCCCGCCGCGAGCCGTTGATGATCTTGGGATCCTGGCGCTCGCCGGGCGTCATGGACCGGATGATGGCGGCGATGCGGTCGAGGTCGCGGTCGTCGATCGCGTTGAGCTGGTCGCGCATCTGCCCCATGCCGGGCATCATGCCGAGCAGGTTCTTGATGGGGCCCATCTTCTGGACCATCATCATCTGCTCGAGGAAGTCGTCGAGGGTGAAGTTCTCGCCCGAGGTGAGCTTGCCCGCCATCTTGGCGGCCTGCTCCTCGTCGAACGTCTTCTGGGCCTGCTCGATCAGGGTGAGGATGTCACCCATGTCGAGGATGCGGGACGCCATCCGGTCGGGGTGGAAGGCGTCGAAGTCCTCGAGCTTCTCACCCGTCGAGGCGAACATGATCGGCCGGCCGGTGATGTGCCTGACCGACAGGGCGGCGCCACCGCGGGCGTCACCGTCGAGCTTGGTGAGGACGACGCCGTCGAAGCCGACCCCGTCCATGAACGCCTGGGCCGTGGTGACGGCATCCTGACCGATCATGGCGTCGACCACGAACAGCACCTCGTCGGGCGTGACCGCGGCGCGGATGTCGGCGGCCTGCCGCATCATCTCCTGGTCGATGCCGAGGCGGCCGGCGGTGTCGATGATGACGATGTCGTGCTGCTGCCGCCTGGCCTCGTCGATCGAGCGGCGGGCGACGTCGATCGGGTCGCCGACGCCGTTGCCGGGCTCGGGGGCGTAGACGGCGACCTGCGCGCGCTCGCCCATCACCTGGAGCTGCTGCACGGCGTTGGGGCGCTGCAGGTCGGCGGCGACGAGCATGGGGGTGTGGCCCTGCTCGCGCAGCCACTGGGCCAGCTTGCCCGCCAGCGTGGTCTTGCCGGAGCCCTGCAGACCGGCGAGCATGATCACCGTGGGCGGGGTCTTGGCGTAGCGGAGCCTGCGGGTCTCGCCACCGAGGATCTCGATCAGCTCGTCATTGACGATCTTGACGACCTGCTGCGCCGGGTTGAGCGCCTGAGAGACCTCGACGCCGCGCGCGCGTTCCTTGACCTGGGCGACGAATGCCTTGACCACCGGCAGCGCGACATCGGCCTCGAGCAGCGCGATGCGGATCTCGCGGGTGGTCGCGTCGATGTCGGCGTCGGACAGCCGACCCTTGGATCGGAGGGAGGAGAAGACCGATGTCAGCCGGTCGGAAAGCGTCTCGAACACGTGGTTGGCCAGTCCTCGAAGCGGATGAAGGTCTTGGACTCAGCCTAGCCGCTCCGCTAGCCGCTCCAGCCTGGCACGGCCATACGGACAGTCAACGCATGTTCGACGAGATTGATCAAAGCACTCTTGACCGAATCCTTCGACCGAGCATCCAACCGCACCATCGGAATATGCGGAGCCAACGTCAACGCGTCCCGCACCTCCGTATCACTATGCGCATACTGCCCATCCCACCCGTTCACCCCCACAATGAACGGCAACTGCGCCTCCTCGAAGTAATCGATCGCCGGGAAACTGTCCGCCAACCGGCGCGTATCAACCAGCACCACCGCACCGATCGCCCCCCGCACCAAGTCATCCCACATGAACCAGAACCGATGCTGACCCGGCGTCCCGAACAAATACAAGATCAAATCCCGATCCAGCGACACCCGCCCGAAATCCATCGCCACCGTCGTCGTCGACTTCAACGGCGTCATCGCCAGATCATCGATCCCCGCCGACGCATCGGTCATCACCGCCTCCGTCGTCAACGGCATGATCTCCGACACCGCCCCCACGAACGTCGTCTTACCCACCCCGAACCCACCGGCGACCACGATCTTCGTCGACGTCAGACCGGAACCCGACCCAGCACTAGAGCCTGCGAAGTCCACTGAGCACCCTTTCCAGCAGGTTGACATCCGGCCGGCCCGCATCCAACTGCGGCTGATGCACCCGCACCAAACCCTCGGCCGCCATATCAGCGATCAACACCCGCACCACACCAAGCGGAATCCGCAACAACGCCGACACCTCAGCCACCGACCGAACCTGCCGACACAACTGCGAAATCGCCTGATACTCCGGCGTGATATGCGAAAACTCCCGAGGCTCAGCCGTCGCCGACGACACCAACGCCTCCATCGCCAACTTCACCCGCGGCGCCGTCCGCCCACCCGTCACCGCATACGGACGCACCGGCGAAGCGGGGTCCGACTGGGGAGGCTGGGGAGGATACTGCGGGCGAGGGGGTTCCCAGCCGCCGGAGTTCCATCTCGGGTCGTTCACCTGCATCACCTGGACTGGCTGGCGCGCAACTCCGCACGCACCGCCGGAGTGAGCACCTGACCCGCACGGTCCACCATCAGCGTCATCTGATACGCCACCAGACCCATGTCACAATCAGGCGCGGCCAACACCGCCAGACACGAACCATCACTGATCGACATGATCAGCATCAACCCGCGCTGCATCTCCACAATCGTCTGACTCACCGCACCACCCTCGAACACCCGAGCGGCACCCTGCGTCAAACTCACCAACCCCGACGCGATCGCAGCCAGCTGATCAGCCCGATCCGCCGGAAACCCCGCCGACGCCGCAAGCGGCAACCCATCAGACGAGACCACCACCGCATGCGCCACACCCGGAACCGTGCTCACGAAATCAGTGATCAACCAGTCGACCCCGCGCGCGGAATGACTCAGGTCGTTCATGTGCCCTCCTCCCTGTTGTCAAGGGGCCTCGGACCGGACGGGTACGTCCGGCCCTCGTTGATGTCGTCTCGTGCCGCCCGGAAGCCCTGCTGGAAACTGGACAGGCGGCTGCGCACCCGGTCGGGTGAGAGCGTGGGCGTCGGCATCACGCCCTTGGGGGCGGACGAGGTGTCGGCCGAGCCGGGCACCAGGTTGGCCTTCGGCACCCGCTTCGGCAGACCCGACGCCGTCGCCCCGTCACGCACCGGCTCCACCACGGCCTGGGCGGCGTTCCAGCCCTCGTCGGCCTTGGCCGACCCCCAGTTGGCGCTGGCCTCGCCGTGGTCGAACCAGGCCGACTCCACCGAGGCGAAGATCGGCAGGAACTCGTCGCCGGCCGAGGCCGGCTTGACGGCCGGGATGGGGCCGGTGGCCGCCGCCTCGGTCTCGGGGAAGTCGTAGCGGGCCTGCTGCGGCTCGGGCTCGGGGAAGTCGAAGCGCGAGCGCTGCTGCGGCTCCGGCTCGGGCTCGGGGAAGTCGAAGCGGGAACGCTGCTGCGGCTCCGGCTCGGCGCGGCCGTCGGCTCCCCAGCTCGGCGGCAAGTCGTCGGCGGGCGGCTTGGGAAGGTTGTCGGCGTCGCCGTTCCAGCCGCCGGTCGCCCTGGACGGCACCCACACGTCCGAGGTGTCGTATCCGCCGGCGCCGCCGCGGGCGGCGGGCGTCTCGGCGGCGGGCCAGCCTCCCGCCTCGGAGGGCCACTGCGGCATGGACGGCCAGCCCGCGGCGGTGTCCGTCGACGAGTAGGAGGGGTGGCCGGGGCCCATCTGGTAGGTGCCGCCCTGCCACTGCGGGGCCGGGGCGGGGGGCTGCGGCGTCATGGGGATCTCGTCGCGGCCGGTGACGGGGGTGCCGCCGGCGTAGGCGGGCGACGGGGTGCCGAGCAGCGACTCGGGCAGCAGCACCATGGCGGTCAGCCCGCCTCCGCCGTGCGGGCGGAGCTGGACGCGGACGCCGTGCCGGTGCGCCAGCCGGGCGACCACGAACAGGCCCATGCGCCGCGAGACGGAGACGTCGACGATGGGGGCGTCGACGAGGCGTTCGTTGGCCTGGGCGAGTTCCTCGTGTGTCATGCCGATGCCGGCGTCGGTGACCGACAGCATCACGCCGCCGCCGTCGATCCTGCTGCCGGAGACGGTGACGCGGGTCTCGCGCGGGGAGAACGACAGGGCGTTCTCCACCAGCTCGGCCAGCAGGTGGATGACGTCGTTGACCGCCTGGCCGGCGACGGACACGCCGTCGGGGACCTGCAGGACGACGCGCTCGTAGTTCTCGACCTCGGACAGGGAGGCGCGGGCGACGTCGACGAGCTTGACGGGCTGGCTCCAGCGGCGCGGCGGGTCCTGACCCGCCAGCACCAGCAGGTTCTCGCTGTTACGCCGCATACGCGTCGCCAGATGGTCCAGCTTGAACAGGTTCGCCAACCGGCTCTCGTCCTGCTCGCCCTGCTCCAGACCATCGATCAACGTGATCTGCCGCTCCACCAACGTCTGACTGCGCCGCGACAGGTTCACGAACATCGCGTTCACGTTCGACCGCAACCGCGACTCCTCACCCGCCAGCCGCACCGCCTCCCGGTGCACCTCGTCGAACGCCCGCGCCACCTCACCGATCTCGTCCTCGGAGTCGACGCCGATCGGCTCGACGTCGAGCTGGACGGCGGCGTCGGACTCGCGCAGCCGCTGGACCGTCTCGGGCAGGCGCTGCCCGGCGATGTGCAGGGCCTCGCCGCGCAGCCTGCGCAGCGGGCGGACGAGGGACCGGGCCATCACGGTGGTGACGGCGAGGACGACGAGGAGCAGGACCGCGATGGCGATGCCGACGATCAGGGCGGTGCTCTGCTCGCCCTCCTGCAGGTCGCGGCTGCGCAGGATGATGGAGGCGGCCAGCTCGTCCTCGACCTTGCGCATGCGGTCGATGGTGCTGCTCATGGACTTGAACCAGGTGGCGGCCGCGCCGGTGGTGCCGAGTGTCGCATCGGTCAGGCGCGTGTTCTCCTCCGCCAGCACGACGGCGCGGGCGCGCAGGCCCTCGGCGCGGTCGACGTCCTCACCGGAGACGTTGTCCTCGTACGCCTGGCGCTGGGCGATCGTGGCGTTGGCCCGGAAGGTGGCCAGCTCGCTGTCCCGCTGGGCGCGGGCCGCCAGGAAGTCGCTGTACATCGCCTGGTCGAACCGGCGGGCGGCGAAGGCGCTCATGAGGACGGCCCGCTCGCGGGAGGACTGCGCCTTGGCCCTGCCCAGCGCCGCGAACGCGGCGACGCCGTCGGACAGTTCCTCGTCGACGGCGCCCTGGTCGATGTCGTCGCTGAAAGCCATCACGTCGCGGATGGTCTGCTCGTACATGCGGATCACGGTCGCCGTGTCGAGCTGCGAGTCCGTGGCGGCCTTGCGCGCGTTGCGCAGCGCGTTGAGCCGGTTGCGCACCTGCACGGCCTCGGCCCGCGTGGTGCCCGTGGAGGTGGCCAGGGACTCGATGTCACCGCGGACCCGCTGCACGGCGGAGTCGACGCTGGTGTACTGGGCCTGCATGCTGCCCCGGCCGCTCGACCGGCGGCCCTGGGCGACGTACGTGGCGGTCAGGTCGCGTTCGAGTTCGAGCCCGTGGGCGAGGTCGGCGAGCCGGCCGGCGAGTTCGGCGATCTCGTTGACGCGCTGGTACTCCCCCGCGCTGGCGATGGAGGCGGTGACCCTGATGCCGCCCAGGATGAGCGCCGCCACTGTGGGGATGACGATGAGGGCGAGCAGCTTGGAGCGTACCCGCCAGTTGCGCAGCGCGGTCTTCTTCGCCCGGCGCGGGGCGGCCTTGGCGGGGCGCGGAGCACGAGCCTCGCCGGCGTCCGGGTGGGGTGGCACCGGGGTGGACGCGGGGGCCGTGTCAGGCTTCCCGCTGGTAGATGCAGTCCTCACCGACGTTGCAACCTCTCCTCGGACGTCTGATGCGCGCGGATCACATCATGACTGTTCGGCGTGCGGCGCCGACACATCCATGGGCGAGTGCTTATTTGAGCACACCCACATTAATTCGGCCAATGCCGCACGCATCACAAGTGACACACTAATCATCAAAACGCCCTAAACGGGGCCCTTTTAAGGTTCAATCATGGAGATGAACCGGATATACGCCCCATCACCGCACATACCGCCCAAACCGGGACGCAGCTCTCAAGCCACTTGATGTACTGACATGTCGGGCTTACCGGTTGTCGGGCGTCGTAGGGAGAACGGTTGATCACCTCGGTACGCTGACTCCCCTCTGCCCATCTTCCCCGTCCGGTCTGGTATGTCACCCCGGCCGGATGCAGCCATGGAGATCTCAATGACGCTTTCCACGAACGGGGCGTTCCCATGCGGCTGAATCCCCGTCGTGCTCTGGACAGCCCTCTCGCCTGCGGCACCCTCGGCGTCGTGATCCTGCTCTGCGTCGCCGAGGCGGCCGGCCGGCTCGGCGTCATCCCCCCGGTCCAGTTCCCGCTCGCCTCCACCATCCTCGTCGAGGCGGCCCGGCTCGCCGCCGACCCGGCCTTCCTCACCGACATCGCGACCACCTTCGCCGGCTGGGCGATGGGGCTGCTGGCGACCATCGCGGTCGCCGTGCCGCTGGGGCTGCTGCTCGGCAGCGTGACGCCGATCGAGACGGCGTTGCGCCCGCTGATCGAGTTCCTGCGGCCCATCCCGTCGGTGGCGCTCATCCCGCTCGCCTCGTTCGTCTTCATCGACAGCACGGAGATGAAGGTGGCCGTGATCGTGTACGCGTCGATGTGGCCGATCCTCATCAACACCATCTACGGACTGCGCGACGTCGACCCGGTGGCCAAGGAGACGTTGCGGACCTTCGGCTTCGGGCCGCTGTCGGTGCTGTTGCGGGTGTCGCTGCCGAGCACGGCGCCGTTCATCGCGACCGGCATCCGCGTGGCCGCGGCGATCGCGCTCATCCTGGCGATCAGCACCGAGTTGCTCGCCGGCGGGAGCGGCGGCATCGGCGGTTTCATCATCCTCGCCGAGAGCAGCCCGGCGGGCGTCACGCTGACCGTGGCCGCCACGTTCTGGGCCGGAGTGCTCGGCCTGCTGACCAACGGCGTCTTCGTGCTGGCCGAGCGCCGGATCTTCCGCTGGCACACCGCCAAGACAGGAGCGGCGCAGTGATCAGGAAGTTCGCGACCGCCGTACTGCGGCTGTGGATCGTGCCGGTCGTCCTGGTCGCGTGGGAGCTGATCACCCGCGCACTGGAGCACCCCTACTTCCCCCCGCCGACGACGATCCTCCCGCACATGCGGGACCTGTGGTTCGACGGCCCCGCCTCGCAGCTCTGGCTCAACGACACCGCGCTGGCGAACTTCCCGCAGAGCCTGGGCAGGCTGCTGACCGGCTGGGTGCTGGCCGGCGTCATCGGGGTGACGGTCGGCCTGGCGCTCGGGCGCTCACCGCTGTTCTTCCGGTTCGCGGATCCGATCATCCAGTTCGGCCGGGCTCTGCCGCCGGTCGCCCTGCTGCCGATGTTCCTGGCGATCTTCTCCATCGGCGCGAAGATGCAGATCTCGATGATCGCGTTCGGCATCGTCTGGCCCGTGCTGTTCAACGCGGCCGACGGCGGCCGGCACGTCGATCCGCTGCACCTGGAGACGGCCCGGGTGTTCAGGTTCTCGCGCACGCAACGGCTGTTCCAGGTGATCCTCCCGTCGGCGCTGCCGAAGATCTTCGCCGGACTGCGGCTGAGCCTCTCGCTGGCGCTGATCCTCATGGTCATCGCGGAGTTCTTCAGCACGGACGGCCTCGGCTTCCAGCTCCGCCTGGCCCAGCGCCAGTTCGACCTGCCGGGCATGTGGGGAGCCGTGATCCTGCTCGGCGTCCTGGGCTACCTTTTCAACCAGATCTTCGTCCTGGCGGAACGGCGGGCGTTGGTCTGGCACAGCTCGGCGCGCCACCGGACGTGACTCCCGGGGCGGCTCTCGTGACCGCCCCGGATTTTCGGTCCGCCTCTATCCCTCCGCCAATGCCGACAAGAAGCAAACAGAACAAAAGCGAAATATAGGGATATATCCCGAGATGTATGGACATTCCCCTACAGCCTTCTCCGGGACGTTTCCCGTCGTACGCTAGGCTCTTCCCCTCAAGATCACCCCCAAGCGCGACAAGCAACGCGTCTTCCCCCTGGAGCGATCATGTCCGGTCTCCGGCGCCGCATGCGTATCTCTGCACTTTTGCTCACGGCTACCGCGCTACTCGCAGCAGGATGCGGCGGAGGTGACTCCGGTTCCTCGGCGAGCACGGGCGGAGTCGAGAAGGCCGACCTCGTCGTCGGCATGCTGCCCCTTCCCGAGGTGGCTCCCATCCAGATCGCCATCGACAAGGGCTACTTCAAGGCCGAGGGCCTCAACGTCAAGTTCCAGATCATCCAGGGCGGCGCCGCCGCCGTACCGGACCTGCTCACCGGCAAGCTGCAGGTCCTGCACAGCAACTACGTCTCCGCGGTCTCCCTCGTCGCCAAGGGCACCGGCAAGGTGAAGGTCGTCGGCGAGGCCTACACCGCCAAGCCCAACAACTTCGCGCTCATGGTGAAGAAGGGCTCGCCCATCGCCAAGGTGGCCGACCTCAAGGGCAAGAAGGTCGGCGTCAACACGCTCAACAACGTCGCCACGCTGTCCGTCAGCGCGCTGCTGAAGACCCACGGGCTCAAGCCCGAGGACGTCCAGTTCGTCGAGCAGCCGTTCCCGCAGATGGCGGGCGCCCTGGAGGCGGGCCAGATCGAGGCCGCGTTCCTGCCCGAGCCGTTCCACCAGACAGCCGCCAGCCAGAACGGCGCCGTGCAACTGTCGGACGCGTTCACCGGGCCGACCGCCGACTTCCCGATCGCCGGCTACCTGGTGACCGAGCAGTTCGCCAAGGACAACCCCAAGACCGTGGCCGCCTTCCAGCGCGCCCTGGTCAAGGGCGCCGAGCAGGCCATCTCGAACTCCGCCGAGGTCAAGACGGCCCTGGGCAAGTACACCAAGATCGACCCGGCCACGGCCGACCTCATGGTGCTGGGCGGCTACTCCACCTCGGTCAACGAGACGCGCCTGCAGCGGGTCGCCGACCTGATGCTGGAGTTCGGCTACATTCCGCAGAAGTTCGAGGTCAAGCAGATGATGTTGACGCCCGCCGCCTCCTGACGGTGAATCAGGACTGAGGGACGAGGCGGAGGGGGAGCGCACGCACGGCGCTCCCCCTCTCTCATGGCCGGACATCATGACCCGTCACCTGACGGGCGGTAGACCGACTGGGGGAACACGATGCGCATCATGATCATCGGCGCCGGGATCGGCGGGCTCACCACCGCGCTCAGCCTGCACGCGGCGGGGCTCGACTGCGAGGTCGTGGACGCGGCCGGCGCGCTGCGCCCGCTGGGCGTGGGCATCAACCTGCAGCCGCACGCCGTACGGGAGCTGACCGAGCTGGGGCTGGGCGACGCGCTGGCGGCGACCGGTGTGGAGACCACGTTCATGACCTTCACCGACCGGTTCGGCGGCGAGATCCTCGCGCTGCCGCGCGGCCGGTCGGCCGGATACCGGTGGCCGCAGTTCTCCATCCACCGCGGAGAGTTGCAGATGATCCTGCTCGCCGCGGTCGAGGAGCGCGTCGGGCCGGTCCGGCTGGGCGTCCGGTTCGAGGCGTTCGAGCAGGACGGCGACGGCGTGGACGTGCTGCTGCGCGACGTGGCCGGCGGCGAGCCCGTGCACGAGCGGGTGGACGTGCTGGTCGGCGCCGACGGCGTGCACTCGGCGGTGCGCTCCCGCCTGCACCCGGACGACGACCCGCTGCGGTGGGGCGGGATCCGGATGTGGCGCGGCATCGCCGAGGCCGACCGGGTCAGGGACGGCGCGACGGTGCTGGTCGCCGGGTCCAACCGGGACGCCAAGTTCGTCGCCTACCACATCTCCGCCACCGATCCCCGGCTGGTCAACTGGGTGGCCGAGGTGAAGGTGGACGAGCCGGGGCTGGTCAAGGAGGCCGACTGGTCGCGGGCGGGCCGGCTGGAGGACGTGGCGCGGCACTTCGCGCACTGGGAGTACCGGCATGTCGACATCCCCGCGCTGCTGGCCGGCTCCGAGCGGATCCTGGAGTACCCGATGTGCGACCGGGACCCGCTGGACTGGTGGGGCCGGGGACGGGTGACGCTGCTGGGCGACGCCGCCCACCCCATGTACCCGATCGGCTCGAACGGCGGGTCGCAGGCGGTCATCGACGCCCGGGTGCTCGCCAGGCACCTGGCGAGCGAGGGTGACCCGGTCGCGGCGCTGGCCGGCTACGAGGCCGAGCGGCGGCCGCCGACCTCGGCGCTGGTGCTCGCGCACCGTTCGCTGCCGATCGAGGCGACGATCAGCCTGGTGGCCGAGCGGGCCCCGCGGGGATTCGCCGACATCGCCGACGTGCTGACCGAGGCGGAGCGGACGGCCATGGCCGAGGCCCAGCACGGCATCACCGACATGGACGTGCGCGCGCTGAACACGCGCGAGTCGTGGAGCGTGCGCTGACCGACCGTGTGCTGACCGAGCGTGCGCTGACCGAGTGTGTGCCGATCGAGCAGGCGCTGATGGAGCGTGCGGCGGCTAGCCGCTCCAGCCTGGCACGGCCATACGGACAGTCAACGCATGTTCGACGAGATTGATCAAAGCACTCTTGACCGAATCCTTCGACCGAGCATCCAACCGCACCATCGGAATATGCGGAGCCAACGTCAACGCGTCCCGCACCTCCGTATCACTATGCGCATACTGCCCATCCCACCCGTTCACCCCCACAATGAACGGCAACTGCGCCTCCTCGAAGTAATCGATCGCCGGGAAACTGTCCGCCAACCGGCGCGTATCAACCAGCACCACCGCACCGATCGCCCCCCGCACCAAGTCATCCCACATGAACCAGAACCGATGCTGACCCGGCGTCCCGAACAAATACAAGATCAAATCCCGATCCAGCGACACCCGCCCGAAATCCATCGCCACCGTCGTCGTCGACTTCAACGGCGTCATCGCCAGATCATCGATCCCCGCCGACGCATCGGTCATCACCGCCTCCGTCGTCAACGGCATGATCTCCGACACCGCCCCCACGAACGTCGTCTTACCCACCCCGAACCCACCGGCGACCACGATCTTCGTCGACGTCAGACCGGAACCCGACCCAGCACTAGAGCCTGCGAAGTCCACTGAGCACCCTTTCCAGCAGGTTGACATCCGGCCGGCCCGCATCCAACTGCGGCTGATGCACCCGCACCAAACCCTCGGCCGCCATATCAGCGATCAACACCCGCACCACACCAAGCGGAATCCGCAACAACGCCGACACCTCAGCCACCGACCGAACCTGCCGACACAACTGCGAAATCGCCTGATACTCCGGCGTGATATGCGAAAACTCCCGAGGCTCAGCCGTCGCCGACGACACCAACGCCTCCATCGCCAACTTCACCCGCGGCGCCGTCCGCCCACCCGTCACCGCATACGGACGCACCGGCGAAGCGGGGTCGTACGCCGGCACCGGGCGCGGCCCGTGAGGGGGCCCGGCGCCGGGTCCCGGGACGGGCCCGGGGACCGGCCCGTGAGCCGGTCCGGGGACTCCGCCGTTCCATCGGGGATCGTTCACCTGCATCACCTGGACTGGCTGGCGCGCAACTCCGCACGCACCGCCGGAGTGAGCACCTGACCCGCACGGTCCACCATCAGCGTCATCTGATACGCCACCAGACCCATGTCACAATCAGGCGCGGCCAACACCGCCAGACACGAACCATCACTGATCGACATGATCAGCATCAACCCGCGCTGCATCTCCACAATCGTCTGACTCACCGCACCACCCTCGAACACCCGAGCGGCACCCTGCGTCAAACTCACCAACCCCGACGCGATCGCAGCCAGCTGATCAGCCCGATCCGCCGGAAACCCCGCCGACGCCGCAAGCGGCAACCCATCAGACGAGACCACCACCGCATGCGCCACACCCGGAACCGTGCTCACGAAATCAGTGATCAACCAGTCGACCCCGCGCGCGGAATGACTCAGATCCCTCACGCACCCTCCTCCCTGCTGTCGTCCGACGTCCCGTCGCCCGGTCCCGACGGGTAGGACTTGCCGTCGTTGATGTCCTCCCGGGCCGCCCGGAAGCCCTGCTGGAAGCTCGCCAGCCGGTTGCGCACCCGGTCGGGTGACACCGCCGGCACGGGCGTGACGCCCTTGGGCGCGGCGGCCGTGCCGGCCGAGCCGGGCACCAGGTTGGCCTTCGGCACCCGCTTCGGCAGACCCGACGCCGTCGCCCCGTCACGCACCGGCTCCACCACGGTCTCCGCCGCGTTCCAGCCCTCGTCGGCCTTCGCGGAGTCCCAGCTCGCACCGCCGGCGAACCAGGCCGACTCGACCGCGGCGAAGATCGGCAGGTAGTCGTCGCCGCCGGACGGCGGGGTGTTCACCCGCGGGATGGGGCCGGTGGCGGCCGAGTCGGTGGCGGGGAAGTCGTCGCGGAGCGGGCGACCGCCGGCACGGTCACCGGTCCGGTCGGCCGGCCGGTCGCCCGCCCTGTCACCGGTCCTGTCGCCGCGGTCGCCCCGCGGGTCGCCGAACCGGTCGGCCGGGCGGTCCCCCCGCGGGTCGCCGAACCGGCCCGCGGCGCCGTCCGCGGCCCGGTCCGCCGCGCGGTCGCGGGGGTTCCACGGTTGCGGCCGGTCGAGGCCGGGCCGCCTGGGCAGGCCGTTGCCCTCGCCGCCCCACCCCGCCGGCCCGCGCGGTGTGAGCCAGCCGTCCGGGTCGGACTGGCCGCCGGAGTGCCCGTCGGACGGCCACCCGCCGGTGTCGGACGGCCACTGCGGCATCGACGGCCACGCGCCGGTCGCCTCGGGCGGGTTGGACGGGTACGACGGATGCCCGGGACCCAGCTGGCCGGGACCCATCGAGCCGGGGTGCCCGGGCCCCATCTGGTAGGTGGCCTCGGGCCAGTGCGGCGCGGGCGCGAGCTGCGGTCCGCGGTAGGCGTCCTCGGTGGCCGGGCCGCCGCTCCCCGATCCGGCGTAGGCGGGCGACGGGGTGCCGAGCAGCGACTCGGGCAGCAGCACCATGGCGGTCAGCCCGCCCGACGCGTGGGGACGGAGCTGGACGCGGATGCCGTGCCGGTGCGCCAGCCGGGCGACCACGAACAGGCCCATCCGGCGGGAGACCGCGACGTCCACGATGGGCGCGTCCGAGAGCCGGTCGTTGGCCTGGGCCAGCTCGTCGTTGGTCATGCCGATGCCGGAGTCCGTGATGGACAGCATCACGCCGCCGCCGTCGATCCTGCTGCCCGACACCGTCACCCGGGTCTCGCGCGGGGAGAACGACAGGGCGTTCTCCACCAGCTCGGCCAGCAGGTGGATGACGTCGTTGACCGCCTGGCCGGCGACGGACACGCCGTCGGGGACCTGCAGGACGACGCGCTCGTAGCTCTCGACCTCCGACAGGGAGGCGCGGGCGACGTCCACCAGCTTCACCGGCTGGCTCCAGCGGCGCGGCGGGTCCTGACCCGCCAGCACCAGCAGGTTCTCGCTGTTACGCCGCATACGCGTCGCCAGATGATCCAGCTTGAACAGGTTCGCCAACCGGCTCTCGTCCTGCTCGCCCTGCTCCAGACCATCGATCAACGTGATCTGCCGCTCCACCAACGTCTGACTGCGCCGCGACAGGTTCACGAACATCGCGTTCACGTTCGACCGCAACCGCGACTCCTCACCCGCCAGCCGCACCGCCTCCCGGTGCACCTCGTCGAACGCCCGCGCCACCTCACCGATCTCGTCGTCCGACACGACGCCGATCGGCTCCACCTCCACGTTCGCGGCGGCGGTGTCCGACTCGCGCAGCCGCTGGACCGTCTCGGGCAGGCGGCGGCCCGCGATCAGCAGCGCCTCGCGGCGCAGCCGCCGCAGCGGGCCGCTGAGCGAGCGCGCCATGAGCGCGGTGACGAGCAGCACGAGGACGAGCAGCGCCACGATCGCGACGGCGAAGATCACCGCACCCTGCTGCTCGCCGCGCTGGACGTCCTGGCTGCGCAGCAGGATCGAGTCGGCGACCCGTTGCTCGACCTGGCGCATGCCGTCGATGGTCTCGGTGACGGCGCCGAACCACACCTGACCGTCCTGGGTGAGACCGAGCACGTCGTCGCGCAGCGGCCGGCCGGCGTCCTGGAGGGCCAGCGCGCGGGCCTGGATCAGCTCCGCCCGGTCGATCGCCTGCCCGCTGACCGTGTCGTCGTAGGCCTGGCGCAGCGCCAGCGGCACCGCCGCCCGGAACGTGGCCAGCTCGCTGTTGCGCTGGGAGCGGGCGGCGATGAAGGCGTCCAGCTCGGATTCGCCGAACCTGCCGACGGCCAGCGCCGACACCAGCAGGGCACGCTGGCGCGACACGTACTGCTTGGCCCGGGACAGGGCGGCGAAGCCGGCGACGCTGTCGGTGAGCTCCTTGTCGACGGCGCCCTGGTCGATGTTGTCGTTGAGTTCGAGGAAGTCGGAGATGGACTGGTCGTACAGCTCGATCACGGAGGCGACGTTGAGCCGCGACTCCATCGCCGTCCTGCGGGAGTTGGGCAGCTCGTCGAAGCGGTTCTGGACGCGTACGGCCTCGGTGCGCAGCGGGCTGTCGGAGGCGGCCAGCGCGGCGACCCCGGGGCGGGACTCGGCGACGAGCCGGTCGACCGCGGAGTACTGGGCCGCCACCTCGTTCCGGTCGCCGCCTCGGCCCTGCGCGACGAACATGGCGGTGAGGTCGCGTTCCAGCTCGGTCTGGTGGGCCAGCTCGGTGAGCCGGCCGGCGAGGGCGGCGGTCTCGTTGACCCGCTCGTACTCGGTGGCGCTGCTGAGCGACGAGGTCACCCGCAGCCCGCCGAGGGCCAGCGCGGCCACGGTCGGGATGACGATCAGTACCAGGAGTTTGGTCCGTACGCGCCAGTTGCGCACGAACCCGCCGGTGCCTTTCGGCCGGCCCGCCCGGGGGGCGGGCGGCCCGGTGGCGGCGTGAGGTGACGGGAAGGCGGACTCCTCCGGAGACGCCCCGGAGTCCCCGCTTGCAGGGGGCACTGTTCTTCTCACTGGCCTCCGCAACCTCTCCTCGGGATGGTCTGGTGCAAGAGGATCAAGTTCTGGTGGTGCCGCCCCCGGCACCGGTGGTCCGAAACCCTTATTTATGTTCAACAAATAATCGGTTGACCCGAGCAAATGCCACAGTTAGCCGATCATGCGTATATGTCTCCACGCCCCGACAGTAGCCACACGCCCCCGATGAACGCTAGCCATATCTTCACTCAATATCCGGACATACCTCCATAGAATCAGTGCGACCGATAGTTGGCCATATATATTGATAAATTCCAGAATCGGGGGATCATGCGCAAGGGTTGACGGCACAAGGGTGCGACGGTGGTCGCTCACCCTCGTTCAAAGGAGACGCGAGATGAGGCTCGGCGCACCAGGGCGTATCGCCCTGTTCGGACTGGTGGTCACCCTTGCCCTGACAGGGTGCTCCAGCTCCGACGATCCGCCAGGCGGCGCCACCAACGCCGCCGGCCTGGAGAAGACCGACCTGCTCATCGGCCAGTACCCCGGCGCCGACTCCGCGCCCCTGTTCATCGCGATCGAGCGCGGCTTCTTCAAGGAGCAGGGCCTCGACGTCAAGACAGAGGCCATCCAGGCGCCGCAGGCCGTGCTGCCCAAGCTGTCCAACGGCAGCATGGACGTGGTGCTCGGCAGCTATGCGACCATCCTGACGATCCAGAGCGAGGGCGCGGAGAAGTTCAAGTACATCGCCGACTCCTACCAGGGGGCGACCGGCGCCTTCGGCGTCATGGTGGGCCGCGACTCGGCCGTCAAGAAGGTCTCCGACCTCAAGGGCAAGAAGATCGGCGTGAACGCGCTCAAGGGCCTCGGCGTGCTCACCATGAACCCCCACTTCAAGATCGCCGGCCTTGACCCCACACCCGGCAAGGACATCCAGTACGTCGAGGTGCCGACCACCAACTGGCTCCAGTCGCTGGAGAAGGGCGACGTGGACGCGGTCTGGATGACCGACCCGTACGTCAGCGAGGCCAAGAACAAGCTCGGCGCCACCATGCTCGTCGACACCATGTCCGGACCGACGGAGGCCCTGCCCATCACCGGCTGGGCGGCGACCGAGAAGTGGGTGGCCGAGAACCCCAGGACGATGGCCGCCTTCCAGCGCGCCATGGCCAAGGCGCAGAACATCGCCGCCACCGACCGCAGCGCCGTGACCAAGATCCTGCCGACCTTCACCAAGATCCCCGCGGAGACGGCCGCCACCATCAACCTCGGCAACTACCCGACCACGCTCAGCGCCCAGCGCATCCAGCGCGTCGCGGACCTCATGCTCGAGTACGGCTTCCTCAAGGAGCAGATCAACGTCGACTCCATGATCGTCCCGTTCAAGGGATGACCGCTGCGACCACGCCGGCGCGGGGACGACGCCCTGCCGTCTCCCGCGCCCGGCACGGAAAGCTCCTGCGCCACGCCATCGGCGTGGCGGCCTTCCTGCTCGCCTGGGAGGTGGCCGCCACCAGCGGCCTGCTCCCCTGGCTGCCCGCCGCCTCCGCCTCGCTGGCCCGGGTGGCCGGCCTGGCCGCCGACCCCGCCTTCCTCGGCGACCTGCTCGCCACACTCCTGGCCGCCGTCATCGGGCTGCCGCTGGCCGTGCTGGTCGCCGTGCCGATCGGCCTGCTGCTCGGCACGGTGCCCGTGGTCGAGGAGACGACCCGGGCGATCGTGGAGTTCCTGCGTCCCATCCCCTCGGTCGCGCTGATCCCCCTCGCGCTGTTCTTCTTCCAGCCGGAGATCAACGCCAAGGTCGCGCTGATCGTCTACGCCGCGTCCTGGCCCATCCTCATCAACACCCTGTACGGCGTGCGCGACGTCGACCCCGTGGCGACCGAGACGCTGCGCTCGTTCGGCTTCGGCCGGACGGCGGTGATCTGGCGGGTCTCGCTGCCCAGCGCGGCGCCGTTCATCTACACCGGCATCCGGCTGGCCGCCTCGATCACCCTGATCCTCGCCATCAGCGTCGAGTACTTCGTCGGCGGCTCGGGCGGCATCGGCGCCTTCCTCATCCAGGCGAGCACCGGCATCGGCGCGGACGCGATGCTCGACGTCGTCGCGACGCTCCTGTGGGCCGGCATCGTCGGCCTGGCCGTCAACACCGTGCTGCTGCGCGCCGAGCGGCGCCTGTTCCGGTGGCGGCACACATGATCGGGAGACTCGTCAGGCGGCTGTGGCTGGTCCCCGTCGTCCTCGTGGGCTGGGAACTGCTGGCCAGGTCCGTGGCCAACCCCTTCCTCCCCCCTCCGACGCTCATCGCCTCCTGGATGGGCGAGCGGTGGTTCTCCGGCCCGATGCTGCTCACCGAGGAGGCGGTGGACAACTTCGTGCCCAGCGTGGTGCGGGTGGTCGGGTCCTGGGGCGCCGCCGTGGTCATCGGGGTGACGCTGGGCGTGGCGATCGGCCGGATCGGCCGGCTGGCCGACTACGTCGACCCGCTCGTGGAGTTCGGGCGCGCGGTGCCGCCGCCGGCCATGCTGCCGGTCTTCCTCGTGCTGTTCGCCATGGGCACCCAGGTCCAGGTGGCCACCATCGTCTTCGGCATCATCTGGCCGATCCTGCTGAATTCCATCGACGGCGCGCGTAACGTCGATCGTATGCAGATGGAGACCGCGACGGTCTTCGGCGTCCCCGCCCATCTGCGGCTCTTCCGGATCATCCTCCCGGCCGCGTCCCCGAAGATCTTCGCGGGCCTGCGGCTGAGCGTCTCGCTCGCGCTCATCCTGATGGTCATCTCCGAGTTGAAGGGCAGCACGGACGGGATCGGCTACCTGCTGAGCGTGGCCAGCAACAACGCCGACATGCCGGGCATCTGGGCCGGCGTGGTGGTGCTCGGGGTGCTCGGCTTCGCGCTCAACTCCCTGTTCCTCATGATCGAGCGCCGGATGCTCGGCTGGCATCGCGGCGCCCGCCGTACCGCGTAGGAGGCGGACGTGACGGACCTGCTCATCAAGAACGTGCGTGTCGTGACGCACGACCGCGCCCATCCCGTCCCGGCGGACGTCGCCGTGACCGGCGGGCGCGTCGACCGGGTCGCACCGGGGCTGTCCACCGAGGGCGTGCCGGAGGTGATCGACGGCAACGGCCGGCTGGCCTTCCCGGGCGTCGTGGACGCCCACCAGCACTGGGGCATCTACAACCCCCTGTCCGACGACGCCGGCTCGGAGAGCAGGGCCGCGGCGCAGGGCGGCGTCACCACGGCGCTCACCTACATGCGGACCGGGCAGTACTACCTCAACCGGGGCGGCCCGTACGCGGAGTTCTTCCCCGAGGTGCTGCGGATGGCCGAGGACCGGGCCTACGTCGACTACGGGTTCCACCTCGCGCCCATGTCGAGCGGGCACATCGGCGAACTGCCCGACCTGGTGGAGCGGTTCGGGGTGCCGTCGTTCAAGATCTTCATGTTCTACGGCGGGCACGGGCTGCACGGCCGCTCGGCCGACCAGAGCAGATTCCTCATGCTGCCCGACGGCGAGCGCTACGACTACGCGCACTTCGAGTTCGTGATGCGCGGCGTGCAGGCGGCCCGCGAGCGCTTCCCCGAGCTGGCAGGCGAGATCTCCCTGTCGCTGCACTGCGAGACGGCCGAGATCATGACCGCCTACACCAGGCTGGTGGAGGAGGCGGGCGAGCTGAGCGGGCTGGCCGCCTACAGCGCCTCCCGGCCGCCGCACTCGGAGGGGCTGGCCGTCTTCATCGCCTCCTACCTGGCCCACGAGACCGGCCTCGGCAACGTCAACCTGCTCCACCTGTCCTCGCGCAAGGCGCTGGACGCGGCCGTGCGGATGGCCAGGACGTTCCCGCACATCGACTTCCGCCGGGAGGTGACGATCGGCCATCTGCTCGCCGACATCGACACGGCGAACGGCCTGGGCGGCAAGGTGAACCCGCCGATCAGGCCGCGCGAGGACGTCGAGGCGCTGTGGGAGTACGTGCTCGACGGCACCGTCGACTGGGTGGTCAGCGACCACGCCTGCTGCCGCGAGGAGCTGAAGTTCGGCACCCCGGCCGACGACGTGTTCGTGGCCAAGGCGGGCTTCGGCGGCGCCGAGTACCTGCTGCCCGGCCTGATCACCGAGGGCCGCCGGCGCGGCCTGTCGTACGGGCGCATCGCCGCGCTCACCTCCTGGAACCCCTCCCGCAGGTACGGGCTGCGCACCAAGGGCACGATCGCCCCCGGATTCGACGCCGACATCTGCCTGGTGGACCCGGAGGCCACGTGGACCGTCTCGGCCGCGGATTCGGAGTCGGCGCAGGAGTACACCCCGTTCGAGGGGTTCGAGCTGACCGCGAAGGTCACCGACACGTTCGTCCGGGGCCACCACGTGCTCGACACCGGCAAGATCGTCGGTGCTCCGGTGGGCCGCTACGTCCGCAGGCCCACGGGGTGAGGGAGTACGCGCTTCCTCATGTTCATAGATCACAGGCTTCGGTAAAGTCGACCTGTCATCTCCGGATCTGGCTGCCCTAGGACATCTCTTGCTCGAGATCGAGAACCTCACGCACGTATACGGGCCCGGCAGTCCGAACGAGCACCACGCCATCGACGGGCTCAAGCTGAGCGTGGCCGCCGGCGAGCTGCTGTGCATCGTCGGCCCCTCCGGATGCGGCAAGTCCACGCTGCTGCGCTCCATCGCGGGGCTGATCAAGCCGACCGGTGGCGAGATCCGGGTCGACGGCGAGCTGGTCCGCCAGACGCCCGACAACCTCGCCGTGGTGTTCCAGGACTACAGCCGCTCGCTGTTCCCCTGGATGTCGGTGGCCGACAACGTGGCCCTGCCGCTGCGCCGGCGCGGCATGGACAAGCGGCAGCGGCGCGAGGCCGCGCACGAGGCGCTGGAGTCGGTCGGCCTGGCCGAGGCCGGGCGCAAGTACCCGTTCCAGTTGTCGGGCGGCATGCAGCAGCGGGTGGCGATCGCCCGCGCGCTGGCCTACCGGCCGTCCCTCATGCTCATGGACGAGCCGTTCGGCTCGGTCGACGCCCAGACGCGCGAGGACCTGGAGGATCTCGTGCTCAAGGTGCGCAGCCACCACCAGATGACGATCGTGCTCATCACCCACGACATCGACGAGAGCGTCTACGTCGGCGACCGGGTCGTGGTGCTGTCCAAGGCGCCCGCCCACGTGGTGGGCGACCTGCCGGTGGACCTGCCGGCGCCGCGCGACCAGATCACCACGCGCGAGCACCCCGACTTCGTCCGCCTGCGCGGCGAGGTCGGCCGCCTGGTGCGCGGCGTGGACACGCCCGCCCCCACCGCCTGACCCCTCAGCGGGCCCGAGACGCCGAGTGCCGCCGGACGCTGCGTCCGGCGGCACTCGGCGTTCTCGGGCGGGGCGGGCGTTACGCCGGCGCGTGCATGTGCCGCGTCAGCGCGTGCTCCACCAACGTGATGAGGGTGCTCTTCACCGAATCCCGCACCCGGGCGTCGAGGCGGACGATCGGCGTGTGCGAGCCGAGCGACAGTGCCTCGCGGATCTCGTCGTCCTGGTGCGAGAACTGCCCTTCCCAGCCGTTGATGCCGATCACGAACGGCAGCTTGGCCTCCTCGAAGTAGTCGATCGCGGGGAAGCTGTCGGCCAGCCGCCGCGTGTCGGCCAGCACCACGGCGCCGATCGCGCCGCGGACGAGGTCGTCCCACATGAACCAGAACCGGTGCTGCCCGGGCGTGCCGAACAGGTAGAGGATCAGGTCACGGTCCAGAGAGACACGGCCGAAGTCCATGGCCACGGTCGTCGTCGTCTTGTTCGGCGTGAGCGAGAGGTCGTCGACACCCGCCGAGGCATCCGTCATCACGGCCTCTGTGGTGAGCGGCAGGATCTCCGACACCGCACCCACGAACGTCGTCTTGCCCACGCCGAACCCGCCGGCCACGACGATCTTCGTCGAGGTTAGGCCGGCGTTAGAGCCTGCGAAGTCCACTGAGCACCCTTTCGAGCAAGTTGAGGTCCGGCTTCCCCGCGTCCAGCGCAGGCTGGTGCACGCGGATCAGGCCCTCGGACGCCATGTCGGCGATCAGCACCCGCACCACCCCGAGGGGCTGGCGGAGGAGTGCGGAGATCTCGGCAACCGACCTGACGTTCCGGGTCAGTTGAATGATCGCCTGATACTCCGGACTCAGCAGAGAAATGTCTTGGTATTCCGACGTCACGGAGGACACCAATGCCTCCATGGCGAACTTCATCCGCGGGGCCGTGCGCCCCCCGGTCACGGCATACGGCCGCACCAGGGAGCTCGACTTCTGCGGACGTGGAGCCGCCGGATGCGGCGGAGTGCTATCACCAGCCCAACCCTGACCTGACACCATGTTCTCCTGTCACCGCCCCCGCTAGCGGGGGCGGGCTGCCTGCAGTTCGGCGCGTACGGCGGGCGTGAGGACCTGCCCCGCGCGCTCCACCAGCAGCGTCATCTGATAGGCCACCAGGCCCATGTCACAGTCGGGCGCGGCGAGCACGGCCAGACAGGAACCGTCGCTGATCGACATGATCATCAAAAGTCCGCGCTGCATCTCGATGACGGTCTGGGTCACCAGGCCGCCCTCGAAGACACGCGCCGCGCCCTGTGTCAGGCTGATGACACCCGAGGCGACCGCGGCCAGCTGGTCCGCACGGTCCTTCGGGAAACCCTCGGAGAAGGCCAGTGGCAAACCGTCAGACGAGACCACGACGGTGTGCGCGACACCTGGCACGTTGTTCACAAAGTCAGTGATCAGCCAGCTGATGCCACGCGCTCCCTGGCTCAGTTCTCTCATTTGTCCTCCTCGTTCTCTTCTCCGCGGGTGAACGCGCGGCCTTGTCGTACACCCTGCTGGAAGCTGGAGAGCCGGCTGCGCAGCCGATCGGGGGAGATCTGCGGCGCCGGCGACGCGGCCTGCGGCTCCACCAGGCTGGCGGTTCCGGGCACCAGATTGGCCTTGGGCACGCGGCGCGGCAGGCCGGAGGACGTCGTGCCGCCCTGGGCGGGCTGCGCCGCCGCCTGCGCGGCCTGCCAGCCGCTGTCGGCCGGCGAGGACCACGTCGCTCCGGCGCCCGACTCGCCCGGCCGGCGCCTGGGCAGCGCTCCGGGCCGCTCGGTGCTCTGCTGCGGCTCGCGACGGACCTCGACGGGAGGCTCCGCGTCGAGGCGCACCGCGGGCTGGACGGCGGTCTCCGGCTCCTCGGGCTCGGACGGCGCCTGCCAGGCCGCCTGCTGGGGCTCGTGCTGGGGCTCCTGCCACGGCTCGGGCCTCGGCTGCAGTTGCTCGGGGTCCGGCTTGCGGAACCAGTCGGAGCCGACCGACGAGAAGATCGGCAGGAAGTCCTCGCTCTGCTCCTCCATCGGCGAGCTGCGCACGACGGGCAGCGGGCCGGTCAGGTCCTGCGAGGAGTAGTCGCCGGGGCCGAACGGGTCGAAGGCGTGGTGGCCGTTCTGCGCGTAGGAGTCGGACGGCTTGGCCGTCTCGGCGAACGACGGCCACGGCATCTCACCGGCGCCGAACGGCGGCTGGTCGGGGCCGGCGGCGCCGAACGGCGACGGCGTGGCCGGCTGGGCCGGTTGGGCCGGCTCCGGCGCGTCGAACAGCGACGACCTGCGCGGCTGCTCGCCGAACGACGGCCAGCGCGTGTCCTGCTGCGCGGGGTCGAGCGGCGGGGGCTCGGTCGCGAACGACGGCCAGCGCGGCTCGTCCTGGGCCGGCGGCGGCGGCTCGGTCGCGAAGGACGGCCAGCGGGGCTCGTCCGCCTGCGGCGCGTCCTCGGCGAACGACGGCCAGCGCGTCTCCGGCTGCGCGGGCGGCGGCTCCTCGGCGAACGACGACCAGCGGGGCTCCTCGGCCTGCCTGGGCACGTCCTCGGCGAAGGACGGCCAGTTGGTGCCGGTGCCGCCCGGGACGGGCAGGCTGCCCGGCCACTCGGTGTTCACGGGGACGTCGTCGGTGCCGAACCCCGTGGGCACGGCGGGCGCCGACGGCGCGGCGTAGGCGCCGTTGGCCGCGGGCTCCATGGCCGACGGGTCGAAGGAGGTGAAGGCGTCGTACTGGCCGTGCGACGCGGTGCCGGCGGCGCCCGCGATGAGCATGTCGGGGATCATGACCATGGCGCTGAGGCCACCGGTCTCACGCATGCGGAGCTGGACGCGGACGCCGTGGCGCAGCGCCAGGCGGCCGACCACGAACAGGCCCATGCGGCGGGAGACCGCGACGTCCACGACCGGCGGGTTGGCCAGCCGCCAGTTGGCCTCGGCCAGCTCCTCGTTGGTCATGCCGATGCCCAGGTCGTTGATCGTGACCAGCACCCCGCCCTCGGCGGGCGTCTGGGTGACCTGCACCTTGCTCTCGCGCGGCGAGAAGGAGATGGCGTTCTCGATCAGCTCGGCGAGCAGGTGGACGGTGTCGGTGACGGCGGGGCCGACGATCTGGATGCCGGACGGGATCTGGATCTGGACCCGCTCGTAGTTCTCGACCTCCGACAGCGAGGCACGGGCCACGTCGACCAGCGGCACGGGCTCGCTCCACTTGCGCGCGCCCTCCTGGCCGGCGAGGACCAGGAGGTTCTCGCTGTTGCGGCGCATGCGGGTGGCCAGGTGGTCCAGGCGGAAGAGGTTGGCGAGCCGCTGCTCGTCCTCCTCGCCCTGCTCCAGGCCCTCGATGAGCTGCAGCTGCCGCTCGACCAGTGTCTGGCTGCGCCGGGAGAGGTTGACGAACATGGCGTTGACGTTGGCGCGCAGCTTGGCCTCGTCGCCGGCCAGCCGGATCGCCTCGCGGTGGACCTCGTCGAAGGCCCGGGCCACTTCCCCGATCTCGTCGCGGGTGTTGATGCCGATCGACGGCACCTCCGGCACCGCGGCGCCGTCGCCGGACTCACGCAGCACGCGGACGGTCTCGGGCAGCCGGGTGGTGGCCACCTGGAGCGCCTCCGCGCGCAGCCGGCGCAGCGGCCGGACCAGGGAGCCGGCCACGCGGGTGGTGAAGATCAGCACGAGGAGCAGCAGGACGAGGATCATCGCGCCGGAGATGATGGCGTTGCGCTGCTCGCCGTCGCTCAGGTCACGGGTCTGGGCCACGATCCGCGTCGTCAGGCCTTCCTCGACCTTGCGCATCGCGTTGACGGACAGCGTGGTGCTGTCGTACCAGAGGGTGATGTCGCGGCGGGAGGTGACGTCGAGGTCGCGGATGGCCCGGTACTCGCGCATCTGGGCGAGCGCGCGCTGGCGCATCGCGTCGGCGCGGTCGATCTGCAGGCCCCGGACGTTCTTGCGGTAGGCCTGAAGGTCGACGGTGCTCGCGCTCTGCTCGAACGCGGCCTGCTCGGCCTGCTGGCGGTTCCACGAACCGAGGAAGTCGGACAGGTCGTCGTAGTCGAGCCGGCGACCGATCAGCGCGACCACGAGGATGGCCTGCTGGCGGGAGACCTCCTCCTTGGCGCGGGCCAGGCCGCCGAGCGCGGAGATGTTCTCCTGCAGGTCTTCGTCGCTCACCCCGTTGGCCAGCTCGGCCTGGAGGTGGGAGACCGTGTCGATCATCGTGGAGAACGTGCGGATCGCCGCTCGCGGCGGCACGCTCTCACCGTCGAGGATCGACTCGCGCAGGCCGTCGATGCCGTTGAGCCACCGGCGGATCTCCGAGACGTCCTCCAGGACGTGCTGGGCGTGGGCGGCGTCGATGGCGGACATAGCCGTCAGGACGCCCTGCTTGGCCTTGTCGACGGCCTGGCGCTGCGTCTTGAGGGCGTTCAGCCGGCTGGGGCGCCGCCGGTCGGCGATGTACCAGGCGGTGAGCGTGCGCTCCTCGCCCAGCTCGTGGGTGAGCGCGTTGACGCGCTGCACGACCTCGGCGAGCTGGGTCAGCCTGCGGTACTCGGTGCTGGTGTTGATGGCGTTGGCCAACTGGACACCGGCGAGAAGAACGCCCACGACGGTGGGGATGAGAATCAGCGCCACCAGTCGCGAGCGCACACGCCAGTTCCCCAGGCGGAACCTGCTGCCTGTGTACTCCCCAGATCTGATGTGCTTGGGGTTATCCGTCCTCACTGACTCTCGCAACCTCTCGCCGGTACGTGCTCGAAAATCTGACACGCTTGGGGCGCATGGGATTTGTGCGGGCTGGGTAATTGGAACACAACCCGTACCACATCGGCCAACCGTACATATCCCACCAAATGCGACCAATCGTGCCCTCGAGGCCGCATATCGCCGTGCCTGTCTTTCAGGCGGGCCGGAAGCCGTCTCGCTCCTCGGACACCGCATGCTTGATCATCAGGTGACGGGTCACCGAATACTCCTGCACCGCCTCCTGGCTCATGTCCTTGCCGAACCCGCTGCCCTTGACCCCGCCATGGGGGGCCTCGCTGGCGATGGGCAGGTGGTCATTGATCCAGGTGACACCCACGTCCAAGCGGTGAGACACCCGCATCGCCCTGGCCACGTCGCGCGACCACACCGACGACGCCAGGCCGTAACGGGTGTCGTTGGCGAGCTTGACGGCCTCGTCCTCACCGTCGAAGGGCAGGACCACGAGGACGGGACCGAAAAGTTCCCCTTGGACGATATCGCTGTTCTGAGCCACATCTGTCACAAGAGTCGGCGGGTAGTAGAAACCTGCCCCGTCGACCGGGGCTCCACCCTGCGCGATCCGCCCCCCGGCGCCGCGTACGAAGCCGTGCACCCGGTCACGGTGCTCCGCGGAGATCAGCGGGCCGATGTCCGTGGCCGGATCCCAGGGGTCACCGACCTTGATTTCGGCAAGATTTGCCCGAAGGGCCTCCACCGCGTCCGCGTACACCGCACGGGCCACGTAGACGCGCGTCGCCGCGGTGCAGTCCTGGCCGGTGTTGTAGGTGGCGCCCATGGCCACGCCGGCGGCCATCGCGGCCAGGTCGGCGTCGGCGAAGACCAGCGCCGGCGCCTTCCCGCCGAGCTCCAGGTGGACCCGCTTGAGCGTCGTGGCGGCTCCCGCCATGACGGCCCGGCCGGTCTCGGTGGAGCCGGTGACGCTGACCATGTCCACGCCCGGGTCGGTGACGAGCGCCTCGCCCACCTCGGCGTCGCCGGTGACGGCCTGCACCAGCCCGTGCGGCGCGCCCGCCTTGGCGAACAGCTCCACCAGCCGCAGCGTGCTGCGCGGCGTCTGCGGCGCCGGCTTGATGACGACGGCGTTGCCCGCGGCGACGGCCGGGCCGAGCTTCCAGACGGCCATGACGAGCGGGAAGTTCCACGGCGCGATCGAGGCGACCACGCCGACGGGACGGCGCACCATGACGGAGGTGTAGCCGCGGCTGAACACCCCGGCCCCGGTGCCTTCCAGCGAGCGGGCGGCGCCGGCGAAGAAGCGCAGGTTGTCGACCGCGAACGGCAGCTCGCCGTCCCTGACGACCGTCGCGGGCTTGCCGGTGTCCTCCACCTCGAGCCGGGTCAGCTCCTCGGCGTCGGCCTCGACGAGGTCGGCGAGCCGCAGCAACAGCCGGGCCCGCTCGGCGGGCGTCGCCTGCGACCACTCCGCGAAGGCGGCGCGGGCCTGCAGCACGGCCCGGGCCACGCCCTCGACGGGCGTGTCCGGGACCATGTCGTGCAGGACTCCGGTGGCCGGGTTGATCAGTTCGCGCATGACTACTCCTGGCCGAGTCGCTCGATGAGGTCGGCCGCCCGGCGCAGGCCGTCGCGACCGCGGATCTCCTCGCCCGCCGCGGCCAGCCGGGCACGCAGCTCCTCGTCGCCCAGCAGGCGGTCGAGGGCTCCCGTCAGCTCCTCGTCGGTGAAGGCGTAGGTGGCCAGGCGGACGCCGTAGCCGAGCTCGTCGACGCGCTGGGCGTTGTCGTACTGGTCCCAGAAGAGCGGCAGCAGGATCATCGGCTTGCCGAAGTGCAGCGCCTCGGTGGTGGTGTTGTTGCCGCCGTGGGTGATCACCAGGTCGCAGAGCGGGATGATCTTGGTCTGCGGCAGGAACTCGGCGCCCCACATGTTCTCGGCCAGCTTGATCTCTTCGTGCAGCGGGCCCTTGGAGACGATGTACCGGTGCGGGGTTGTGGCCAGCACGTCGATCACCCGCTGCATCAGCTCCACGTCGGAGGAGCCGAGCGAGCCGAGGGAGAAGTAGACCAGCGCGCCGTCGCCCCGCTCGTGCTCATGGTCGCGCCCGCTTCGCTCCTCGTCGGCTCCCTCGTCGCCCTCCCGTCGCGAGCTCCCGCGCTCGAACGGCAGCTCGAACTCCTCGTCGGTCTCGCGCACGGACGAGTCGAGCCGGTGCCAGGTGGGCCCGAGCGGCCGCTCGGCGGTGTAGTCGAGGATCTCCGGGTAGACGTAGAGGTTGAGGTCGCCCTCGTGGATGAAGTCGAGGTCGGGCAGCGGCCGTGTTCCCTGCTCGACGCACCACTCGTTGAAGGCGGCCCAGACCTCGCGGTGGGTGCGGTCGTACTCGGCGCGGAAGGCGTCCCACTCCGACCGGTCGGCGGCGGGCAGCCCGGAGAAGACCGGCGGCACGTTCTCGCCGCGGACCTCCAGCGGGTTGCAGGAGACGATCCGGACGAACTTCTTGCCCGTCGTGAGCAGCGCCGGGAAGGTGATGACGTTGTCCTCGACGATGACGTCCGGCCGGACCCGCTCGATGATCGCCTTGAGCTGGGGCTCGCAGTACTTCACGCCGTCGATCAGGGACTCCCAGATCGGCTTGGTGACCGTCTCGAGCTGCTCCAGCGTGCTCTTGCGGTACTCGGGCGCGGTCTCGCGGATGAAGTCCTTCCAGAACTGGCCCGCGTCCTGCTCCTCCTCCGCCGGGGGCGCCAGGTCGACGAGGTCCTCCTCGAAGCCCAGCGCCTCCAGCTTGCCCTTCCAGGAGGCCTCGGCGGCGAAGACCACCCGGTGGCCGCGACGGCGCAGGATGTCGCCGATGCCGATGCTGTTGTTGGTCGGGCCGTAGGCGCTCTCAGGCATGAACAGGATGGTGAGGGACATCACGCACTCCGGATGAGAGGGAAGGGTAGTTGAAGAGACATTCAAAAACTCATCTAGCGTAAAGCGCTACTTCGCGGCACTATGGTCACGGCCTTCTGAACGCAGCGGTAACAAAGGGGGAGAATGGCCCAGCGTAAGAGCCGCACTGACCGCCGCATCGACCTGATCGAGGCGGCTCGCCGGGCCATCATCCGCCACGGCGTGGACGGCGTCCAACTGTCGCATGTGGCCGAGGAGGCGGGCCTCACGTCGGGGGCCGTGCTCTACCACTACCCCGACCTGAGCGAGCTGCTGGTCGAGGCGCAGCACGCCGGGATGGAGCGCTTCTACGAGCAGCGGCTGCGCCAGCTCTCCACCGTCACCGACCCGGTCGCCAAGCTCGTCATGACGATCAGGTCGGGGCTGCCGACCGGGCCGCTCGACCCCGACGTCCGGTTGCTCAACGAGCTGGGCGGGGCGGCGGGCCGCAACCGCGTGTACGGCGTCCTGCTCACCTCGCTGTACGACCGCCAGGTGGCGATGTACCAGTCGATCCTGGACACGGGCTCGGCCCTCGGGGTCTTCCGGCTGAGCGGCGACTCGCTGACGCTCGCGCGCAACCTGGTGGCCCTGGAGGACGCCTACGGCTACCGCATCACGGCCAGGCACCCGCTGATCGGGCCGGCGGAGGCCGCCGAGCTGATCCTGTCGTACGCCCGCACGGCGACGGGCAACGACCTCGTCCACTGAGCCCGGGAGGCTCCCGTCCACCGGCCGCTCGTTCACCGGGCGGCCCGGGGGATCACCACGGCGTCACCCGCGTCCCAGTGCAGCCGCACCTTGGCGCCCGGCCGCACGGTGCTGGCGCCCTGCACGGCCACCAGGACCGGCTTGGGGTGGCCCGGCACGTCGACCGACAGGTGCGAGACGCCGCCGTAGAAGCTGACGTCCAGCACGCCGCCCTTGAGCACGCCGGCCGCGCTCTCCCCCACGCCGGTCTCCCCCGTGCCGGTCTCGTCCGAGCCGGTCTCGTCCGTGTCACCGTCGTCGGCCAGGGTGATGCTCTCGGGGCGGACGCACAGCAGTGCCTCCGCGCCGGCGGCCAGGTCAGGCAGCGGGGTGCCGGGGAGCGTGCCGAAGCCTTCGGCGTCGAACCCGCCGTCCTCGCCGGCCGTGCCCTCGAAGAGGTTGTTGGCGCCCACGAAGCCGGCCACGAAGGGCGTGCTCGGCCGCTCGTAGAGCGCAACCGGCTCGTCCACCTGGCACACGCGCCCGTTGTGGAAGACCGCGATGCGGTCGGCGAGCGACATGGCCTCCTCCTGGTCGTGGGTGACGACCACGAACGTGATGCCGACCTCGTTCTGCAGCCGCTTCAGCTCCAGCTGCATGTCGGCGCGGACCTTCTTGTCCAGCGCCGACAGCGGCTCGTCGAGCAGGAGCAGACGGGGCCGCTTGACGATGGACCGGGCGAGCGCGACGCGCTGGCGCTGGCCGCCGGACAGCTGGGCGGGCTTGCGGTCGCCGTGCTCGGCCAGGCCGACGGTCTCCAGCACCTCGCCGACCCGCTTCCTGATCTCCTGGCGGGGCAGCTTCTCCTGCTCCAGCCCGTAGGCGACGTTCCTGGCCACGGTCATGTGCGGGAACAGCGCGTAGGACTGGAACATGAGGCTGATCGGCCGCCGGTTCGGCGGCGCGGCGAGCAGGTCGTCGCCGTCGAGCGTCACCGTGCCGCCGTCGGGCGTCTCGAACCCGGCGATGATGCGCAGCAGCGTCGTCTTGCCGCAGCCCGAGGGGCCCAGCAGGGCGAAGAACTCGCCCTGCCCGATCTCCAGCGAGACGCCGTCGAGCGCCGTGACGTCACCGAACCTGCGGGTGACCCCGTCAATCTTGAGCACGTGCTTCACCGATCCTGGTCATGCGCTGTCCGATGATCACCGCGGTGAAGCTCACCAGGAGCAGGAGTGTGCCCAGCGCGTTGATCTGGGGCTCCACCCCGAAGCGGATCATCGAGTAGATGACGATCGGCAGGGTCTGCTCCAGGTTGCCGATCGTGAAGAAGGCGATCACGAACTCGTCGAGGGAGAGCGTGAACGCCAGCAGCGCGCCCGCCACGATGCCGGGGGCGAGCTGCGGGAGCGTGACCCGCACGAACGTCGTCACCGGGCCCGCCCCGAGGTCGCGTGAGGCCTCCTCCAGCGACGGGTCGGCGCCGGTGAGCCGGGTGCGGACCACCGCCGCGACGAACGCCATCGAGAACACCGCGTGCGAGAGGATCACCGAGGTGACGCCGAGCGTGAACTGGACCAGGCCGTAGAACATCAGCAGGCCGATGGCCAGCACCAGGTCGGGCAGCACGGCCGGCATCAACGCCACCGCGTCGAGCGTCCTGGAGCGGGTGTGCCGGGCCAGGCCCACCGCCAGCAGCGTGCCCAGCACGGTGGCGAGCACGGTCGAGCCGGCGGCCACGATCAGCGTGTTGACCAGGCCGTCCAGGACGCGCTCGTTCCCGGCCAGCACGCCGTACCACTTGAGGCTGAACCCCTCGAAGGTGTAGGCCGACTCGCCCGAGTTGAACGACATCGCCACGAGCACGACGATCGGCGCGTACAGGAAGACGAGCGTCGCCCAGAACGGGATGTACAGCAGTCGCGGCCTACGCACGGCGGGCCGCCCACGCCTGCGCGAGGAGGAGCAGGAGGAGCACCGCGACGAGCGCCATCGCCAGCGTCGAGCCGAACGGCCAGTCACGGGCCTTGAGGAACTCGTTGCGGATCAGGTTGCCCACCATGAGGGTCTTGCCGCCGCCCAGCATCTCGGGGATCACGAAGTTGGCGAAGCTCGGCACGAACACGAACATCGACCCGGTCAGCACGCCCGGCAGGGTGAGCGGCAGCGTCACCCGGCGGAACGTGGTGAACCCGGAGGCTCCCAGGTTGGCTGACGCCTCGCGCAGCTGCGGGTCCAGCTTCTCGATCGCCGCGTACAGCGGCAGCACCATCAGCGGCAGGTAGGAGTAGAGCAGCCCGACGACGATGGCGCCCTGGTTGTAGAGCAGCTCGTACGGGCCGAGGCCGAACAACTCGAACCCGGAGTTCACCAGGCCCGGCCCGTTGAGCAGGATGATCCAGGCGTACATCCGGATGATGAAGTTCGTCCAGAACGGCAGCACGATCGCGATCAGCGCGGCCGTCTTCCACTTCCGGGGCAACTGCGCGATCAGGTAGGCCGTCGGGTAGCCGAGCACCAGGGCGATGAGCGTGGCCAGCGCCGCGATCTTCAGGGAGGTGCCGACGACCCCCAGGTAGAGGGGGTCGACCAGGCGGGCGAAGTTCTCGGTGGTGAATTCGTAGATCACCCCGCCGAAGCGCCCGCGCTGGAAGAAGGTGAAGCTGAGCACCAGGGCCAGCGGCACCAGCACCAGCACGAGGAGGTACGTCAGGCCGGGTGCGAGGAAAACGAACGCGCCCAGCCGGTGCCGTCCTCGCGAGGTGGACACCGGCCGGGCCGCGGGTTGTGCCTTCACAGCTCTTACTGCGCCGTTCCTGTCCTACTGCGCCGTGATCTCCGAGGAGAGGCGCGTGTACTTGAGCGACCCCTGGCCGAGGTCGATGATCGACTCACCGTTGAGCAGCTCGGCCGGCTTGATGTCGAGCAGCGAGCCCTCGGGAGGCTGGACCTTGTCCATGGCGGCCTTGTTGGGCACCTTGTAGTTGATGTTCTCGGCGGCCCAGCTGTGGATCTCGGGGTCGAGGATGTAGTTGATGAAGGAGTGCGCGGCCTCCTTGTTCTTGGAGGACTTCATGATCACCATGGTGTCCACCCAGAGGTCGCTGCCCTCCTTCGGCACGACGAACGCGATGTTCTTCTTCTCGTCGGTGGTCGGGCACCAGCCGTCCCACGCCTCGACCATGACGGCCTCGCCGCTCTTGAGCTTGTCGCCGAACGTGGTGTCGTCGTACTGGAGCAGCTTCGGCTTCTGCTGGACCAGCAACTCCTTGACCTTGGCGATCTCCTCGTCCTTGTCGGTGTTGACCGAGAAGCCGAGGGCCTTGAGCGCGGGCAGGGCCAGCCAGCGCTCGGTGGTCATCATGGTGACCTTCTTCTCGGCCCAGGCCGGCGGCTTGAGGAGGTCGTTCCAGCTCGTCGGCTTGGCCTTGACCAGGTCGGTGCGGTAGCAGATGCCCGTCGTGCCCCAGGTGTAGGGAACGGAGTACTTGTTGCCCTTGTCGTAGGACAGCTGGGTCGCCTCGGGGTAGAGGTTGGCCAGGTTGGGGATCAGCTCGGCGTGGATGGGCTCCAGCAGGCCCTGCTCGTTGAGCGCCTGGGCGTACTGGCCGGACACGAACGCCACGTCGATGCCGCTCTCGCCGCCGGCGGTGAGCTTGGTCATCGCCTCCTCGTTGGTGGCGTGCAGCGTCACGTTCATGTCGGAGACCTTGAGCTTCTCCTTGACCTTCTCGGGAAGCTCCTTCGGCGTGTAACCGTCCCACACCGTGATGCTGATCGACTGCTTCGTCAGGTCGGCTCGGGGGTCGAGCGGCTCGGCCGTTGCTCGCGGAGCCGTCTCCGCACTGTCTGTCGATCCACCACCGCACGCCGCGACGGCGAGTGCGAGGCCGGCCACCGCTGCGACGGCCGGAAGACGACGGGTGAACCGGGAACGGAACACGGCCGCTACTCCTTCTTTGTTCCGAGGGACGAGAGGTCTCGCGACCAACCGGGCACTGCAGACCAAAGCAGGAGTGTTGCAGCAGATATCAACATCGGCAAGACTTTTCCGGACATTGTCACCTGGAAGTATGGTCATGTTGTTGAATCGAGATTCAATATGGGACCGGCTGGTGTCGCTGGGTGAGAACCCTCTTACCGAGCGGGATCGCGGCGCGTCCGCCTCACTTCTCGCCGCGCTCGGCGGTGAGGTGCCGCCGCCGTTCGCCGTCCGCCGGTTTCGTCCGCTGCCCACCTTCTCGCACGGCGGCACTGCTCGCCACCCCGGGGGGCCCGTGGAGCGGGATTTCGGTAAGCATGTCGACCAGACGAACTACTCCGTCGTGGTGGGCGATCAGGTCGTCGTCAAGTGGCTGACGCCGCCGGTGCCGATGCCCCACCCCACGCCGGAGGTGTTCGCGCACCTCGTCGAGGTGGGCTTCGAGCAGACGGCGCCGCCGTACGCGGCCCTGACGCGGGCCGACGCGTCGGGCGAGACGCTGCTGGCCCTGGTGACGGGCTACCTGCCGCAGGCCCGGGACGGCTGGGAGTGGTGCGTGGACGAGGCCGAGGCGGGCCGGACCGCCTTCGCCGCCGACCTCGGCCGCCTGGCCGCCGCTCTGCACCTGGCGCTGTCCACCTTCCCCGGCGGTGACGGCCCCGCCGAGGGCGGTTACGAGGCGGCGGGCCGGGCCGAGCTGGCGCTGCGCGAGGCACTCGACCTGACCGACGGCGCCGACGGCGCGTGGCTGGCCGGCATCGCCCCCGCGCTCAGACGGGAGCTGGAGCCGCTGGCCGCGCCCATCGCGAGCCCTGTCATCCGCATCCACGGCGACCTGCACGTGGGCCAGATCCTGCGCTGGCGCGACGGCTACGCCGTGATCGACTTCGACGGCAACCCGACCGTCACCGGCGCGGAGCCGTACCAGCCGGCCGCCCGCGACGTCGCCCAGCTCGCCACGAGCCTGGAGCACGTGGCGCAGGTGGCCGTCAGGCGGCGCGGCACCCCGCCCCGCGCCGCCGCGCACTGGGCGCGGCAGGCCCGCGAGGCGCTGCTGGCCGCCTACCGCGGCCGCCTCGCCGAGGGCGGCAGGCCCGACCTGCTCGACGAGTCGCTGCTCCGCCCGTTCGAGATCGAGCAGGAGTGCCGGGAGCTCATCTACGCCGCCCGCCACCTGCCCCGCTGGCGCTACGCCCCGATGGGCGTGCTGCACACCTGGTATCCCGAGGAGAACCCGTGAACCCCGAGCTGTACCTGGCCGACCTGGAGGCCAAGCCCGCCGCCCTCGCCACCCTGGCCGCGACGCTGGAGGAGGCCGACCCGTTCGAGGGGCTCCCGCCGGGTGTCGAGCGGGTGCTGTTCCTCGGCATGGGCAGCTCCCGGTACGCCGCCGGGGTCGCTGCCCTGCGGCTGCGGGCCGCCGGGATCGACGCCTACGCCGACTACGCCTCGGCCGCCGCCACGTACCCGGCCACGCCCGGCACGCTGGTCGTGACGATCTCGGCGACGGGCGGCAGCCGCGAGACCCTCGACGCCGCCGCCCGCTACGCCGGCTCCCCGGCGTTCACGGTCGCGGTCACGAACGTCCCCGGCTCCCCCGTCACCGAGGGCGCCCGCCTGGTCGTCCCGCTGCACGCCGGTGAGGAGCGCGGCGGGGTGTCCTGCCGGACGTTCCAGCACACGCTCGCGCTGCTGCTCGCCCTGGAGTCGCGGCTCACGGGGGCGCGCCGCGACGTGCCCGCCCTCGTCCGGCGCGCCGCCGAGGCCACCGCCGACCTGCTGGACCGCCGCGACGCCTGGCTGCCCGCGGCACTGGAGCTGCTGGACGGTCCGCACGGCGTCTACGCCGTTGCCCCCGCCGAGCGCCTGTCGTCGGCGGAGCAGTCGGCGCTCATGGTGCGCGAGGGGCCGCGCCGCCCGGCCGACGCGTGCGAGACGGGCGACTGGGCGCACGTGGACGTCTACCTCACCAAGACGCTCGACTACCGGGCGCTGCTCTTCCCCGGCTCCCGCTACGACGCGCAGGCCATGGAGTGGGTACGGCAGCGCGGCTCCACGGTGCTCGCCGTGGGCGGCGAGGTGGAGGGGGCCAGGGGGACGATCCGCTACCGGCACGACGACGACGCCGAGGCCGCCCTGCTGACCGAGACGCTGGTGGCAGAGCTGGTGGCCGCCCGGTGGTGGTCGGCCGTGGCGGGGTGACCCCGCAGCCCGGTGGCGGGACGCGGGCCACAGGCGGCGCAGCCGGTGGCAGGACCTCGGTCAGACTCGACGCAGCCCGGCAGCGGGACCTCGGTCACAGGCGGCCGCAGGCCGGTGGCGGGACGTCGGTCAGAGACGGCGCAGGCCGGTGGCGGGACGTCGGTCAGAGACGGCGCAGGCCGGTGAGGACCCGTTCGAGCAGGCGTGTGTCCGGCCGGCCGGCCTCGTGCTGCGGCTGGTAGACCCGGACGAGCCCCTCGGCCTCCATGTCCGCCACCAGCACCCTGGCCACGCCCAGCGGGATGGCCAGTAGCGCGGACACCTCCGCCACCGACCGCACCTGGCGGCACAACTCGCTGATCGCCCGGAACTCCCTGGGGTAGGCCAGGCCGAGCTGGGCCGACGTGGCCGACGAGACGAGCGCCTCCATGGCAAGCCCGCTGCGCGGCGCCGTGCGCCCCCCGGTGACGGCGTACATCCGGACCAGCGAGCTGCGCTCGGGCTCCGGCTCGCCGTCATGCCATGATGCCAACGTCCCCTCCTCTCACGCGTCCTCCTGCAGCTCGGCACGGCCCTTGCGGACGCCCTGCTGGTAGCTGGCCAGCCTGCTGCGCAGCCGGTCCGGCGACACCAGGGGCGGTCCGGCGGGCGCGGCGGGCGCGGCGGACCCAGCGGGCGCCGCCGAACCGGGCACCAGGTTGGCCTTCGGCGTCCGCTTGGGCAGCCCGGAGGACGTGGTGCCACCGCGCACCGGCTCGCCGGCCGCGTCGGCGGCCTGCCACCCGCTGTCGGCCGGCGACGACCAGGTCTGGTCGCGCTGGTCGGGGGTGGCCGACGGCTTGCTGAACCAACTGCTCGACTCCATGGAGGAGTAGACCGGCAGGAAGTCGTCCGTCGCCTCGGGGGCGGGCATCGGCAGCTCGACCGAGTGCGTGTGGTCCGTGGTGAACCAGGACGACTCCTCGCCGGGGGCGACGCCGTCGAACGACGGGTGCCCGTAGCCGGGCATCGACGGGGTGGGGACCAGCGCCATGGGCGCGTAGGGCGAGGTCTCGGAGGGGCTGCTCACCAGGTCGGGCGCGCCGCCGTGCTCGGGGGCGTACGGCGGCCCCTGCCTCGGGCCGTCGACGGGCCCGTGCGGCGAACCGTGCCTGGGGCCGTGCCGGGGACCCTGCATCGGGACCTGCACCGAACTTTGCATCGGGACCTGTGCCGGGCCTTGGGCGGCCGCCGGGGGCATGGCCCCGGGCATCGGCGTGAGCAGCGTCTCCGGCAGGAGCACCATCGCGGTCAGCCCGCCCACGTCCTGGCGGCGGAGCTGGACCCGGATGCTGTGCCGCAGCGCCAGCCGGCCGACCACGAACAGGCCCATCCGGCGGGACACGGACACGTCCACGACGGGCGGGTTCGCCAGGCGGTGGTTGGCCTGGGCGAGCTCCTCCGGCGTCATCCCGATGCCGTGGTCGGTGACCGCGAGCATCAGCCCGCCGCCGTCGATGTGGTTGCTGGAGACGATGACCTTGGTGTCGCTGGAGGAGAACGAGACGGCGTTCTCCACCAGCTCGGCGAGCAGGTGCACGACGTCCGTGACCGCCTGGCCGACGATGGCGGCCTCCGAGCGCACCTGGATGCTCACGCGGTCGTAGCTCTCGACCTCGCCGAGCGCCGCGCGGACGACGTCGTGCAGCTCGACCGGCTGGCTCCACTTGCGCGCGGCCTCCTGGCCGGCGAGGACCAGGAGGTTCTCGCTGTTGCGGCGCATGCGGGTGGCCAGGTGGTCGAGCTTGAACAGGTCGCCCAGCCTGGTGTCGTCGCGCTCGCCGCGCTCCAGCCGTTCGATGAGCGTGAGCTGCCGCTCGACCAGGGTCTGGCTGCGCCGTGACAGGTTGACGAACATCGCGTTGACGTTCGAGCGGAGCCTGGCCTCGTCGCCCGCCAGCCGTACGGCCTCGCGGTGGACCTCGTCGAAGGCGCGCGCCACCTCGCCGACCTCGTCCCGGGAGAAGATGCCGATCGGCGGGATCTCCACCTCCACCGCGCCGTCGCGGGCCTCGCGCAGCCGCTGGACGAACTGCGGCAGCCGGTGCCCGGCGATCTCCAGGGCCTCGCCGCGCAGCCGTCGCAGGGGGCGTACCAGCGACCTGGCCACGCCGGTCGTGATCAGCAGGACGGCCACGAGGAGCGCGAGCACGGCCGCGGCGATGACGTAGGCGCGCTGCTGCTCGGCCGCGCTGAGCGCCTGGCTGCGGGCGACGATGCCGGCGGCCTGGCGACGCTCGACCGTCCGCATCGCGTCGACGATCACGCCGGCCGCGTCGGACCATTCGCGCGCGTCGTCGCGCTTGGCGAGGTCGAGGCCGCGCAGCGGCTGCCCGGCCGTGGCCCGGATCAGCACCAGCTCGCGCAGGAACAGCATGCGGTCGGCGGAGCGGCCGTTGACGGTCTCGTCGAAGAAGCGGCGCTCGGCGGCGGTGGCCTCGGCGGCGAAGCGCCTGCGCTCGGCCTGCTCGCGCGAGATCTCGCCGAGGAAGCCCTGGAGCTGCTGGGCGTCGAAGGCGCCCGCCACCAGGACGGTGGCGACCAGGGCCTGCTGCACCGAGACGCTCTCCTTGGCGCGGGCGAGCGCGTCGAGCATGCGGGTCTGGCGGAACAGCTCGTCGTCCTGGCTGCCCTTGACCAGCTCGGTGTGGATGGACAGCAGGTCGCGGAGGATCGTCGTGTACAGGTCCACGGCCGCCGCGGGCAGCAGGTCGCCGTCGAGCGCCTGGTCGCGCAGGCCGCCGAGGTCGCCGAACCTGCTGACCATGGCCTCGAGCTGGTCGGCGGTGCGGCCCGTGACCGCGCCCCGCAACTGGTCGGCGCCGTTTCTGACCTGCTGGATCGACTCGTCCACCTCGGACGTGCGCTCGCGCACGGCGCGCAGCCCGCCGGCGGGACGACCCCGGGCGATGTACCAGGCGACCTGGGCCCGCTCCGCCGACAGCGCGTGGGTGAGCCCGCCCACCTGCTCCGACAGCCGGGCGAGCTGGTTGGTGCGGTCGTAGTCGGCCGCGGCGCCGATCGAGGCGAAGACCTGCGCGCCGCCGAGCAGGACGGCCGCGGCGGTCGGGACGAGGATGAGGGCGACGAGGCGGGCGCGGACCCGCCAGTTGCGCAGGCGCCAGCTCCCCCCGTGCGCCTGCCGCACGTCTGATTGTGTACTCACCGAACGCAACCCCTCGCCCGATATGGCGTATGTGAAGGCCCTGGGACTCCTGAGAAAAAAGCAACAGGTCCGGGCAATTGGAGCACATTCCTCCCGCTTCAGCCAAGGATCAAAAAGTGACAAAAGTTAACTGGCGTCTCGCAGGCATCCAAGGTTGGAGCTCCACCTTCTTGATCACTTTGCCGCTGGGAGCGGCGAGGAAAGCCGTTGCCCTCCCTCTCTGGGCGGATAAATACGGTTGTCCGATAACACGGGTGAAGCGGGAGGGTCGCGGGAGAGTCACGGCGTTGAGATTTGCGTTATCCACCCCATATGTTGAGCCCCGATCAACGAGGAGGCGAGTGTGGGGGATTCTCCCGACAGTGCGGCCATCGAGGTCGACGGGCTGTGGAAGATCTTCGGCCCGAAGGCGGAACGGGTGCTGGAACGCGAGGACAGGTTCCTCGACCCCGCCGCGCTGCGCGAGAGGACCGGCTGCACCGCCGCCGTCAGGGACGTCGGCTTCACCGTGCGGCCCGGCGAGGTGTTCGTGGTCATGGGCCTGTCGGGCAGCGGCAAGTCGACCCTGGTCCGCTGCCTCATCCGGCTGATCGAGCCGACGGCCGGGCGGATCAGGATCGACGGCGAGGACATCGGCCAGGCCTCCCCCGCGCGGTTACGCGACATCCGGCGCCACCAGGTCAGCATGGTGTTCCAGCACTTCGGCCTGCTGCCGCACCGGCGGGTGATCGACAACGTCGCCTACGGCCTGGAGATCCAGGGCATGGCCAGGGCGGCCCGGCACGCCAGGGCCGCGGAGATCCTGTCGCTCGTCGGCCTCGACGGCCACGCCGGGTCCTACCCCGACCAGCTCTCCGGCGGCATGCAGCAGCGGGTCGGCCTGGCCAGGGCGCTGGCCGTCGATCCCCGCGTCATGCTGTTCGACGAGCCGTTCAGCGCGCTCGACCCGCTGATCCGCCGCGACATGCAGGCCGAGGTGATCCGGCTGCACCGCGAGGTCGGCAAGACCATGGTCTTCATCACCCATGACCTGTCGGAGGCGCTCAAGCTGGGCGAGCGCATCGCGATCATGCGGGACGGGCGGATCGTGCAGGTCGGCACCCCGGAGGAGCTCGTCGGCGCCCCCGCCGACGACTACGTGGCCGACTTCGTCCGCGACGTGCCCCGCAGCCACGTGCTGACGCTGCGCTGGATCTGCCGCGACCCCGAGCCCGGCGAACCGCTCGACGGCCCCGAACTGCCCGCCGCCACGCTGGTCAAGGACGCCATCGCCGCGGCCTCGGCCTCCTCCCGCCCCATCAGGGTCGTCGACGGCGACCGGCTGGCGGGGGTGGTGGACCGGGTGGACCTGCTCACCTTCCTGTCAGGCGTCTCGGACCACGGCACGGACACCGGTCAGGTCCGGGCGAGCGCATGAGCACCGCGGCCGTCTCCACCCCCTCCCGCCCGCACCTGCCGAGGTGGGCCGCACCCGCCGGGGTCGCCGTCCTGTTCGCCGTCGCCTACCTGGCCTTCCGCGGCACGGCGACGCTGCCCCACGACGACGAGGCCGCGCCGTTCGTGGCGATCACCGAGCTGCGCGAGAGGGTGGACGCCAACAAGAACTCCAGCCCGCTCTTCCTCTACTTCGTCAACTACGTCCGCCTGCTGGTCGGCTCGATCTACGTCGCCTTCGCCGGAGCGCTGCACGGGCTCGGCTGGCCGGGACTGATCGGTCTCATGGGCGCCGTGGGCTGGGCGGCCGGCGGCTGGCGGGTCGGCCTGCTGGGCGTGGCCGGCTTCGCCGGGTTCGGCATGCTGGGCGTGTGGGAGTCGAGCGTGGACACGCTCGCCCTGGTCGGCACGGCGGTGCTGCTGTCGCTGCTGGCCGGTCTGCCGCTGGGCGTGTGGGCGGGGCGCTCGCCCCGGCTGCGCCGGGCGCTCAACCCGGTGCTGGACGTCATGCAGATCATGCCGACGTTCGCCTACCTGGCGCCGATGGTGCTGTTCTTCCAGATCGGCGCGCCCGCGGGCGCGATCGCCACCATGATCTACGCGATCCCGCCGGCCATCCGCATCACGGCGCTGGCCATCGACCAGGTCTCCCCCACCGCCGTCGAGGCGTCCGCCTCGCTCGGCGCGACAGGCTGGCAGACGCTGCGCAAGGTGCACCTGCCGCTGGCCCGCTCGACGATGACGCTGGCGGTCAACCAGACCATCATGATGGCGCTGTCGATGGTGGTCATCGCCAACCTCATCTCCGCGCCCGGCCTGGGCTCCGACATCATCCGCGGCCTGTCGCGCCAGAACGTCGGCATCATGCTCCCCGCCGGGCTGGCGATCGTCGTCATGGCGGTGGTGTTGGACCGGACCACGATGGCCGCGGCGCGGGGGCGGGGCGGCGACGGGCGGCTCCCGTCCGGGCGGGGCCTCGGCCGTGCGCGGGTGGCGGGCGCCACCGTGCTCGCGGCGGCGGGGGTCGGGCTGACGTACGTCCTGCCCGCCCAGTGGCCGGCCGGCTGGGTGCTGCCGATGGCCGGCCCGGTCAACGACGCGGTGCGGTGGGCCGAGACCACCTGGTACGACGTCACCGAGTCGGTCAAGAACGTGACGAGCGAGATCGTGCTCAACCCGCTGCAGGGCCTGCTCACCTCGGCGCCGTGGTGGCTGGTGGCCGCCGCCGTCGCGCTGGTCGCCTGGTGGGCGAGCGGGCTGCGGCCGGCGCTCACGGCGCTCGGCTGCCTGCTGGCGATCGCGCTGCTGGGCCTGTGGGAGCACAGCATGGTCACGCTGTCCATGGTGGTCGTCGCCGTGCTGGCCGTGCTCGGCGTCGGCCTCGTGCTGGGCGTGGCGGCGGCCCGCTCGCCGCGCTTCTCGGCCGTGCAGCGGCCGCTGCTGGACGCGGCCCAGACCCTGCCGTCGTTCGTCTACCTGCTGCCCGCGTTGGCGCTGTTCGGGCCCACCAAGTTCACCGCGATCTTCGCCTCGGTGATCTACGCGGCGCCGCCCGTGGTCCGGCTGGTCGAGGAGGGCATCCGCGGGGTGCCGCCCACGGTGGTCGAGGCCGCGCTGTCGGCGGGCTCCACGCCCGGCCAGCTGCTGCGCAAGGTGCAGCTCCCGATGGCCCGCGAGTCGATCCTGCTGGCCGCCAACCAGGGCATCGTGCTCACCCTCGCCATGGTCGTGCTCGGCGCGCTCGTCGGCGGCGGGGCGCTCGGCTACGACGTGGTCTCCGGTTTCTCCCAGCGCACCGACTTCGGCATGGGCTTCGCCGCGGGAGTGGCGATCGTCCTGCTCGGCATCATGCTCGACCGCATCACGCAGGGCGCCGACAGGCGTCCCTCCCCCCACCGAAGGATGTCCTGATGAAGATTCGCCTGCTCGCAGGCCTGCTCGCCCTTGGACTCGCCGCCGGATGCGGCGGCGCCAAGGTGGAGGACACGCCCACGTCCGCCGCCTCGCCGCCCGCCGCGAGCGCGTCCGGAGGCGGGACCGTGAAGATCGCGATCAACCCCTGGGTCGGGTACGAGGCCAGCGCCAACGTGGTGGCCTACCTGCTGAAGAACGAGCTCGGCTACACCGTGGAGTTACCCGAGATCAAGGAACAGCTCGCCTGGGAGGGCTTCGAGACCGGCGACGTGGACGTCATCATCGAGAACTGGGGTCACCCCGACCTGAAGAAGACGTTCATCGAGGAGAAGAAGACCGCCCAGGAGGCGGGCTCGACCGGCAACAAGGGCGTCATCGGCTGGTACATCCCCAAGTGGATGGCCGACGAGTATCCCGGCATCACCGACCACAAGAACCTCAACAAGTACGCCCACCTGTTCAAAACCTCGGAGTCGGGAGACAAGGGTCAGCTCCTGTTCGGCGACCCGTCGTACGTGAGCAACGAGGACGCGCTGATCAAGAACCTGAAGCTGGACCTCAAGGTCGTCACCGGCGGCAGCGAGGCTGCGCTGATCAAGGCGGCGCAGCAGGCGCAGGAGCAGAAGAAGCCGCTGCTGTTCTACTTCTGGGACCCGCACTGGCTCTTCAGCAAGACCGAGCTGGTCCGGGTCAACCTGCCCCCGTACACCGAGGGCTGCGACGCCGACCCCAAGAAGGTAGCCTGCGACTACGCCGAGATGGACCTCGACAAGATCGTGAGCACGAAGTTCGCGCAGAGCGGCGGCAAGGCCTACGAGCTGGTGAAGAACTTCAGCTGGACCAACGAGGACCAGAACGCGGTCGCCGACGACATGACCAACAACGGCATGACCGGTGAGCAGGCCGCGAAGAAGTGGGTCGAGGCCAACCCCGCCACATGGCAGGCCTGGATCCCGAAGTAACCCCCCTCGACCGGGCTCCGCTGGGGCGGGGCCCGGCCCCCGGAGACCCCCATGCGAAAGACACTCCTGGCACCGCTCGCGGCGGTCCTCATGCTGACGGCCTGCTCCGGCGAGGAGCCCGCGCCCGTCCCCCGGACCACGAAGGTGGTCAAGATCGACGTGCACGCCTGGGACGGCTACGCCGCCCAGGCCGCCGTGCTGGCCCACCTGCTGGAGCGCGAGCTCGGCTACGAGGTGCGCAAGCGGGAGATGAAGGAGGACGACTCCTGGGCGGACTTCGAGAGCGGCGACGTCGACGTCATCGTCGAGAACTGGGGTCATCCCGCGCTCAAACAGAAGTTCATCGAGGAGAAGAAGGTCGCGCTCTCGGCGGGTCTCACCGGGAACAAAGGCGTGATCGGCTGGTACGTCCCGGAGTGGATGGTCAAGAAATATCCGGACATCACCAACTGGCGGAACCTGAATAAGTACGCCGCGCTGTTCCGCACCGACAAGTCCGGGCAGGCCGGCCAGTTCCTTGCCGGCGACCCCACGTTCGTGACCAACGACGAGACCCTCGTCAAGAACCTCGGCCTCGATTACAAGGTCGTCTACTCCGGCAGCGAAGCCGCGTTGATCAAGGCCGCGCAGGACGCGACCAAGAACAAGAAGCCCCTGCTGATGTATTTCTACGAGCCGCAGTGGCTGTTCGCGAAGGTCAGACTCGTCAAGATCAACCTTCCGCCGTACGCCGTCGGCTGTGACGCCCAGCCGGCGAAGATCGCCTGCGACTACCCACCCTACCTTCTCGACAAGATCGTGAGCCGGTCGTTCGCCGAGAAGGGCGGCAAGGCCTACGAGCTGGTCCGCAACTTCACCTGGACCAACGACAACCAGAACGCGGTCGCCAGCGACATGGTCAACAACAACCTCACCCCCGAGCAGGCCGCCGAGCGATGGGTCAACGAGAACAAGATCGTGTGGAAGGACTGGATCCCACGCTGACCCCACCTGACCGTACGGTGTACCGTACGAGGGTGACCATCGAGTACAGCGGCAAGGGGGACCCCGCCCGCAGCCTGGCGCTGCTCTGGCGCACCAGGGAGCGGACCAGCCGCAAGGGCAAACCGGATCTCAGCGTCGACCGCATCGTGCGCGCCGCGATCGAGGTGGCCGACGCCGACGGGCTCCAGGCGCTGTCCATGCGCCGCGTGGCCGAGCGGCTCGGCGTGGGCACGATGTCGCTCTACACGTACGTGCCCGGCAAGCCGGAGCTGCTCGACGTCATGCTCGACACCGTCTACGGCACCGTCTACGGCACCGTCGACGGTGAGCAGGACGAGCCGGAGGAGGTGTCCGGCGACTGGCGCGAACGGCTGAGGCACATCGCCCGCGCGAACTGGGCTCTCTACCGGCGCCACCCGTGGCTGTTGCAGGTCGCGACGAGCCGGCCGGTGCTGGGGCCGAACGTCACGGCCAAGTACGACGCCGAGCTGCGGGCGATCGACGGCATCGGGCTGACCGACGTGGAGATGGACCAGGTGATCACCCTGGTGACCGGGTTCGTGCACGGCACGGCCCGGGGGGCGGTGGAGGCGTCGCAGGCCGAGAGCCAGACCGGGATGTCCGACGAGCAGTGGTGGGCCGCGCACGCGCCGTTCCTCGGCCGGATCGGCGACACCGCCCGCTATCCCACGGCCTCCCGGGTGGGCCAGGCCGCCGGCGAGGCCCTCGGCGGCGCCTACAGCGCCGAGCGCACCTTCGAGTTCGGCCTGGAACGCCTCCTGGACGGCATCGAGGCCCTCATACACCGCCGCACCGGGCATTCGGGGTAGACGGGGGCCCGCGTGGCGGCCTGTGCCTCCTGAACGCGCCTGTGGCGGCTCAGCGGGGCTCTGGGGAGGTGGCCGCCATGAGCGCGGTGCGGTGCTGCCGGGGGCTGGGCGGGTAGGCCCAGGTCACGCCGGGGCCGCCGCCCGCGATCACGTGCGAGACCACGGTCCGCAGCAGCGCCTCCGCCGTCGCCCCCGGCTGCTCGGCCCGCGCCTCCCGGTAGCGGTCCAGGATGCGCGCCAGGTCCAGCATCATCGTGTTGGCCTCCTCCCCCTCGGCCCCCGGGGTGACGACCCTGCCGGAGGCGGGCTCATCGGACGCGGGCTCGGCGGAGGCGGGCTCGGCGGACGCGGGCTCGGCGGCGGGTGCGGGCGCGATCGTGAGCCGCAGCGCGCCGATCCGCTCGTCCACCGTCCACGCGCCGAGGCCGGTCGCCTGCTCCGGGCAGACGATCCCCCGTACGGCCTCGGCGAAGTGCGGCTGGTCCATGCCGTCGACCATGCCGGTCAGCCAGTCCGTGCGCAGGTGGAGCACCCCCGGCTGTTCCACGGCCGCGCACTTGGCGATCAGCTCCGTGAGCGTGCCCTCGGGATCGTGCAGCCCCTCCTCGCCCCGGGCCGCGAAACGGTCGGCCAGCAGGTGCAGCGAGATGAGGCGCGGCGGGTCGTAGGTGGTCAGCACACCCTGTTCCCGGCCGGCGCGCACCGGCCCGGTGTCGTCGGAGCAGGCCCGCAGGCCCTCCATGAACGCGATCCTGGCCTCGGGCGCGAGGCGGGCGTCCCAGCCCCACTCCGCCGGGGCCTCGGCGCGTTCCTCCGCCGCCCCTGCACGGCGCGGGCCACGGCGCAACCACCACACGAGCACGCCGACGACGACGGCGGCGGACACGGCAAGTGCGATCACCACGATGCGGCTACTCCCCTCATCACGGGCAGGGCCTAGCAGCGTAGTGTGATCATCCTCGCCAATCCGCCCATTTCCCGAGATTCGCCCGCCTCTCAGGACATAGGTGACTAAGTGCTACGAAACGGGCGCGGCGCGCAGCCGGACGACGTGCTCGACCAGCGAGATCAGCGTCGCCTTCACCGACTCGCGGTTGCGCGCGTCGGTCTGCACGATCGGCACGTGCGCCGGCAGGGCCAGCGCCTCGCGCACCTCGTTCTCCGAGTGCGGGAACTGCCCGTCCCAGCCGTTCACGCCGACCACGAACGGCAGCTTGGCCTCCTCGAAGTAGTCGATCGCGGGGAAGCTGTCGGCCAGCCGCCGCGTGTCGAGCAGCACCACGGCGCCGATCGCGCCGCGGACGAGGTCGTCCCACATGAACCAGAACCGGTGCTGCCCGGGCGTGCCGAACAGGTAGAGGATCAGGTCACGGTCCAGGGACAGCCGGCCGAAGTCCATGGCGACGGTCGTCGTCTGCTTGTTGGGAGTCATGCCGAGATCGTCGATGCCCGCGGACGCGTCGGTCATGACGGCCTCCGTGGTCAGCGGCAGGATCTCCGACACCGCCCCCACGAACGTCGTCTTGCCGACGCCGAACCCGCCCGCGACGACGATCTTCGTCGACGTGAGGCCGGCGCTAGAGCCTGCGAAGTCCACTGAGCACCCTTTCGAGCATGTTGAGGTCTGGCTGTCCCTGGCTGAGGCGTGGCTGGTGCAGGCGGACAAGCCCTTCGTCGGACATGTCCGCCACCAGCACCCGCGCCACGCCCAGCGGGACACGGAGCAAGGCCGAGATCTCGGCGACCGACCGGAACGTGCGGCAGAGCTGCATGATGGCCTCCTGCTCGGGGGTGAGCAGGGCCATCTCGTCGTCCGGGATCGACATGGACGAGATCAGCGTCTCCATCGCCAGGTGGTAGCGCGGCTCGGATCGGCCGCCGGTCACCGCGTACGGACGGAACAGGGGCTCGTCGTCCCCGGTCCCGTCAACGCCGTACACGACCCACTCCCATCAGTGTCATTGCATCACCGAGTCCTTGCCGCCTGCAGCTCCGCCCGCAGGGCGGGCGTCAAGACCTGCCCGGCACGGTCCACCAGCAGGGTCATCTGGTAGGCCACGAGGCCCATGTCGCAGTCGGGCGCGGCCAGCACGGTGATCACCGAGCCGTCGCTGATCGCCATCACGATGAGCAGACCGCGCTGCATCTCGACGACGGTCTGCGTCACGGCGCCGCCCTCGAACACGCGGGACGCGCCCACGGTCAGGCTCAGCAGACCGGCCGACACCGCGGCGAGCTGGTCGGCCCGGTCCGGCGGGAAGCCCTCGGAGCTCGCCAGGCACAGGCCATCGGCGGAGACGACGACCGCGTGCGCGACCCCGGGCGTGTTGCGCACGAAGTCGGTGATCAGCCAGTCGAACCGATGCGCCTCGTGGCTAAGGGTTGTCACTCGCCCTCCCTGGCAGGACGCTCGCTCACTCTCGTTCCTCCTGTTCGCGTACTTCCGCACGCCCGCGCCGCACTCCCTGCTGGTAGCTGGCCATCCTGCTGCGCATGCGCTCGGCGGACACCGGCGGAGCCGGAGCCCGCTGCGCCTGCCGCTGCGGCTGGGCGCTCGACGGGCTCGCCGTGCCGGGCACCAGGTTGGCCTTGGGGGTGCGCTTGGGCAGCCCGGCGGCGGTGATGCCGCCGAGACTGGGGTCGCTGGCGGCCGCCGCCGCACGCCAGCCGGCGTCAGCGGCGGTTCGCCATGCTTCCTCCCCAGAGGGTACGGCTTGCGCGGGCGTGGCCTCACCCTGGTTCGCGGCCGACGCGGCCGGGGCGGGCGCCTGCTCGCCGGGTGGCCTGCGGAACCACGCCGACTCCACCGAGGCGAAGATCGGCAGATACTCCTCACCGGAGTCCATGGGCGAGACGTCCACCGACGGGTGCGGGTCGGGCCGGCGCACCTCGGCCGTGCTGAACGACGGCGTGGGGGGCCCGGCGGGCGGCGAGGCGGGCGGCGGGGTCTGGAAGCCGCCGGACTCGGTGCTCGGGTACGACGGGAAGCCGGGGCGGTCCGTGCTGGGGTAGGACGGGCTCGGGTACGACGGGTAGCCGCCGGTGTCGAGCGACTGCTGCCGGAAGGCGCCGCCGTCCGTGTCGGCCGTGAAGCGCGGCGCGCCGTTGCGTCCGGGTCCCGGCCCGTTGGCGCCGCCGACGCCGTTCGCGCCGCCGGTCCCGCCGGCGCCGTTCGCCCCGGCGCCGGGCGCGACCGCCGGACCGGTGGCAGGGCCGATGGCGGGACCGTTGAGCGGATCGGCGGCGGATCCCGTGCCGGCACCGGCGGCGGGCGGGCCGCCGCGGGCGGCGCCGCGGGACCCGAAGGAGTCGAGGCTGTTGAACGAGCGGAACGTGCCGTTCTGCACCGGCACCCCACCGGGCCCGCCCGCCTGCGGCGTGGCCGCGGCCGAACCGCCGAAGGCGGGCCGCTGCGGCAGCGGCTTCTGGCTCCCGTCGGTGACGAGCGCCGGAGGCAGCAGCACCATGGCGACCAGGCCGTTGGCGTTGCCCTTGCGGAGCTGGACGCGGATGCCATGGCGCAGCGCCAGGCGGCCGACCACGAACAGGCCCATCCGGCGGGAGACGGAGACGTCGACCACGGGCGGCTCGGCCAGGCGGCGGTTGGCCTCGCCCAGCTCCTCCTCGGTCATGCTGATGCCCGCGTCGGTCACCGACAGCAGCGCGCCGCCCCCGTCGACGAGGCTGCTCGTCACCACGACGGGCGCGTTGCTCGGGGAGAACTGCAGGGCGTTCTCGACCAGCTCGGCCACCAGGTGCACGAGGTCGTTGGCGACGCTGCCGAGCACCGAGGTGCCACGGTGCACCTTGACCTGGACGCGCTCGTAGCCCTCGACCTCCGACAGGGAGGCGCGCACCACGTCGACGAGCTTGGCGGGCTGGCTGCGCCGGCGGGAGGGCTCGTGCCCGGCGAGGACCAGGAGGTTCTCGGAGTTGCGGCGCATGCGGGTGGCCAGGTGGTCGAGCTTGAACAGGTCGGCCAGCCGGCCGCCGTCCTGCTCGCCCTTCTCCAGGCCGTCGATGAGCGAGATCTGCCGTTCCACCAGCGTCTGGGTGCGCCGCGAGAGGTTGACGAACATGGAGCTGATGTTGCTGCGCAGCTCCGCCTCCTCGCCGGCGAGCCGGACGGCCTGCCGGTGCACCTGGTCGAAGGCGCGGGCGACCTCGCCGATCTCGTCGTTGCCCTCGACGTCGATGGGCCGGATCTCGGGCACCGAGTCGCCGGACAGGCGCAGCTGGCGCACCACGTCGGGCAGGCGGAACCCGGCGACCTCCAGAGCCTCGGTGCGCAGGCGGCGCAGCGGCGTGACCATGGAGCGGGCGATGGCGACGGTCAGCAGCAGCACGAGGAGCAGCAGCGCCAGGATCAGGGCTCCGGCGATGACCGCGGCGCGGATCTCGGCGTCGCGCAGCTCGCCGCCGCGCAGGGCCAGGGCGCCGCTGATCTCCCTCTCGACCTTGTGCAGGGCGTTGATGGTGGTGGCGTTGTCGGTGAACCACTGATCGGGCGGGGTGACCTTGGCGTCGGTGCTGGCGAGCAGGTCCTGCCTCAGCCGGACGCCGGGCGCCTTGCCGCTGGCCAGCGTGATGGCGCGCGACTTGGTCAGCTCGGTGTTGTAGTACTGCGGGATGGTCAGCTCCTTCTGGAGCTTCATGCCGACCTGCGGGCCGGCCTCCAGGCCGACGGTGGCGATCGCGGCGCGCTGGGAGGCGTTGGAGGCGATGAAGCGCTCCACCTCCTTGGCGTCCACGCTGGCGGAGTTGTAGTAGCCCTTGAGCAGCTGGACGCGCTGCCGGGACACCTCCTCCTTCGCGCGGGCGATCGCGCTCAGCGCCCTGAACTGGCCGATGATCTGCGGGTCCTCGCTGAGGAGGCCCAGCTCGTCGTGCAGCCGGAGCAGCGTGTCGAGCACGGAGTCGTAGCGGGTGGTGTCGCGCTGGCCCTCGCCGCGGGTCCTGCCGAGCTGGTTGAGGTCGAGCCGCGTCCGCTTGACGACCTCCTGCACGCGCGAGCCGTAGGACTCGTCCATCGTGTCGAGGTCGGCCCGCACCTTCGTGGCCAGCTCGTCCACCGCGGCCTTGCGCTCGGCGTAGGGCTTGGCGAGCCGCTTGCGCAGGTTGCGCGCGGCATCGAGCCAGCCGCCGGTGTCGCGCTCCAGGCCGAGCGCCTGGACCAGGTCGCGGATCCGCTCCGCCTGCTGGGCGGCGCGCGTCGTGCGGTCGTAGTCCTCGATGCTCTGCACCGAGCCGACCACGCGCGCTCCCCCGAGCGCGACGCAAACGACGGTGGGAACGAGGATGAGCGCGGTCAGGCGCCACCTTACGCGCCAGTTGCGCAGCCCCAGCCGTGACAGTGACCGCTTCGCACGGTCCCGCTCGGCGGGTGTGCCGCTCTCCGAGATCCCCGTTGTCACTGCTCCCGCTACCCCTCAATCATCCCGATTCGTCCCATCAGACCCAAGGACGTCCACAAGGTACTCGCAGCGTCAGACTAATTACGCCAAACCGGGCACAATCGTTACATATGCCACCGCCCGTCGTGTGTTGGGCTACCGCAACGCTGCAAGAACCTGATCGCGGACCTGGGCCCGCTGCGCGTCGTCGCTGAGGGGGCGTCCGGCGCGGTCCACCACGTAGAAGACGTCCACCGCCTCCGCGCCGAGAGTCTCCACGCGAGCAGCTCTCACGTCAAGACCGCACTCGCCGAACGCCCGTCCGATGCGCCACAGCAGCCCCGGCCTGTCATGGGCCCTGACTTCGACCACGGTGGCGGTGGCCGAGGCGTCATCCACCAACGTCACACGGGGTGGAGCGACCGGTACGCGAGGGGGCCTGGCGGACCTCGCGCGCCGCGCCAGGCGCTGCTCGATGTCAAGACGTCCAGCAAGGACCAGGCGCAGGTCCGCCTCCAGCGTGGCGGGATCCGGCGGCGAACCGTACTCGGGGACGACCGAGAACTCGATCACCGCCGTGGAACCGGCCGAGGCCGACGCCGCGGAGCGGACGATCAGCCGGTGGGCGGCCAGCACCCCGGCGGCGCTCCACAGCAGGCCGATCCGGTCGGGGGCGACGACCGTGACCGCTCCGCCGTTGACGCGCACGGCGCCGCCGCCGTGCCGGGCCAGCGCGGCCTGCTCCGGCGAGAGCGTGGGCGGTCTGGGCGGCGGCGAGCCGGACAGCACGGACCGCACACGGCGCACCAGGTCGGCGACGAGCCCGGCCTTCCAGGCGTTCCACGCGGCCGGGCCGGTGGCGTTGCCGTCGGCGACGGCCAGGGCCGCCAGCAGGTCGAGCACCTCGCGCGAGCCGACCGTGCCGGCGACCTTCTCGATGGTGACCGGGTCGTCCAGGTCGCGGCGGGTCGCCGTCTCGGGCAGCAGGAGGTGGTGGCGGACGACCGTGGCCAGGACCTCCACGTCCGCGGGAGACAGGCCGATGCGGACGCCGATGTCGCGGACCACGACCTCGCCCGTGGCCGAGTGGTCGCCGGGCCAGCCCTTGCCGATGTCGTGCAGCAGCGCGCCGATCAGCAGCAGGTCGGGGCGCGAGACGTCGCGGGTGTGGCCGGCGGCGTTCGCGGCGGCCTCGACCAGGTGCCGGTCGACGGTGAAACGGTGGATCGGGTTGCGCTGCGGGCGGTGCCGTACGCGCTCCCAGTCAGGGAGCAACTTGACAAGGATGCCCGCCTGGTCGAGCTCCTCCCACACCGGCACGGCGGCGCGGCCGGCGCCGAGGATCGACACCAGCAGGCCGCGGGCCTCGTCGGGCCACGGCACGGGCAGCGGGGGCGACTGAGCAGCGAGGACGGACACCGTGGCGGGCGCGAGAGGCAGCCCCGACTCGGCCGCGGCCGCGGCGGCGCGCAGCACCAGCAGTGGGTCCTTGCGGGGGTCGGCACCGCGGGCGAGCACCACCTCGCCGCCGTGCTCGACGATCCCGTCGGCCAGCGGACGACGCCCTCGGGGGGCCGGTCCTGACACGAGCCTGTCAACCGTGCGCCAGGTGGCGTCGAACGCGTGGGAGATCGTCCGGCCGGCCTCGGCGAGCCGGCGCATCAGCGCCTCGGCGTCGAGCAGCCCGAGCAGGCCGGCGACCGCGTCCTGCTCCTGCAGGACGAGCCGGTCGGTGCCCCGGCCGGTGACGACGTGCAGGGCGTGCCGCACGTCGAGGATGAACTCGTAGGCCTCACGGGCCCGCGGGCCGGGCGCCGAGGCCACCCAGGCCGCCGCCACCGCCTGCATGGCCTGCACGTCGCGCAGGCCGCCACGGCCGTCCTTGAGGTCGGGTTCGAGGAGGAAGGCCAGCTCGCCGCTGGTCTGCGCCCGCTTGTCGGCCGCGTCGCGCAGCTCGCCGAGCCGGCGCCGGGAGTCGGCCCGCCACTCGGCGAGCACCGCTTCCCTGGCCTTGCGGGTCAGATCGGGATCGCCCGCCACGTGCCTGGCCTGGATGAGGCCGAGCACCGCCTTGAGGTCGTCGCGGGCGACCGTCACGGCCTCGTCCACGGTCCGCACCGAGTGGTCGAGGCCGACTCCGGAGTCCCAGACGGGGTACCAGATGCGATCGGCGATCCTGCCCACGTCGTCACGGCCGTTGTGGAGCAGGACCAGGTCAAGGTCGCTGCCGGGGGCGAGTTCGCCGCGCCCCAGGCTGCCGACGGCGACCAGGGAGACGTGGTCGCCGTCGCTCGCCGTGCGGAAGAGGTCCTTGAGCCACCGGTCGGTGTCCGCCGCCCGCTCCTTCCGGGCGGCGGCGTACGAGCGTGATTCTCCCCTCAAGGCTTCCCCTCGCCTCGATGTGATCTGACGTCTTCGGCTACAGGGCGTCGGGGCCGCGTTCGCCGGTGCGGACCCGGACCACGGAGTCCACCGGCACCGACCAGACCTTGCCGTCGCCGATCTTGCCGGTCTGGGCGGCCTTGACGATGACGTCGATGACGTCCTCGGCGTCGTCCTCCTCCGCCAGGACCTCCAGCCGGACCTTGGGCACCAGGTCCACCTGGTACTCGGCGCCCCGGTAGACCTCGGTGTGGCCGCGCTGGCGGCCGTAGCCGCTGGCCTCGCTGACGGTCATGCCCTTGATGCCGAACTGTTCGAGCGCTGCCTTGACGTCATCGAGCTTGAAGGGCTTGATGACCGCGGTGATGAGCCTCATGCGTCCACCTTCTTGGCTGCCGGGGCGACGGAACCGTTCGCGGAGGTCACGCCGGAGGCGTGCACCGTGCCGAGGTCGTAACCGGTCTCGGCGTGGGTGGTGATGTCGACGCCGGTGACCTCTTCCTCGGCCGGGATCCGGAAGCCCATCACCTTGTCGATGATCTTGGCGATCACCCAGGTCACGACGAACGAATAGACGCCCACCGCGACCGGACCGAGCACCTGCAGACCGAGCTGGGTGAACCCGCCGCCGTAGAACAGGCCCTCGTTCTGCTGCTCGAGGAACGGGTAGCGGGCGAGGAAGCCCAGCGCCACCGCACCGACGAGACCGCCGACCATGTGGACGCCGACCACGTCGAGCGAGTCGTCGTAGTCGAACTTGTACTTCAGGCCGACGGCGTAGGCACAGGCCACACCGGCGAGCAGGCCGATGACGATGGCCGCCCAGGGGTCGACGAAGCCACAGGCCGGGGTGATGGCGACCAGACCGGCGACCGCGCCGGAGGCGACGCCGAGGGTGGTGGCGTGGCCGTCGCGCATCTTCTCGACCAGGAGCCAGGCGCCGGCCGCAGCGGCGGTGGCGATCTGCGTGTTCATGAACGCCAGGGCCGCCGTGCCGTCGACCGCCAGCTCCGAGCCGGCGTTGAAGCCGAACCAGCCGAACCACAGCAGACCGGCGCCGAGCAGGACCAGGGTGAGGTTGTGCGGCCGCATCGGCTCCTTGCGCCAGCCCTGCCGCTTGCCCAGCACGAGCGCCAGGGCGAGCGCGGCGGCGCCGGCGTTGATGTGGACCACCGTGCCGCCGGCGAAGTCCTCGATGCCGAGGGTGTTCAGCCAGCCGGTGCCCCAGACCCAGTGGGCGACCGGGAAGTAGACGAGCGTCGCCCAGACGACGGTGAACAGCACCCAGGCGCCGAACTTGGCCCGGTCCGCGATCGCGCCGCTGATCAGGGCGACGGTGATGATGGCGAACGTCAGCTGGAAGGCCGAGAAGATCAGGCTGGGCATGCCCGTGCCGTCGTCCTTCGTGGCCGTGTCCACCAGGCTCTGGAGCCCGAAGTGCTCGAAGCCGCCGACGAAGTTGTTGAGCCAGGACATCGGGTTGTCGCTGAACGTGAGCGAGTGCCCGTACAGGACCCAGGTGATGGACACCGTGATGATGGCGACGAACGACATCATCATCATGTTCAGGACGCTCTTGGCCCTGGTCATGCCCCCGTAGAAGAACGCGAGGCCCGGAGTCATCAACAGCACCAACGCGGTGGCCGTGAGCATCCAGGCAGTCGTGCCGCTATCGATCTTCACGACGCGACCCTCCTTACATATGACGTGTGGCCACAGCGTGTTCGCCCACGGTTTCGTGGCTCGACCAGGTGTGTTTCACGTTGGTGAATCTCGCCGGGCAGGTGTTTCGCCGGTGTTTCGGACCATTCACACCTTGTATTCCGGACACGAGAGACCGCCGTGGCCATGGTCCCGGAGGGGGGTTACGAGCGGCGCGCGCACGTCCTGTGCGGGCGGCCGGACCGGCTCCAGATCACGTCGGGCCCCCTGAACGACCGATCCGCCGCCCGGCCGCGGGAAGCGGTCGGACGGCGGAGGCGTCGTTCGGGGGGCCCGAAGCGGTCAGGAACCCGAAGCGGTCAGGCGGCGGCGGTGGCCATGCGGCGCAGCCGCGCCAGCGCGTCACGCTCGATGCGGCGGGCCCGGTCGCGGCCGATGCCGTAGCGCTCGCCCACCTCCGTGAGCGTGTGCTCGCGCCCGTCCACCAGCCCGTAGCGCCAGCGCAACATGTCGCGGGTGTCGCCCTCCAGGTCGGTGAGCCACTCGTCGAGCCGCTCGCGCTCCAGGATGTCGATCGCCTGCTGCTCCGGGTCGGCCCAGGTCTCGTCGGCGATCATGTCGCCCAGCTCGGTCTCGTCCTCGTCGCCCACGCCGAGCTGCAGTGACACCGGGTCGGAGGCCCAGCGGCGCAGCTCGCGCACCCGCTCGATCGGCAGCTCGAGAATCGCCGCGAGGTCGTGGTCGGTGGGCTCGGCGTCGAACTCGGCCAGCAGGTCGCGGCGCACCCGCATCAGCCTGGTCATCTGCTCACCGGCATGGGTGGGCAGCCGCACCGGCCGCGCCTGCTCGTGGATGGCCCGGCCGACCGACTGCCTGATCCACCACGTGGCGTACGTCGAGAACTTGTAACCCCGCTTGTAGTCGAACTTCTCCACGGCCCGGACCAGCCCCAGGTTGCCCTCCTGGACCAGGTCGATCAGCGGCATCCCCCGGCCGGAGTACTTCCGTGCCACCGCCACGACCAGGCGCAGGTTGGCCTGGATGAACTCGTCCTTCGCCCGCCGGCCGGAGACGGCCAGGCGTTCCAGCTCCTCGTCGGCCGCGTCACCGAAGCGCGGCTCGGAGCCGCCGCGGTCGAGAAGCTGCTCGGCGAAGAGCCCGGCCTCTATCCGCTTGGCCAGCTCGACTTCTTCCTCCGCCGTGAGCAGCGGGACCCTGCCGATCTCGGCCAGATAGGTCCCCAGCAGATCGCGCTCGGCGACGTGCTGCTCCTGCGCGCGACTCCCCGTAGGCCTTGCCATCCCCAGCGCACCTCGTTCCGCAGCTGCGTTCTATATCCGGCCAACGTCCGGACCGATGCAAAGATTCCCTAAAGGGGTACGACCAGCGGACGGTTCTGGAGGTCCTCCTCAAGGAGGAGGCCGGGGTGAAGCCGCAGGCGGCGGCGCCGGATCAGCTGACGGGACCCTCTGCGGGCCGCAGGGTGAGCTCGGTCAGGTGGGCGTCGGGGCCGGCGTTGACGGCCGCCAGCACGGCGCGGGCGACGCTCTCGGACCGCAGATAGCGGTCGGGTTCGTACGCCCCGCCCTCGTGCTCGCGCACCCCGCGCTGCATGTCGGTGCCGATCCGGCCGGGGTAGAGGCTCGTCACCCGGAGCCGGGGCTCCTCCAGGCGCAGCGCGTCGGCGAAGGCGCGCAGCGCGAACTTGCTGGCCGAGTAGGGGCCCCAGCCGGCGCCGGCGCGCTGCCCCTGGCCCGAGTTGACGCACACCACGTGGCCGCCGGCCGTCCGCAGCGCGGGCAGCAGCAACCGGGTGAGCTCGGCGACCGCGACGACGTTGACCTCCATCGCCGTGCGCCACGCCGCGGCCGTGGAGTCGGCGATCCGGCCGAGCGGGGCCACCCCCGCGCTGTGCACCAGCACGTCGAGCCGATCGACGCCTTCGACGTCGGCCTCGGTGACCCCGGTCAGCTCGACCGGCCAGGGCCGGGCGCCGGGCAGCTCGCCCGCCAGGCGGGTCAGGGCACTTTCGTCGCGGCCGCCGAGCAGGACGTCGTGGGTCGGCGCCAGCGCTCGCGCGACGGCCTCGCCCACGCCCCTGGAAGCTCCGGTGATCAACGCGGTGGGCCGTGCGGTCATGAGATCAGTGTAGGACCTTGACGGCTGCACTCAAGTTTGAGTACAAATTTGACTATGTCTTCCTCGACCAGGCTTCTCATCCTCGGCACGCTGCTCGACGGGCCGATGAACGGTTATCAGGTGCGCAGGCGGCTGGAGGTGATGGGCGCCGACGGCTGGGCCAGCGTGGCCTTCGGCTCGATCTACCACGGGCTGTCCAAGATGGCCGACGAGGGCCTGCTCACCGTGGTCGAGAGCGGCAAGGGCGGCAAGACCGTCTACGAGATCACCGAGACGGGCCGCGAGGAGTTCCACCGCAACCTGCTGATCTCCTGGCACGAGGTCAGGCCCGTCGTCGACCCCTTCCAGGTCGCGCTCACGTACATGGACCGGCTGAGCTCCGAGGAGCTCGTCCCGGCGCTGTACGGCAGGATCCAGGAGCTCCGGCGGCAGATCACCCTGATCGAGCACGCCTACGGCGCCAAGCAGCGCTACGGCGCCCCCCGGCACATCGACGAGAACCTCCGCCTGATGGCCGCCATGTTCGCCGCCCAGCTCGCCTGGGCGGAGCACGCGGTCACCCAGGTGGAGGCAGGCGAACTCCCCTGAAGGAGCACACATTGATCATCGACGCCCATGGCTTACGCAAGACGTTCACCACCCGCGGCAGGAAGGGCACGCAGACCGTCGAGGCCGTGCGCGGCGTGGACCTGGAGGTGGACAAGGGCGAGATCTTCGGCGTCCTCGGCCCGAACGGCGCCGGCAAGACCACCACGATCAGGATGCTCGCCACGCTGATCGTCCCCGACGCCGGCACGGCCACCGTCGCCGGCCACGACCTGCTGAAAGACCCGGGCGGGGTGCGCCGCCACCTCGGCTACGTCAGCCAGGCCGGCGGGGTCGAGGAGAACACCACGCCCCGCGCCCAGGTCACCATGGCCGCCCGCATCCACGGCGTGGCCGACCCCGCGCGGGCCACGGCCGAGGTGCTGGAGCGGTTCGAGCTGACCGAGATGGCCGACCGGCCGGGCCGCACGCTGTCGGGCGGCCAGAAACGGCGGGTGGCCATCGCGCTCGGCCTGGTGCACAGCCCGCCGCTGCTGTTCCTCGACGAGCCGACCACCGGCCTCGACCCGCAGAACCGGGCCAACCTCTGGAACCGCATCCGGCAGTTGCGCGAGCTGGGCACCAGCGTGCTGCTCAGCACCCACTACCTCGACGAGGCCGACGCGCTGTGCGACCGGCTGGCGATCGTGGACCACGGCCAGGTGGTGGCCCAGGGCACTGCGGGCGAGCTCAAGCGCGAGGTCTCGGGCGACGTGGTCACGCTCCGGGTGGACGAGCCCGTCCGGGCCGCCGAGACGCTCAAACCGTACGCGCGGGAGACCCGCCTCGACGACGAGGTGCTGCGCGTGTACGTGGACGACGGGGAACGGACGCTGCCCGCGCTGCTGCGGGCGCTGGAGGAGGAGGGCCTCTCGCTCACCTCGATCGCGCTCGACCGGTCCACGCTCGACGACGTCTTCCTGGCCAAGACCGGCCGGTCCCTTCGCGACGCGGGAGCCGCCGCGTGATCGGCCACACGGCCCTCTTCCTGGGCTACGAGCTGCGCAACACCTTCCGCAACCCCGTCTGGCCGCTGTTCGGCATCGTCCAGCCGGTGGTCTACCTCCTGCTGTTCGGCCCGCTGGTGGCCGGGTCGGCGGGGCAGTCGACGGCCGACATGCTGACGGCGTTCACGCCGGGCATGCTGGTGATCACCGCCCTGTTCGGCTCGATCGGCGTCGGCTACGGCATGATCTACGAGCTGCGCAGCGGTGTGCTGGAGCGCGTCGCGGTCAGCCCGGCCTGGCGCCCGTCGATCGTGCTCGGGCGCACCCTGCGCGACGGCGTCGTGCTGGTGCTCCAGTCGGTCGCGGTGGTGCTCATCGCGCTGGCGATGGGCATGCGGGCCAGCCTGCCGGGAGTCGCGATCACGGTGCTGCTCATCGCCGTGACCGGCCTGTTCGCCTCCGGCATCGGCTACGGCCTGGCGCTGTCGCTGCGCGACGAGAACGGCATGGCGCAGATCATGCAGTTCTTCGCCCTGCCGATCATGCTGCTGTCGGGCGCCCTGCTGCCGATGACGCTGGCTCCGGAGTGGATGCAGCGGGTGGCCGTCCTCAACCCGATGTACCACCCGGTGGTGGCGGGTCGGGCGCTGTTCGCCGGCGACCTGACCGACTCCTCGATCCCGGTGGCGTTCGCCGTCATGCTGGTGCTGGCCGCGCTGACGGTGACCTGGTCGGTGCGCTCGCTGCGCCGGCTGGCCGGGTAGGGCTACCGGCGGTCCACGGGCGCGAACGTCCCGGTCTCACCGGTCATCCGTTCCCACTCCTCCAGCCGCGCCCGGGTGCGCAGCGGCGCCGCCTCGGCCATGGCCTCCACCAGCGCCATGGCCAGGACCAGCGGCGCCGCCTGCGCGGTCGACACCGGCCGGTCGCCGACGGGCGCGTCGAGCACCACCTCCGCCGGGAAGTCGGGCCGATCGGTGATGACCGCCGTCTTCAGCCCCAGCTTCGCGGCGTACTCCAGGGCGCGCACCGCGTCGGCGGGGTAGCGGGGCAGCACCACCGCCACCACCCACTCGGCCCCCGACCGGCGGGCCGCGTGCAGCGCGTCGGACAGCTCGCAGCCGCCGTGGGTCAGCAGCCGCACGTCGGGATGGATGCGCCGGGCGAAGTGGGCGAGGGTGGTCGCCAGCCCGCTGGAGGCCAGCAGCCCGATCACGGGCAGCGGCTCGGTGGCGGCCAGCGCCTCGCCCAGTTCCTTCAGCGGCAGCGCCGCCAGCCGCTCGCGCAGCCGGGTCAGGCCGCGGATCTCGTCGTCCACGGCGCCCCGCAGCAGGCTCTCGTGCGACCTGTCGGGCGCGCCGCCCAGCACCAGCGGCCGCAGCGCCTGCCGCAGCTCGGGGTAGCCGGCGAAGCCCAGCACGACCGCGAACCGGGTCACCGACGGCTGGCTCACGCCGGCCCGTTCGGCCAGCTCGACGCTGGACAGGAAGATGGCCTCGTCGAGGTGGTCGGACAGGTAGCCGGCGATCCGCCGCTGCACGGGCGACAACCTCCGGCCGTCGAGCAACCCGTCGAGCCCGCTGTGGTATCCGCCTGTCACGCCACATCTAACGTCCCTCCCCCCGCTTCGTCATCCCCCGTCCCACATGTCAGGACACGAGGAACTGGGTGGCGGCCAGCTCACGGTAGAGGTCGTCGTGCCCGACCAGCTCGTCGTGCGTGCCCACGGCGCGCACGCCGCCCCCTTCCATGACGACGATGCGGTCGGCGTTCGTCACGGTCGACAGGCGGTGGGCGATGACCAGCACGGTCGTCTCGGTGGCCACCTCGGCGATCACCTCGCGCAGCCGCAGCTCGTTGACCGCGTCGAGCTGCGAGGTCGCCTCGTCCAGCAGCAGCAGCCGGGGCTTGCGCAGCAACGCCCTGGCGATGGCGACCCGCTGCCGCTCACCGCCCGACAGCAGCACGCCGCGGTGGCCGACGGCCGTGTCGAGCCCCTCGGGCAGCCGGGCCACGAGGTCGTCGAGGCGGGTGCGGGTGATGGCGCGCCGCAGGTCCTCCTCGGTGGCGTCCTGGGCGGCGAACAGGAGGTTCTCCCGCAGGGTGCCGGCGAGCACGGGCGCGTCCTGCTCGACGTAGCCGAGCGCGGCGCGCAGGTCGCCGAGCGGCCAGTCGCGGATGTCGCGGCCGCCGACCGTGATCGTGCCCTCCTGGTGCTCGTAGAAGCGTTCGAGCAGGGCGAACACGGTGGACTTGCCGGCGCCGGACGGGCCCACGAGGGCGGTCAGGCCGCCGGGCGGCACCTCGAAGCTCACCCCGTGGTGGACGGCCGGCCGGTCGTCGCCGTACCGGAAGGCCACGTCCTCGAACCGCACGCCGACCGGCTCGGCGGTGGAGGAGGCCGGGACCGCGACGGGCTCGGCGGGCAGGTCCTCGATCTCCTTGATGCGCTTGACGGCGGCCAGGCCCTGCTGGAGCTGGACGGCGCCCTCGACGAGCTGCCCGATGGGCGCGACCAGGTAGAACAGGTACAGCAGGAACGCGATGAGCGACGAGACCTCCAGCGTGCCGGAGGCGACGCGCGCGCCGCCCACGCCCAGCACGCACAGGAACGCGATCTGCACCGCCATCCACGTCGCCACCCCGGCCAGCGACGTCCAGCCGGCGACCTGCAGGCCGCGGTCGCGGGCGCGCTCGGCCGCGCCGGCGACGACGCCGATCTCGCGCTCCTCGGCCCCGCTCGCCTTGACCGTCCGGTACGCCTGCAGGGCCCGGTCGAGCACCGCGCCCATCTCGCCCACGGCCTCCTGGGCGTCCTGCTGGGCCCGCTGGATCCGCGGCATGATCAGCCCGGTCATACCGCCGATGACGACCACCACGAGCAGCGTGACCAGCAGCAGCACGCCGTCCATGGTGGCCATCATGACGATGGCGCCGACCAGCATGAACGCCGAGCCGATCGAGTTGACGATGCCGTTGGTGAGCACGGAGCGCAGCAGGGTAGTGTCGCCGGTGACCCGGGACATCAGGTCGCCGGGCTTGAGCCGGTCCACGTCCGCCACCTTGAGCCGGAGCATGCGGTCCACCAGCCTGCGCCGGGCGCCGAGCACGATGCCCTCGCCGGTGCGCTCCATCAGATAGTTGCCGCCGGCCGAGACCACCGCGCCGACCAGGACGGCCACGCTGAGCCCGATGAGCGGCCCGGCCATCGACCGGTCCTGGCCGAAGGCGTCCACGACGTACTTGGCCAGCAGCGGCATCGCGAGCCCCGCGATGGACCCGATCAGGCCCAGCAGCCCACCGATCACCAGGATCCGCCGGTGCGGGCGGATGTAGGCGAGTAAGTCCTTGATCACCAGTTTTCCTCTCCAGAGGTGCTCCGACAACGCCAACGAACGGCGGCGCGCGATCCGCACCCGTCAACCTAAATTGACGACTGAAGTATGTCAACTTTGATTGACGCCTCCTCCCTGAGGAGGAGGCGACGGCTCAACGGCTATAGTCATGACCATGACTAGTCATCTCCATGAGCAGGGATAGCCGGTGGCGCTCCGGCACGCCGTGCTCGCCGCGCTGCTCGACGGCGAGTACAGCGGCTACCAGCTCACCAAGGTCTTCGACGTGGGCGTCGCCAACTTCTGGTACGCCGCGCCGCAGCAGCTCTACAGCGAGCTGACCAGGTTGGAGGGCGAAGGCCTGATCAGCGGCCGGGAGGTCGTCCAGCACGGCCGCCCCAACAAGCGGGTCTTCACCGTCACGCCGGCCGGCTTCGACGAGCTGGCCGCCTTCGCCGCCACCCCCGTCAGGCCGCTGCTGCTCCGCGACGAGCTGGCCGTCAAGGTGCACGCCGTGGACGTGCTCGACCCGGCACCCGTCGTCGCCCAGCTCCGGGAGCGGGCCGACCAGGCGGCGGCCAGGCTGACGCTGTTCGAGCGGACGCTGACGCGCCTGCGTGGTGACCTGGACGAGGAGTCGTTCCTGCGGCACGGCGAGCGTGTCGGCCCGTACCTGTCCTGCCTGGCCGGCTGCCGGCTGGAGCGGGAGACGCGCGACTGGTGCCTGGCCACCGCGCGAACGCTGAGCGAGCGCGCCGCCCGCGCCGGAAGGGAGATCCGATGACCTACACCCGCTACGTCGCCCTCGGCGACAGCCAGACCGAGGGCCTGGGCGACGGCGACGACCTGCGCGGCCACCGCGGCTGGGCCGACCGGCTGGCCGAGCACCTGGCGCGGTGCGAGCCCGGCCTGCTGTACGCCAACCTCGCCGTGCGGGGCCGCCTGGCCGCCGAGGTCCGCGACGAGCAGCTCGGCCCCGCCCTGGCGCTGCGGCCCGACCTGGCGAGCGTCATGGCCGGCATGAACGACCTCATCCGCCCCGGCTTCGACGCCGCGAAGGTCGTCGAGACGCTGGAGGAGATGTTCGCCGCGCTCACCGGCGCGGGGGCGCACGTGGTCACGGTCACCTTCCCCGACCTCGGCAGGATCGCCCCGCTGGCCCGCCCGCTGTTGCCGCGGGTGCTGGCCTACAACGCCGGCGTCCGCTCCGCCGCCGCCCGTCACGGCGTCACGGTGGTCGACACCTTCCCGTACGGGTTCTTCACCGACGCGCGCATGTGGAGCAGTGACCGGCTGCACGCCAGCCCGATGGGTCACGCCCGCTTCGCGGCCGCCGTGGCCCACACGCTGGGCGTGCCGGGCAGCGACGACACCTGGACACTCCCCCTGCCGGCGCTGCCGCGCCCCACCGCCTGGCAGGCCACGGCCACGGAGCTGCGCTGGATCGCGGGGTTCGCCGCCCCGTGGATCCACCGCCGCCTGCGCGGCCTGTCCTCCGGCGACGGCCGCACGGCCAAACGCCCCGCGCTCTCCCCGGTCACCCCCCTACCGGACTGACGGCCGGGCGGTGCGGGCCGGCGGGATCAGTCGACGGCGGGCAGGTCGGGGTCGTCGTAGTCGGCGTCGCCGTCCTCGGAGCGCCGCAGCTTGACGTCCTCCACCCACGCGCGGGCGAACGCCCGCACGCGCGCGGCGCCCGCCCCGTCCAGCCCGCACGCCCGGAAGGCCTCGTCGGGCATCAGCTCGGCGAACTCCAGCCGCATGACCAGCTCGGGCAGCGCGAAGTCGTCATGGTACGGCCTGGCCAGGGCCTCAAGGTCGCGAAAGGTGCGCGTCTCGCCCGCCCGGACCGCCACGGCGAGGTCACCGGCGAGCCCCCGGTCGTGCAGCGCCCGCATGGCGAGCCCGACCGCGTCGTCCACGTCGAGCACCCGCAGCCCGCCCCACGTGACGGCCGGCCGTTGCGGCGCCTCCCGGTGCAGGACTACCTCCCGGCGCTCACCCGTCACCGGCTCGCGCACCGCCAGCCCGGCCACCCTCGGCGCCACCGCACCGAGCGACGCCTCCAGCCCCGCCTCCAGGAACCCGCGCCACACCGCCTCGGCCACCTCCGCCGCCGACCGGCAGGGGTCGGTGACGAGGTCGATGTCCTCACCCGGCCGGTCGGCCAGGCCGTGGAGCGCCAGGGCGTGTCCGCCCGCGAGCACCAGCCCGTACCGGCAGGCGACGGGCAGCACGGCGGCCAGCAGCGGGCCGTCCGCTCCCGGCGACGTCCATCCGTCCGGCGCCCGTCCTGGCGGGATCTCCCCTGGTGACATGGATCAAGTATGCCGACGGGCGCGGCGGGTGGAGGGCAGGTCGTGCCGCCCCGACAGGAACTCCTGGAAAGCGATCTTCGCGGCGATCACCGGCCGCCGCCAGCGCTCCTCCCGGTGGATGGCCGTGGCCATCTTGCGCGGCGAGCGCTTGGCGAAGAACCAGTGGGCCCACGGCGACCCCGGCCGCGCCAGCCGGATCGCGCCCACGACGAGCAGCACCGGCACGAACAGCCCGACCAGCCCCGTCCAGATCTTGCCCTTGAGCAGGGTGATCACCGCGAGCGCCAGGTTGGCCACGATGAGCGCGGCCGGGTTGACGAGCGTGCCGTAGTCCCAGGTGAGCGGGCGCAGGCCGATGAGCAGCAGGCCGGTGACGGCGACCGCGACGAACACGGCGTCGACCGAGGTGCGCCCCTCCTCCTCCCAATAGACGTCGTGCAGGTGCAGGATCAGCGCGAACTCGTCCAGCACCAGTGCCGAGCCGACCCCGAACACCGAGGCCGCGACGGCGTAGCCGACCTGCGAGGCGGAGGAGACGATTAATCCGGTGACGCCGCCGACGAGCATGAGCACCACGCCGAAGACGACGTGGTGGATGTGCATCTCGCCGACGTTCACGTTGCGGAACCAGCCGACCTTCGCCCTGATCAGGCGGACGTTGATGCGGGTGGCGATGAAGGCCACGATGAGCGCGACGAAGTAGCAGAACAGCGGTAGCCGCCCCGTCGCGATGATGCTCTGCTCGAACCAGTGGGCCATGTCTCAGCTCGATGCTACGACCAGGCCGGAGTGACGCGGCCTCCCGGCGGCCCCTGTTTCGCCGGCCCCTCGGTGGGCCATAATGACGGAAAGCGCTTTCCTAGCTTGGAGTGTGGCCCGCATGTTCCCCTTGCCGCCCGAGGATCGCTCGCTCAGCCCGTACACCGGCTGGACCCGTGCCCACTGGGAGGCCGTCGCCGACGGGCTGCTGGCGGCCGTCGAGCCGTACCGCTCCCCCGACGGGGCGGAGGTGGACCTGCCGGGCAGGGAGAGCTGGTCGCGCTGCGACGGCATGGAGGGGTACGCGCGCACATTCCTGCTCGCGGCCTTCCGCGTGGCCGGCGGCGGCGATCCCGGGCTGCTGGCCCCGTACGCGCGGGGCCTGGAGGCGGGGCCGCGCGTGTGGCAGCCGGTCGGGGACCGCACGCAGTCCATGGTGGAGGCCGCCTCGATCGCGCTGGGCCTCTGGCTGACCCGCCCGTACCTGTGGGACCGGCTGGAGGAGAAGGTCCAGGCGGAGGCGGCCGGCTACCTGGCCGCCACGCTGCGCCACGAGCCGGCCGACAGCAACTGGGTGATGTTCCCCGCCACTGTGGGCGGCTTCCTGAACGCCGTGGGGCTGCACACCGGGGAGGCCGGGGCGGCGGTGGAGCGCGGGCTGGCGCGCGTCGAGCCCTGGTACGCGGGCGACGGGTGGTACTCCGACGGCCCCGGCCGAGCCTTCGACCACTACAACGGCTGGGCCCTGCACCTCTACCCCGCGCTGCTGGCCCACCTGTCGGGCCGGGAGGCCGGCGTGCACGGCGAGCGGCTGCGGGAGTTCCTGGCAGGATACGCGCTGACGTTCGACGCCGACGGCGGCATGCTGTACCACGGCCGCTCTCTCACCTACCGGTTCGGCGCCGTGACGTCGCTGTTCGCCGGGGCGCTGCTGGACGCGACCCCGCTCGCGCCGGGGCGGACGCGGCGGATCGCCTCGGGCGTCCTGCGCCGCTTCCTCGACCGCGGGGCGCTGTCGCCGGACGGCCTGCTCACCCTCGGCTGGTACGGCCCGTACGAGCCCACGCTGCAGCCCTACTCCGGCTGGGCGTCGCCGTACTGGGCCTCGAAGGCGTTCCTCGGCCTGCTGCTGCCGCCGGACCACCCGGTGTGGACCGCGCCCGAGGAGCCGGGGCCGTCGGGGACCGCCGCCCTGCCCGGCCCCGGCTTCCTGGTGCAGAACTCGGGCGGCATCGCCCGGGTGCTCAACCACGGCAGCGAGAAGTACGCCGACGACCCCCTCTACGACCGCTACGCCTACTCCACGCGTACCGCCCCCACCACGCCGGGCGCCGTCCCGGACAACCACTTCGGCCTGGTGTCCGAGGACGGCACTCTCGCCGCGCGCGGCCCGCTCACCCCCGCGGGCGCGGGGACGCTCGGCGACACCGCCTGGGCGGCCTCCCGCAGCGCGGGCGTCGAGAGCGTGAGCGTGGTGCGCGGCCCCGTCGAGGTGCGGATCCATCGGGTCGCGCCGGGCTCGCGCGTCCGCCAGACGGGCTGGGCCCTCCACCACGCCACCGCCACACCCGCTCCCCCAGCCACACCCACCCTGCCCACCACACCCGCCGCGCCCACCGCAGCCGAGATCGCCACACCCGCCACAGGCGCCGGCGCCACACCTACCGTGCCCGCCACATCCGAGATGACCGCAGCCGCCGCAGCCGCGCCCGGCGGCGGCCCCGCCGTCGTCCTGCGTTCCCCGGACGGGCTGGGCACGCTGCTCGCGGGCCTGCACGGTTACGAGCGGGCGGAGGCTGTCGAGGCCCCGGACGGGACCGCCTTCGGTGCCCCGGCCCTGGTGCCCGCGCTGGACGGCGTCGCGGAGGACGGCTGGGCCGTCGCCGTGGCCGTCCTCGCGGGCGAGGACGAACCGGCCGTCCTGTCCGGCGCGGACTGTCCCGACGGGCGTCCCGACGGGCGTCTCAACGGGCGGGCCGACGAGCGGGCGGACGGGCGGGCCGACGGGCGGGCCGGCGCGGGCGTGCCCGGCACCGGCGCAGCGGGCCTGCCCACGGTGCGGGCGGACGGCGGGCAGGTGGTGGTGACCTGGCCGGGCGGCACGGCACACGCTTTCACCCCGGACGGCCCCGTCACCACCTGACCCACGCGGCCCCGTCACCACCTGACCCACGCGGCCCCGTCACCACCTGACCCGCACGGCCCCGTCACCACCTGCGGACAGCCGGCCGGGCCGCCAGCCGAGGTCGCTAGCCGAGGAAGGCGCGCAGGAGCGCGGCCGTGCCCTCCAGGTGCTCGGCCACGGCGCGGCGGGCCGCCTCCGGGTCGCCCGCCAGGATGGCCGCCACGATGGCCTGGTGCTGGCTGGCGGCGTGATCGAGGTTCACCTGCAGCATGGGGATGGCGTTCAGCAGGTCGCTGACCCGCAGCCGGGCGTCGGCGCAGGCCGAGGCCAGCAGCGAGGAGCCCGTCAGCTCGGCGATGGACAGGTGGAAGGCCGTGTCGAGGCGGCGGTAGTCCTCGACACGGGCCTCCTCCAGGTCCATCAGCCGGCCGCGCAACAGCGCCCGCTGCTCGGCGGTGAGCGTGGTGGCGGCCAGCGCCTGGGCCGCGCCGCACTCCACGGCCATCCGGAACGTCAGCGCGTCGTTGAGGTCGGCGGTGCCCATGTCGGTCACCACCTTGCGCAGCACGCCGGTGCCGGGCGCGGGCGGGGTGTAGGTGACGAACGCGCCGCCGTAGCGGCCCCGCCGTACGTCGAGGTAGCCCGCGTCCTGCAGGGCTCGGATGGCCTCGCGCAGGGTGACGCGGCTGATGCCGAGCCGGACGGCGAGCTCCCGCTCCGGCGGGAGCTTCTCGCCCGGCGCCACGGCGCCCAGCTTGATCACCTGCAGGAGGCGTTCGACGGTCTCCTCGAAGGCGTTGCCGGCCCGCACGGGGCGCAGCACCGTCAACGGGCCCAGGCCCGTCAGGGGGCGCCGGCCGTCGCCTCCTGGCGTGTCCGGCCGTGCCCCCCGCTCCTGCCGCGCTGGCTGCTCCACGTCATCCTCTGGGTCGGGTCACTGGTGCCGTCACTGGCCGACCCTAACCCGAACGCGCGTCAGGCCAACTCGGACTCGGCCCGCTCGATCGCCTCGAACTCCTCCTCCGGGGCGTTGGCGACCAGGCGGTGCCGGCTGTAGAACCAGAAGTACGCCAGGTGGGCGACGAAGATGCCCGCCACCCACAGCGCGGCGACGACGTCGACCAGGAAGACCGCGACGACCGCGGCCAGGGCCAGCACCAGCGCGATGCCGGTGGTGACGACGCCGCCCGGTGTCCGGTACGGCCGCTCCAGGTTCGGCTCGCGCCTGCGGAGCACGATGTGCGACAGCATCATCAGCACGTACGAGATCGTCGCCCCGAAGACCGCGATCTGGATCATGAGGTCGCCCGCCCGGGTGATCGCCGCGAGCAGGAAGCCGACCGTGCCGGGCACGATCAGCGCCAGGTACGGCGTGCGCCGCTTGCCGGTGACCGAGAGCCACCGGGGCAGGTAGCCGGCCCGCGACAAGGCGAAGAGCTGCCGCGAGTAGGCGTAGATGATCGAGAAGAAGCTGGCGACCAGGCCGGCCAGGCCGACGTAGTTGACGAAGTCGGCGAGGAAGTTGTCGCCCCCGTAGGCGATCCTGACGGCGTCGGGCAGCGGGCTGTCGCTGGTGGAGATGGCCTTGGAGCCACCGCCGCCGGGCACGAGCAGCAGCATCAACGCCGCCGTCACCAGCAGCACCATCATGCCGACGATGATGCCCCTGGGCATGTCGCGCCTGGGGTCGCGGGCCTCCTCGGCCGCCAGCGGCACGCCCTCGATGGCCAGGAAGAACCAGATGGCGTAGACGATCGCGGCCCAGACGCCGACGGCGCCGAACGGCAGGAACGTGCTGGCCCCGGGCGCGTCGGTGGGCGCGATGTCGAACAGCCGGGCCGCGTCGAACTTGGGGATCATCCCGACCGTGAACGCGACCAGCGCCACGAGCGCGATGCCGGTGATCACGAACATCACCTTGAGCGCCTCGCCGACGCCCCACAGGTGCAGGCCGACGAAGATGATGTAGGCCACCAGGTAGACCGGCCAGGCGTTGGTGAGCCCGAACAGGCCGAGCGCCTCGACGTAGCCCCCGATGAACACGGCGATCGCGGCGGGCGCCACGGCGTACTCGATGAGGATGGCCACCCCGGTGGCGAAGCCGCCGAGCGGGCCGAGGGCGCGGCGGGCGAAACCGTAGCCGGCTCCGGCGACCGGGATGCTGGACGACATCTCCGCCAGCCCCAGCACCATGCAGGTGTACATGATCGCCATCAGGACGGTGGCGATCAGCAGGCCGCCCCAGCCGCCCTGTTCCAGGCCGAAGTTCCAGCCCGCGAAGTCCCCCGAGATGACGTAGGCCACGCCGAGCCCCGCGAGCAGCACCCACCCCGCTGCGCCCTTCTGGAGCTTGCGCTTTTCCAGATAGTCGGCTGACACCTTCTCGTAGTCGACCCCATGGATGTGTCGTTTGCTGTGCACCACGGTTCTGCCACCTCCGGCGCGGGCCGGGCCGCTGCCCGTTCAATGGGCTACGGTCGGACCAATAGCTCTTTGCGGTGATGTTTCGCTTCTCCGGCCCGCCCGTCAAGCCCCAGACTGTGACGATCAGGTAAAAAGCACCCTTCGAGGCAGGGGATTGACAGCGGCCACCGCACAGTGTTTGCATGCCTTCAATGGTCTGTTTCCAGACTTTTCGCGGAAGGGACGCCCGTGAGCCTGACAGTCGAGGAACTGAGGTCCGACATCGAGGCCGGCCGGATCGACACGGTCCTGCTGGCGCTGTGCGACATGCAGGGCCGGCTGCAGGGCAAGCGGCTCTCAGCCCGCTTCTTCCTCGACGAGGTGCTCCACCACGGCTCCGAGGGCTGCAACTACCTGCTCGCCGTGGACGTCGACATGAACACCGTCGAGGGCTACGCCATGTCGTCGTGGGAGCGCGGCTACGGCGACTTCGTGATGAAGCCCGACCTGTCGACCCTGCGCAAAGTGCCCTGGCAGGAGGGCACCGCCATGCTCATGGCCGACCTGACCTGGGTGGACGGCGCAGAGGTCGCCGCCTCCCCGCGGCAGATCCTGCGCCGCCAGCTCGCCCGGCTGGCCGAGCGCGGCCTGGCCGCCTACGTCGGCACCGAGCTGGAGTTCGTCGTCTACGACGACAGCTACGAGGACGCCTGGAAGCGCGGCTACCGCGACCTGACCCCCGCCAACCTCTACAACGTCGACTACTCCCTGCTCGGCACGGCCCGCATCGAGCCGCTGCTGCGCCGCATCCGCCTCGAGATGGAGGGCGCCGGCCTGTACGTCGAGTCGGCCAAGGGCGAGTGCAACCTCGGCCAGCACGAGATCGCCTTCCGCTACGACGAGGCGCTGAAGACGTGCGACAACCACGTCGTCTACAAGAACGGCGCCAAGGAGATCGCCGCCCAGGAGGGCAAGTCGATCACCTTCATGGCCAAGCCCAACCAGCGGGAGGGCAACTCCTGCCACATCCACATCTCGCTGCGCGGCCTCGACGGCGAGCCCGTGATGGCCGGCGACGGGCCGCACGGGCTGTCGGAGCTGGGCGCCCGCTTCATCGCCGGACAGCTCGCCTGCATGCGCGAGCTGACCCTGCTGTACGCGCCCAACATCAACTCCTACAAGCGCTACGTCCCGGGCAGCTTCGCCCCCACCGCGGTCAAGTGGGGCGTGGACAACCGCACCTGCTCGCTTCGCCTGGTGGGCCACGGGGAGTCGCTGCGGATCGAGAACAGGGTGCCGGGCGGCGACGTCAACCCGTACCTGGCGGTGTCGGCGCTGGTGGCGGCGGGACTGCGCGGCATCGACGAGGAGCTGGCGCTGGAGGAGGCGTTCACCGGCAACGCCTACACCTCGGGCGCCGAGACCGTGCCGCACACGCTGCGTGACGCGCTGGAGCTGTTCGAGCGCTCGAAGCTGGCCCGCGCGACGTTCGGCGACGACGTGGTCGAGCACTACGCCAACAACGCCCGTGTCGAGCTGACGGCCTTCGACGCGGCGGTGACCGACTGGGAGCTGTTCCGCAGCTTCGAACGGATGTGACGGAAGGGCATGAAGATCATTAATCCGGCGACCGAAGAGGTCGTCGCCGACGTGGAGCTGGCCGACGCGGCCGAGGTCGACCGGGCCGTGGAGCGTGCCAGGAAGGCGTTCCCGGCCTGGCGCGAGGTGTCGCCCGGTGACCGGGCGCGGCTGCTGCGCAGGTTCGCCGACCTGGTCGGCGAGCACGGCGAGGAGCTGGCCCGGCTGGAGACGGCCAACGCCGGCCACCCGATCGGCAACGCCCGCTGGGAGGCGGGCAGCGTGCGCGACGTCCTCCACTTCTACGCCGGGGCGCCCGAGCGCAACCACGGCAAGCAGATCCCGGTGCCCGGGGGCGTGGACGTCACGTTCCAGGAGCCGCTGGGCGTGGTGGGCGTCATCGTGCCCTGGAACTTCCCGATGCTGATCGCGAGCTGGGGCCTCGCCCCGGCGCTCGCGGCGGGCAACACGGTCATCGTCAAGCCCGCCGAGTGGACCCCGCTGACCGCGCTGAGGCTGGCCGAGCTGGCCCTGGCGGCGGGCCTCCCCGAGGGGGTGCTCCAGGTCCTGCCCGGGGCAGGGGAGGTCGCGGGCGCCCGGCTGGTCGAGCACCCCGGCGTGGCCAAGATCGTGTTCACCGGGTCGACCGAGGTGGGCAAGGAGATCGCGGCCAAGGCCGCAGCCCAGGTCAAGCGCATCACGCTGGAGCTCGGCGGCAAGTCGGCGAACATCGTCTTCGCCGACTCCGACCTCGACAAGGCGGCGCGGACCGCCCCGTACGCGGTCTTCGACAACTCGGGACAAGACTGCTGCGCCCGCTCGCGGCTGCTCGTCCAGGCCGAGGTCTACGACGAGTTCCTCGACCGGCTCGGACAGGCCGTGCGCGGGGTCAAGGTCGGCGACCCGCTCGACGAGAACACCGAGATGGGGCCGCTGGTCAGCGCCGAGCATCTCGACCGGGTGCGGGGCTTCGTCGACGACGCCCCCTATCTGCAGGGCGCGTGCCCGTCCGGCAAGGGCTACTGGTTCCCGCCGACCGTGCTGACCTCCAAGGTCACCGACCGCGCCTTCACCGAGGAGATCTTCGGCCCGGTCGTGTCCGTGGTTCCGTTCGCGGACGAGGCGGAGGCCGTGCGGATCGCCAACGACACCCGCTACGGCCTGAGCGGCTCCATCTGGACGCGTGACGTCGGCCGGGCCCTGCGGGTGGCCAGGGCGGTCGAGGCCGGCGCCCTGTCGGTCAACTCGCACTCGTCGGTGCGCTACTGGACGCCGTTCGGCGGCTTCAAGGAGTCGGGACTCGGCCGCGAGCTCGGCCCCGACGCCCTGGCGGCGTTCACCGAGACCAAGAACGTCTTCATCTCATCGGAGTGACTCACATGCAGCGTTTGCAGGAGCGCGTCGCCGTCATCACCGGCGCGGGCAGCGGCATCGGGCTCGCCACGGCGCGCCGTTTCGCCGAGGAGGGCGCCCGGGTGGTGTGCGTCGACGTCGACGAGGAGGCCGGCACCAAGGCCGCCGCCGAGGTCGGCGGCCGCTACATCAAGGCCGACGTGACCAGCGAGGCCGACGTCGCCCGGATGTACCAGACGGCGTTCGACTCCTACGGCAGCGTCGACATCGCCTTCAACAACGCCGGCATCTCGCCGCCCGACGACGACTCCATCCTGGAGACCGGGATCGAGGCGTGGCGCCGCGTCCAGGAGGTGAACCTGACGAGCGTCTACCTGTGCTGCAAGCACGTCATCCCGTACATGCAGCGGCAGGGCAAGGGCTCGATCATCAACACGGCGTCGTTCGTGGCCGTCATGGGATCGGCCACCTCGCAGATCTCCTACACCGCGTCCAAGGGCGGCGTCCTCGCCATGTCGCGCGAGCTCGGCGTGCAGTTCGCGCGCGAGGGCATCCGGGTGAACGCCCTGTGCCCCGGCCCGGTCAACACGCCGCTGCTGCAGGAGCTGTTCGCCAAGGACCCGGAGCGCGCGCAGCGCCGCCTGGTGCACGTGCCGATGGGCCGCTTCGCCGAGGCCACGGAGATCGCCGCCGCGGTGGCGTTCCTGGCCAGCGACGACTCGTCGTTCATCACGGGGTCGGAGTTCCTGGTGGACGGCGGGATCTCCGGCGCGTACGTGACACCCCTGTGAGAGTCCTGGAGTCATCGTGAGTCGTCCCGTCATCGGCATCACCACCTACGTCGAGCCCGCCCGGTTCACCGTGTGGGACATGACCGTCGCGCTCCTGCCGTACACGTACGTGGAGCAGGTGGAGCGGGCGGGCGGCCAGCCGGTGCTGCTGCCGCCCGCCGGCCGGCCGGCCGAGTTGGTGGGGCGGCTCGACGGGCTCATCGTGGCCGGCGGGGGCGACATCGACCCCCGCCGGTACGGTGCCGAGCAGCACGAGAGCACCGGCTACCTCCGCCCGGCGCGCGACACGACCGAGTTCGACCTGCTGTCGGCCGCGCTCGACGCGGAGCTGCCCTACCTGGGCATCTGCCGGGGGCTCCAGGTGCTCAACGTGACTCTCGGCGGCAGCCTGCACCAGCATCTGCCCGAGGTGGTCCGCCACACCGAGCACGCCCCGGCCCCCGGCCGCTTCGGCCACCTGCCCGTCTGCGCCACGCCGGGCTCGCGGGTGGCCAAGGCGCTGGGCGCCGAGCCCGTGGAGGTGCCGCACTACCACCACCAGGCCGTCGACCGGCTCGCGCTGGGCCTGACCGTCACGGCCGTGGCCGACGACGGCACGATCGAGGCCGTGGAGCTGGAGTCGCGGCACTTCGCCGTGGGGGTCCAGTGGCATCCGGAGGCCGCCACCGACTGCGCGCTGTTCGAGGCGCTGGTCGCCGCCTGCTGACCGTCGCGGCCGCCCTGGTGGAAGCCGCCGCGCGACAACGACCCCGTCCCGGCACTAGGCTGGCGGCATCACCGGCGACACCGTGCGGGAGAGCGCCCTGGTAGCCATCCAGAGCCCCTGAAGGAGCAAGCCCTCCCCGCAAACCTCTCAAGGCAAAGGACCGCACGGCCGAGGTGACCTCTGGAAAGCAGGCCCGCGGGCCTCGCCGAAGGTGAAAGTCCGGCAAAACTCGGGCGAAGCTCTCAGGCATCCATGACAGAGGGGGAGGATGCTGGCATCCGACCCTGCCCAGAGGTGCGCTTCATGTCACGACCCACACCGCTGCGAGACGTCCACGAGAGTCTCGGCGCCACGCTGACCGACTTCGCCGGCTGGCTCATGCCGCTGCGCTACGGCAGCGAGTCGGCCGAGCACAACGCCGTGCGCAAGGCCGCCGGCCTGTTCGACCTCTCACACATGGGCGAGATCTTCGTGACCGGGCCGCAGGCGGCCGAGGCGCTCGACTACGCCCTGGTGGGTCACCTGTCGGCGGTGGCCGTCGGCCGCGCCCGCTACACCATGATCGTCAACGAGCGCGGCGGCGTGCTCGACGACCTCATCGTCTACCGGCTGGGCGAGGAGGAGTTCATGGTCGTGGCCAACGCCTCCAACTACGAGCTGGTGGCCCGTGAGCTGACCGGGCGCGCCGAGGCGTACGACGCGGTGGTGGACGACCGGTCCGAGCAGTACGCCCTGATCGCCGTGCAGGGGCCGCGCGCCCAGGAGATCCTCGCCACGCTCACCGACGCCGACCTGGCCGGGCTGAAGTACTACGCCGGCCTGCCCGGCCTCGTCGACGGGCGGCAGGCGCTCATCGCGCGCACCGGCTACACCGGCGAGGACGGGTTCGAGCTGTTCGTGGCCGCCGAGGACGCGGTGCCGCTCTGGCACGCCCTGACCGCGGCCGGCGAGTCCGCCGGGCTCATTCCCGCGGGACTGTCCAGCCGCGACACGCTCCGGCTGGAGGCGGGCATGCCGCTGTACGGCAACGAGCTGAACGCGGACCTGACCCCGTTCGACGCGGGGCTGGGCAGGGTGGTGAAATTCGACAAGCCCGGCGACTTCGTCGGCAGGGCGGCGCTCGAGGCGGTCAAGGACGTGCCGCCGCGGCGCCGGCTGGCCGGCCTGGTCGCGCGGGGTCGCCGGGTGCCCCGTCACGGGTACCCGGTCACCAAGGACGGTGCCGTCGTCGGCGAGGTCACCAGCGGGGCCCCTTCCCAGACCCTGGGCAAGCCCATCGCGATGGCCTATGTCGACGCCGGCGCCGGTGAAGGTCTGACCGTGGACATCCGGGGCAGCCACGAACCAGTGGACGTCGTCGAGCTGCCCTTCTACAGGAGGAACAAGTGAGCAACATCCCCGACGAGCTGAGCTACACCAAGGAACACGAGTGGGTGGCCGGGCTCGACGAGTCCGTCAACGTGACCGTGGGCATCACGGCGTACGCGGCCGAGGCCCTGGGCGACGTGGTCTACGTGCAGCTTCCCGAGGCCGGCACGACCGTCCAGGCCGGTGACTCGGTCGGCGAAGTGGAGTCCACCAAGTCGGTGAGCGAGATCTACGCCCCGCTCGGCGGCGAGGTCGTCGAGGTCAACCAGGCCGTCGTGGACGACCCCTCGCTGGTCAACAACGACCCCTACGGCGAGGGCTGGATGTTCCGCGTACGCGTGGAGGGCGACCCCGAGGACCTGCTCTCGGCCGAGGAGTACAAGGCACTCACTTCGGGCGAGTCCTGACCGAACCGCCGGGGCCCGGCCGGGCCCCGGCCCTCATGAAGGGCGCACATCAATGGCGATCAGCGTCTTCGACCTCTTCAAGATCGGGATCGGCCCGTCCAGTTCCCACACCGGCGGGCCGATGGCCGCCGCGCACAGGTTCGCGCGCGGCCTGCACGAGGACGGCCTGCTCGACCGGGTGGCCCGCGTCGAGGCCATCCTGTACGGCTCGCTCGGGCTGACCGGCAAGGGCCACGGCAGCGACAAGGCCGTCCTGCTGGGCCTGTCGGGCGACAAGCCCGAACTCGTGGACGTGGACGGCATCGACGCCCGGCTGGCCGAGATGCGCGCCTCCAGCACGCTCCGGCTGTTCGGCCACCAGGAGATCCCGTTCGTCGTCGGGGAGGACCTCGTCTTCGAGCGGAAGATCTCGCTGCCCGGCCACCCCAACGGCATGCGCTTCACCGCCCGCTCCGGCGACGGCACGGTGGTGCGGGAGAAGGTCTACTACTCCGTCGGAGGCGGCTTCGTGGTGGACGAGAACGCCACCGGGGCCGACCGCATCAAGCCCGACGACACCGTGCTGCCCCACCCGTTCACCACCGCCGAGGAACTACTCAAGCACTGCTCCAACACCGGGCTGTCCATCTCGGCGCTGATGCTGGAGAACGAGAAGGCGTTCGGCCGCACCGAGGCCGAGATCCGCGCCGGTATCCTCAACCTGTGGCGCGTCATGTCCGAGTGCGTCCAGCGGGGCATCGGCAAGGAGGGCGTCCTGCCCGGCGGCCTGAAGGTCAAGCGCCGGGCCAACCAGCTCCACCGCAGGCTCCAGAGCGAGACCGCCGGCACCGATCCGTTGCAGGCGATGGACTGGGTGTCGCTGTTCGCCCTGGCGGTCAACGAGGAGAACGCGGCCGGCGGGCGGATCGTCACCGCCCCGACGAACGGCGCGGCGGGCATCATCCCGGCCGTGCTCACCTACTACTCGCGGTTCGTGCCGCACGCCGACGACGAGGGCGTGATCCGCTTCATGCTGACGGCGGCGGCGATCGGGGTGCTGTTCAAGGAGAACGCCTCCATCTCCGGGGCCGAGGTCGGCTGCCAGGGCGAGGTCGGCTCGGCCTGCTCGATGGCCGCGGCCGGGCTGACCGAGGTGCTGGGCGGCACCCCGGAGCAGGTGGAGAACGCCGCGGAGATCGGCATCGAGCACAACCTGGGCCTGACCTGCGACCCGATCGGCGGCCTGGTGCAGATCCCGTGCATCGAGCGCAACGCGGTCGCCTCCATCAAGGCCATCACCGCCGCCCGCATCGCCCTGCGCGGCGACGGCCGCCACTTCGTCGCCCTGGACAAGGCCATCAAGACCATGCGCGACACCGGCCGCGACATGCTCGACAAGTACAAGGAGACCTCACGCGGCGGCCTCGCCGTCAACGTCATCGAGTGCTAGCGGACGCCTGCCGGGAGGACTGGCGGGAGGACTGCCGGCGGACGTGCAGGCGGACGATCGTGCCGACCTCGTCGTCGCAGACCTCCCGGCGGATGCGGCCCACGATGTCGCGGTCGAGCTTGCCCGCCATCGCGCCGACGTCGGCCGACGGCGGACAGGTGACGGCGACGCGCAGCCGGACACCGTCGCCCACCACGCGCACCCCGGCCCGGCTGAGCCCCTCGACGTCCTTGAGCCCGACGCACAGCATGGCCGTCCCCGTGCCCGACCGGAACCCCCGCCGGCCCCAGCCCAGGCAGATGAGCAGCCAGCGGAGTGTCACCAGGGCCAGCAGCACCATCCCGAGCGCCGCCGCCCACAGCGCCCACGGCTGGTCGGCGATGGCCTCGGCCGTGCGGTCGGGCAGCACCTTCGCCCGCGGCGGCAGCCCCGGCAGTTTGCCCTTGCCGCGCAGCCACATGTAGGCCGCGGCGAGGAGCAACAGCGCGCCCACGACGGCCAGGCCGATCCGGTTGCCCCCGTACTGCCGCATCACCGCTCCCTCCACCGTGACCGCTCGTCCCGCCGCGGCGACCGCCCGTCGGTCTCCCGCCGCATCACCGCGCCTTCCCGCATCACCGCGCCTTCCCGCATCGCCGCGCCTTCCCGCATCACCGCCCCTTCCTGCGCAGGCGCACCACGACCTCTCCCGCGGCGAGCGTGCCCACCCCGGCCAGGCGGTCGCCCACGGCGATACCGACCTGCCTGAGCATCGCGCCCGTGCTCTCCGCCCGGGTCACCACGGCGACCTCGATCGTGCGCCTGCGCAGCCGTACCCGGGCCCGGTCCACGCCCTCGACCTCCTCCGCGACGGCTCGCAGGGTGCGGCGCAGTCCCACCCGGGTGATCCCGATGACGATCTTCGGGTCGGACGTCTCGACCGGCACCAGCCTGCAGCGGCCCGGCAGGACGGCCAGCCCCAGCAGCGTCAGCCCCGCTCCCGCCACCCACAGCGCGGCGAACGGCAGCTCGCTCCACGTGTGCCGGCCCGCCAGTTCCAGGACGCGATCCACCGGCAGCCACCGCAGCGGGCTCCCCAGCAGCGCCGACACCACCTCGGCCGCGGTGCCCGCGAGCACGACGGTCAGGATGAACGCGACCACGGCCCCCGCGGGTGTGCGAGCAGGTCGCAGCGCCCGGGTGGACCGGCGGAGCGGGCTCTCGTCCGCGGCGACGCCGGCACCGGGGAGTATCTGCTGGAACGTGGTCATCACACCGATCAGAGGTACAGGGGCGAGGCGGCCGGGGGTCCCGCCCTCGCCGCCGGTTTGCAGGATCATTACGAGCCATCCGGACAACGTGAACTGCCCTCATGTTCATTTGCCGGATATGCGGATACGCTGCCGATATGGACGACCGCCCGCGCTACGACCGCGCCACAGCGGCTCTCGACCCGCCCTTCGCGATGCTCGACCTCGTCGCCCTGCGCGCCAACGCCGCGGATCTCGTCCGGCGGGCGGCGGGCAAGCCGATCCGGGTGGCGACCAAATCCATCCGCTCCCGGCCGGTGCTCGACCGGATCCTGGCCATGGACGGCTTCCGGGGCCTGATGGCGTTCACGCTGCCGGAGGCGCTCTGGCTGGTCGCCGAGGGGTTCACCGACGTACTGGTGGCGTATCCGACGGCGGACCGGCAGGCGATCACGGCCCTCGCCGGCGACCCCCGGGCGGCCCGGGAGATCACGCTGACCGTGGACTCCACCGAGCACCTCGACCACCTCGACCGCGTGCTGGCCCAGAGCCGGCCCCGCCAGGAGCTCCGCATCTGCCTGGACATCGATGCCGGATATGTGGCCCTCGGCGGGAAGTTCCGGGCAGGTGCGCTCCGCTCCCCCGTCCGCGAGCCCGAGCAGGCCGCCGAGATCGCCGCCGAGATCGCCAAGCGTCCCGGGTTCCGCCTGGTGGGGCTGCTCGCCTACGAGGCGCAGATCGCCGGCGTCGGCGACACGCCACCCGGCAACGCCCTCATCAGCCGGGCGATCCGGATCATGCAGGCCCGCTCGGCCCGCGACCTCATCCTGCGCCGCGGCCGCGTCGTGAACGCCGTCAGCGGGCTGTGCGACCTCGAGTTCGTCAACGGCGGCGGCACCGGCTCGGTCGAGCGCACCGTGCGCGAGAAGGCCGTCACCGAGGTGGCCGCCGGATCGGGGTTCTTCCATCCCCGCCTGTTCGACTTCTACAGCGGCTTCACCGGCCGGCCGGCCGCCCTGTTCGCCCTGCCGGTCGTCCGGCGGCCCGCCCCGGGCACGGTCACCGTGCTCGGCGGCGGCTACGTCGCCTCGGGCCCCGCCGACCCGATGCGCCTGCCGCAGCCGTACCTGCCCGCGGGCCTGCGCTACGCCCCCGACGAGGGCGCCGGCGAGGTGCAGACGCCTCTGCTCGGAGAGGCGGCCTACGACCTGCGGGTGGGCGACCGCGTGTGGTTCAGGCACGCCAAGGCCGGGGAGCTGTGCGAGCGGTTCGCCACGCTCCACCTGGTGGAGGGCGACACGCTCGTGGAGTCGGTGCCGACCTACCGCGGCGAGGGCAAGACCTTCCTCTGACCCGCCGCGACCGCCCGCCGGCCGTCCCCTGCGCCCGCCTCAGCGGCGGCGGCCGCGGCGGCGCAGGAGCGCGACGGCCGCGCCCACCACGAGCACGGCGCCCAGCCCGATCAGCACCGGCGCCAGGTTGGGCGGCTCCTCCTCCCAGAGCCGGTCGGCGTCGGCGCCGTCCCCGGCCCGAGGCAGCGACCGAGGCGCGACGCCCAGCGCGTCACCCACGGACGCCACGAAGTGTCCCGCCCGGGTCCGCACGTCGGCCACCGTGCGTTCGGCGACCCGCTTGGGGCTCACCCGGTCGGCGATGGCGTCGACCGTCTGCGCCAACTCGGCGCGCGTCCGCGCGATCCGCCGCTCCAGCTCGTCGGGATCGGTGTCAGCCATGGATCTCCTCTCGACCACGCTCATGGTCGTCCTCGTCCCCGAGATCGGGACGGGCACACCCGCTCTGGCCGTGATCAGTCTGTCAGGTCGGCACGCCGTACGGCACAGCAGGCGGGCCGGTAGGTTTTGCTGGAAGAACTCTGGAGGGCCCCATGACCGAAACCAAGCTCGCGCCCGGCGACGCCGCGCCCGAGTTCACGCTACCCGCCGCCGACGGAAAGACCGTCGCGCTCGACGACCTCCGCGGCAAGCGGGTGATCCTCTATTTCTACCCTGCCGCGATGACCCCGGGCTGCACCAAGCAGGCGTGCGACTTCCGCGACAACCTGAACCAGTTGACGGCGGAGGGTTTCGTCGTTCTCGGCGTGTCAAAGGACAAGACGGACAAGCTGCTTAAGTTCACCGAACGCGACGCCCTGACGTTCCCGCTCCTGTCGGACCCGGACCTCGATGTCCACAAGACCTACGGCGCGTACGGCACCAAGAAGCTCTACGGCAAGGAGGTCGTGGGCGTCATCCGCTCCACCTTCGTCATCGACGCCGACGGCAAGATCGAGCAGGCCCTCTACAACGTGAAGGCCACCGGCCACGTGGCCTCCCTGAAGAAGAAGCTCGGCCTCTCCTGACCCACCCGCGGGCCCCATTCGCACAAGGTCCACCGATCCGGAATCCCCCACACGGGGAAGGTGAATGAAGCACCGGAGAAATGTCAGTGGCATTTTCTACGATGGGGCCCATGGCGGCTTACCTCAAATACACGCCTGAAATCCTTGCCGAGGCCGCGGCCGGTGCACGTAGCGTGGCGGACATACTCCGCCATCTAGGCATTAAGTGGACAGGCGGCAGCCACGCTCACATCAGCCGGCGCCTGAAGCACTTCGGCATCGACACCTCCCACTTCGTGGGACAGGCTCACGGCAGGGGCAGACCCGCCGCCAACTCCCGGCCCTACCAGCAGATTCTGATCCAGCGTCCACCCGGCTCCATCCGCGAGAAGGCGCCCACGCTGCGCCGTGCATTGCGAGCGGCAGGGGTTCCCCACGCCTGCGCAGGCTGTAGTATTGACGGCACGTGGCAGGGAAAGCCGCTTACGCTCCATGTCGACCACATCAACGGTGACTGGCTCGACAATCGCCTGGAGAATCTGCGCTTCCTCTGCCCCAACTGCCATTCCCAGACCGAAAACTATGCCGGGAAGGGAAAGGCGAAAAGGGGTCGTAGCCCAATGGCAGAGGCGCAGTCTTTAGGTGGCTGTTAGTGTGGGTTCGAATCCCACCGACCCCACACACCCCATTTCCGCGTGACGACCTGCGGTCACGCCCACGGAGGCGAGGTCTCTCCCGACCAAGGAGAGCCGCAGCTGGTGAGGCTCAGAAAAGGCGTGGGCCGGGAGACTCAGGGGACGGGTCGCGCGGCGCTTCCTCTTCGCCGCGCGACCCGACGTCGCGATCATGATCCGCCATCACGATCTCCCTTTACTCGCCCCCCAGCGAGCGCTCCCAATGACAAGGATGCCCAAGGCACCGTAAAGGGCGCGTAAGAGCCGATCTCCCTCTGACGAGGTCACGTAAGACCTGGGTCGTACACCGACTTCCCCCTGAAGGCGGACAAAGCTCGGGCACCGGCTACGTATCGTGATGTTGTGTTCGGCAGGGTACATGAGTGGTCCAAGGGCCACGTCAAGCTGATGGACGCCCTGCGGGTGGCGCCGTTCGTCGGGCTCGTGGTGCTCACGGCCTGGCCGTACGCGGCGAACCCGGCGGCCGGGCCGCCGGGCATGCGGATCGGCCTGGCCGGCTACCTGGCGCTGTCGGCGGCCCTGCTGGCGCCGCTGCTGTGGCAGCGGCGGTGGCCGGTGGCCGCGTTCGCGGGCGTGGCGCTGGTGTGCTTCGGCCAGTGGCTGCTGGAGATCGACCTGGTGCCGGCCGATCTGGCGGTGCTGATGGCGCTCTGGTCCGTGGCGCGCACCCGCGCGTTCCCGTGGGCGCTCGCGGCGGGGCTGATCGCCGAGCTGGGAGTGTTCCTGGTCATCGTGCGCTGGGGCCAGGTGACGTTCAGCATGTTCTTCAGCGGCTCGATCTTCGTCGTGACGGTCTGGCTGACCGGCCTGTACGCCAGCACCCGCCGGCGCTACCTGGAGGGCCTGGAGGAGCGGGCCGAACGCGCCGAGCGCGAGCGCGACCAGCAGGCCAGGATGGCCGCCGCCGCCGAACGCACCCGGATCGCCAGGGAGCTGCACGACGTGGTCGCGCACAACGTCAGCGTGATCGTCGTCCAGGCCGACGGCGCGGGCTTCGCCATCGACCGCGACCCCGAGCAGGCCCGCCAGGCCGTCCGCGCCATCTCCAGGACCGGCCGGGAGGCGCTCGCCGAGATGCGCAGGCTGGTCGGCGTGCTGCGCGAGGGCGAGGCGGACGCCACCGACTACACCCCGCAGCCGGGCCTCGCGCAACTGGAGGAGCTCGTGCGCGGCGCGGGGGTGCCGGCCCGGCTGCGGGTGTCCGGCGCGGCGTGCGAGCTGCCGGAGGGGCAGCAGCTCGTCGTCTACCGGATCGTGCAGGAGGCGCTGACCAACGCGCTCAAGCACGGCGGGCCGGGCGTGCGCGCGCTGGTCGAGCTGGTGTACGGCGGGCCCGACCTGGTGGTGCGGGTCACCGACGACGGCCGCGGGGCCGCGGCGCCGCGCAGCCCCGACGGGCACGGGCTGATCGGGATGAGGGAGCGGGTGGCCATGTACGGCGGCGCCGTGTCGGCCGAGCCGCGGCCGGGCGGCGGGTTCGAGGTGCTGGCCCGGCTGCCGGTGCCCGTGACGAGGGCGGCGTAGTGGCGGGGACGTCCGGAAGCGGAGGCGCGTGGTGATCCGGGTGATGCTGGTCGACGACCAGGAGTTGCTGCGGGCGGGGTTCCGGATGGTGCTGGGGGCCCAGCCCGACATCGAGGTGGTGGCCGAGGCCGGCGACGGCGAGCAGGCGCTGGAGACCCTGCGCGGCACCGAGGTGGACGTGGTCCTCATGGACGTGCGCATGCCGCGCATGGACGGCGTCGAGGCGACGGTCCGGATCCGCGGGCCCAGGGTGCTCATCCTGACCACGTTCGACCTGGACGAGTACGCCTTCGCCGCGGTCAAGGCGGGCGCGTCCGGCTTCCTGCTGAAGGACGTGCCGCCGGCCGACCTGGTCAACGCCATCAGGACCGTGCACGCGGGCGACGCCGTCGTGGCGCCGCGGACGCTGCGGCGGATGCTCGACAGGTTCGCCGCGCACCTGCCCGCCGAGAACCTGCCGGACGCGGCGGAGTTGACGCCGCGCGAGCGCGAGGTGCTGCTGATGGTGGCGCGCGGGCTGTCCAACCTGGAGATCGCAGCCGGGCTGGAGGTCGCGGAGGGCACGGTGAAGACGCATCTGGGCCGGGTGCTGGCCAAACTGGGGCTGCGGGACCGGGCTCAGGTCGTGGCGTACGCGTACGAGGCGGGGCTGATCGTGCCGTTCCATCGGCCGAACGGCTGACCCCGGGTCATCTGGCGTCCTACCCGAAGTCCCTCCTCAGGGCCCAGGGATCGGGCGAAAGCCGCCCCTAGCGTGGTTCGCGTTCCACAAGCACCCAAGGAGTGAACGTGACCCTCACCGAGACGCGGCGCCATGCCCCTCCGGCCGTGGCGGCCAAGGGCCTGACCAAGGTGTACGGCCAGGGCGATGCCCGGGTCCACGCCCTGCGCGGAGTGGACGTGGCCTTCGCCACCGGCGCCTTCACCGCGATCATGGGTCCGTCGGGCTCGGGCAAGTCCACGCTGATGCACTGCCTGGCGGGGCTGGACACCGCGACGTCCGGCACCGTGCACATCGGCGACGTCGAGCTGACCGGGCTGGCCGACAAACAGCTGACGCTGCTGCGCCGCGACCGGATCGGCTTCATCTTCCAGGCGTTCAACCTGCTGCCGACGCTCACCGCCGAGCAGAACATCCGCCTGCCGCTGGAGATCGCGGCCCGCCAGGCGGACCAGGTGCTGTTCGACCGGGTCATCGAGACGGTCGGCCTGAAGGACCGGCTCGGACACCGGCCCACCGAGCTGTCCGGTGGCCAGCAGCAGCGCGTGGCCGTGGCCAGGGCGCTCATCAGCAAGCCACAGGTGATCTTCGCGGACGAGCCGACGGGCAACCTCGACTCGCGCAGCGGCGCGGAGGTTCTGTCGTTCCTGCGCACGTCCGTGCGCGAACTCGGGCAGACGATCGTCATGGTGACGCACGACCCGATGGCGGCCGCGTACGCCGATCGGGTGGTGTTCCTGCACGACGGCGAGCTGGTGTCCGAGCTCGCCGCGCCCACCCCGCAGGGAGTGCTCGACACGCTGATGCGGCTGGAGGGCTGAGGTGCTGAAGACGGCTCTCGCGGGTCTGCGCGCGCACACGCTGCGGCTGCTGCTGACCTCGCTCGCGATCACGCTCGGGGTGGGCTTCATCGCGGGCACGTTCGTGCTGACCGACACCATGAAGGCGGGGTTCGGGCAGCGGGTCACGGCCGAGGCCGACAAGGTCGCCGTGGCCGTGCTGCCGAAGCCGGGCCGGCCCGGCGCCGAGCCGGCCACGCTCCCGGCGAGCCTGCTGCAACGGCTGCGCGCGCTGCCCGGCGTGACCGACGCGCAGGGCCTGACACACGGGCAGGCGCCGCTGCTGGGCAAGGACGGCAAGGCGGCCGGTGACGTGCCGACCTCGGGCGTCTCCGTCGTCCCCGGCGCGCTGAACCGCACCACGATCGTCGCCGGCACCGGCCCCGGCTCCGACGACGCGGCCGCCGTGCTCGACGAGAACACCGCCAAGGCCCAGGGGTTCCAGGTCGGCGACACCATCACCGTGCTCGACCCCGAGGGCGGCAGGCACCCGTTCAAGCTCGTCGGCCTGTTCGACCCCGGCGTGGACCAGAAGCTGGCCTACACCGGCGCCGTCGGGTTCACCCCGGCGACGGCTCAGCGGATGACCGGCACGAAGGGCTTCCACGAGATCGACCTGGCCGGCGCGGACCCGGCCCGGCTCAAGCAGGCCGTGGCGGCCGCCGTGGGCAAGGGGGCCGAGGTGCGGACCGGCACCGAGCTGGCCGCCCTGCTGGCCGCCCAGGCCGGGGTCGAGATCGAGGCGCTGAGCCTCGGGCTGCTGATGTTCGGCCTGGTGGCCATGATGGTGGCCACGCTGGTGATCTACAACACGTTCAACATCCTCGTCGCGCAGCGTACGAAGGAGCTGGCGCTGCTGCGCTGCGTCGGCGCGACCCGCGGGCAGGTGTTCGGTTCGATCCTCATCGAGTCGGCGGTGGTCGGGCTGCTGTCGTCCGCGCTGGGCCTGCTCACCGGTTACGGCCTCGGTGTCGTCACCATGCTGGTCCTGGAGGCGTTCGACGCGCCGCTGCCGACCGGTGCCGGGGTGACGCTGTCGCCGGCGACGATCGTCATCGGGCTGGTGCTCGGCCTGGTGGTGACCGTGGGCGCGGCCCTGCTCCCGGCGCGGACCGCCACGCGGGTCGCCCCCGTCGCGGCGCTGCGCACGCAGGCGGAGGAGCAGACGTTCCGCACCGGCGCGCCGCGGGTGCTGTTCGCCGGGTTCTTCCTGCTGGCGGGTCTGGGCACGACCGGTGTGGGCGCGCTGGTGCTCGAACCCGGGCACCAGGTGTCGCTCTTCGTCGTCATGGGCGGCGGCGCGCTGACCTTCCTGGGCGTGCTGATCCTCGGCCCGGTGCTGGTCAGACCGCTCAGCGCGCTGGTCGGGTGGGTGCCGCGCAGGCTGTTCGGGGTGCCCGGACGGCTCGCCGTGGACAACGCCGGCCGCAACCCCAACCGGGCGGCCACCACGACGGTGGCGCTGACCATCGGCGTGACGCTGATGACGCTCATCTCGGTGGTCACCGCCTCGACCCGGGTGACGCTGGACGCGAAGCTCGACGAGCAGTTCCCCATCGACTACCTGCTGGCCGACCAGACCCGTGAGGCCGTCGTGCCCCGGACGGTCGGCGAGTCGCTGCGGCAGCGGCCGGAGCTGCGCCAGATCGTCCAGATCCGCGGGACGACGGCCACGACAGGCTCCCGGCGGGTGGAGGTGGGCGCCTTCGAGGGGCCCTTCGAGCCCGAGGTGACGGCGGGCTCGCTGCGGGGCCTCCGACCCGGCGAGGTCGCGGTGCGCGCCTCCACGGCCGAGGAACTCGGCTGGCGGGTGGGCGGCACCGTCCCGGTGAAGACCAAGCGGGCCGGCACGGTGTCGCTGGCCGTGGTGGCGCTGGTGGGCGACGACTCGCCGCTGCCGTCGCTCACCGTGGCCCCGGCGCAGTTCGACCGCTACTTCGGGGCGCTGCCCGACTCCAGCGTGCTGGTCAACGTCAGGGACGGCGTCGCCCCCGAGCAGGCGCGCAAGCTGGTGGACGCGGCCGTCGCGGCCCACCCGACGGTCAAGGTGTCGAGCTCGACCGTGGTGCGGGGCGAGTTCGACGAGGCCCTGGACATGTTGTTGATGATCGTCACCGGGCTGCTGGGGCTCGCCGTCCTCATCTCGCTGCTCGGCATCGCCAACACGCTGTCGCTGTCGGTGCACGAGCGGACCCGGGAGTCGGCGCTGCTGCGGGCGCTCGGGCTGACCCGGCCGCAACTGCGCCGGACGCTGTCGGTGGAGGCGCTGGTGCTGGGGCTGATCGGCGCGCTGATCGGCGCGGTGCTCGGCCTGGTGTTCGGCTGGGCGGCGGTGCGCGCCATGATCGACGGGGCTCGCTACGCGGTGCCCGGCGGGCAGATCGCCCTGCTGGTGGCGATGTCGGGGCTGGCGGGTGTGCTCGCCGCGGTGCTGCCGGCGCGCCGCGCGGCGCGGGCGTCCATCGTCGGCTCGCTCGCCACCGGGTGACGCACCCAGGTGCGGGCCGGTCCGCGCGCCCGGACGCCGCCGGGTCGCCCCGGCTGTGCGTGACACCTGAGCCGTGGCCGGGGTGGGGCGCCCCCGGCCTGCGAGCCCTGACCGGGGGCGCCCCGGGAGAAGCGTACGGGCAATCCCGCCCCCGTGGTGTCAGCGGGGGGTCCGACCGGGCCACAACTCGGCGACGGTTTCCGGGTCGAGGAGGGGGCGGCACACGACCTCGCCCGTGACCTTGTCGATCACGATGCACCCGCCGCCCACAGTGCTCGGCAGGGTGGCCGGGTCGTCGGGCTCGGGCTCGCGGACCCAGGCCACGTACCCCTGGTGGAACTGGTGCAGCCCCACGGTCACCGGGTCGTCCACCGGCCGCATGCCGTTGTAGTACTCCTCCGCCACCGCCCTGGCCTGTTCGAGGTTCACCGGGGTCGTCCCTCGCTGTCGATGATGATGCAGAACACGCCCGTCACCGTGGTGTAGGGCGGCTCCACCGCCATGTGCCCGCGCTGGGCGTCGATCCAGATCACCTCGCCACCGGAGTTGACGGCGTTCCAGGCGTGCGCGCCGCCGCCGGGCCAGCGGACGAGGAGGACGGCCGCGGCGCCGTGCCCGGCGTCGAGCAGTCGCCGCGCCAGCATGGGGTAGGCGTGCCGCCCGTGGCCGGCGAACTGGAACCGCTGCCCGATCCACCGCTCGATCCGCGCCGTGCCGCCGGCCTCGCCGCCGAGCAGCGGCCTGCCGATCCGGTCGTACTCGGGCTGTCTCGGCGCGGCGGTGGCGGGCTCGCCGTGCCAGGTGGACAGCACGGCCAGCGCGCAGTCGGCTGCGTTGGCGGCCCGGAACGGGTCGTCCGCCGGTCCCCCACCGTTCACCAGCCGCACCCAGGTGCCGCGCGGGTCGGGGAAGCGGGTGCCGGGCGGCACGGCCTGCGCGAGGTCGCGCTCCGCCTGCCGGTCCGGCCGCGCCAGCCCGCCCGGCACACCGTACGGCCTGCAGTGCGCCAGTCGCGGCGGCCGGTGCGGCAGGTCGAACCAGGTCCGTGCCCCAGCGTCCCGTGCGACCCCCGACACCGCCCCCGACACCGCCCCCGACGCTGTACCCCACGATGCGCCCAGCGCCGGACCCGGTCCTGCGCCCAGCGTCACGCTCGATCCGGTGTCCGGTGGTGCGCCCGGTCCCATGTCCGGCGGTACGCCTGATCCCATGTCCGGCGGTACGCCCGGTCCCATGTCCGGCGGTACGCCCGGTCCCATGTCCGGCGGTACGCCCGGTCCCATGTCCGGCGGTACGCCCGGTCCGGTGTCCGGCGGTGCGCCAGACGGTGCGGGCGCCGTGTCCCTGGCCCCCTGGCGCGACGCCAGGCCGTCCTGGTGAGAGGCGGAGCGCGGTGTGCCGTCATGGGGCCGGGGCGCCGCCGGACCCGGCTCGGAAAGGCTGACGGGCGCGGACGGCACCGCCACCTCGTTCGCACCGAACATGCCCGGACCCGGCCATCCCGGCGCAGCCCCCTGGGAGACCTGCGGCACCGCCGACCTCATCTGCCCCGACCGCTCGGTACGCACCTGCGCGCCGTGCCCCGCCTGGGAACGCGCCTCGGCCTCGCGCACCCGAGACCGCGTCTCAGCGCTGTGCGCCGCCTGTGAGCGCATCTCGGTGCCGTCCGCCGCGTCGGGCCCGTACGCCGCGTGAGGCACCTCGTAGCCGAGTGCCTCAGGTGAGCGCGCCGCCAGGCCGCTCGCCGCGTGCGGGCGCGCTTCGAGATCGTGCGCCATCACCGGACCGCCGGGCTCGAACGTGTGGGAACCGCGGGAAGCGGGCGGCGGGGGCGACACGGAACCGCGGGAAGCGGGCGGCGGGGGCGACACAGAGCCGCGATAGGCGGGTGGTGTCACCGGAGCCGCCGCGGCCCGGGTGTCCGTCGTCCCGGGGCGCGGTTCACCCCACGACTCACCCCACGACTCACCTCGCGTCCCGGTCCGCGCCTCGCCCCATGACGCGCCTCGTGTCTCACCCCATGACCCACCTGGTGTCTCACCCAGCGTCCCGGTCCGCGCCTCGCCCCATGACCCGCCTCGTGTCTCACCCCATGACCCACCTGGTGTCTCACCCGGCGGCTCGCCTCGTGCCTCGTCCCAGGGCGCGACCGGCCGGGCGCGGGTCTCGTCCCGCGCCTGCGCCTGTACGGGAGACGTGTCGCCGGGGAAGGCCGCCGGCCCGGACGGCACGCCGCCCCACGTCCTCGGCGTGGTGGGCGTCTCGCCGCGGCGAGCCTGCGCATCGGAGGGCGCCCCGTTCCGTGTGGCCGGAGCCGTCTCCCCCTGGCCGGTCGTCGCGCCGGAAGGGGTGCCGTCCCAGGGAGGCGGCCCGGAAGGCGGCCCGGAAGACGGATCGTCCCGGGGTGGCGCGGCTGCGAGAAGTGGTGCGGCCGCGAGGTGCGACTCCGGGGGTGTTTCGGCCCGCGGAGGGGCAGGAGGCTCCTGGGTCCGGGGAGGGTCCGCGACGGCGGCGTCCGCTCCGGACGGGGCCGCCGGTGGCGGGGCGGGGCGGGCGTCGGGCGGATCGGGTTCGGCGGCGCGCTCGTAGTCGCGCCAGCGCACGCCGTCACCGACCACAGGGTTGTAGTCCCCCTCGAGAAGGACCCGCCGGACGCCGGGCTTGCGGTCACGTGTCACGTGCTGCCTCCTGTCCTGCTCGACGACCGATCGTAGGGCCGCGTGCCCGTGCCAGGAGGGAGAGTCGGGAACTTTCGCGTCGCCGTCCACCGGCCGTACCAGCACAAACGCGGAGAACCATCCCGCGGGGGGCGACCCGTCAGGCGACCTCGACCGTGACGGCGTGCCAGCCGGTCGCCCCGTCCGGGGCCGTGGGCGTCCGCTGTTCGGGTTGGGTACGGCCGGCGGCGTCCGTGGCCCGTACCTCGATCGTGTGGCTGCCCGGAGCGGCGTCCCAGTCGAACGCCCACTGCCGCCAGGTGTCCGGCCCCGGCACCTGGGCCAGCCTCGCCTGCCGCCAGGGGCCCCGGTCCACGCGGACCTCCACGGCGTCGATCCCGGTGTGCTGGGCCCAGGCGACCCCGGCGACCGTGGTCGGCCCGGCCGCGAGCGAGGCGCCCGGCTTGGGCAGGTCGATGCGCGACTGCGTCTTGACCGGCCCCTTGGCGGCCCAGCCGCGTGGCGTCCAGTACGCCTCGTCCCGGTCGAACCGGGTCACCTTGACGTCCACCACCCACTTGGTCGCCGACACGTATCCGTACAGCCCCGGCACCACCTGCCGGACCGGGAAGCCGTGGTCCACGGGCAGCACCTCCCCGTTCATCGCCACGGCGAACAGCGCGGCACGGCCGTCCATGACCACGTCCACCGGGGTGCCACAGGTGAACCCGTCGTCGGAGGTGGACAGCAGCATGTCGGCGCCGGACTGGAGACCGGCTCCGCGCAACACGTCGGCCATCCGGACGCCGAGCCAGCGGGCGTTGCCCGCGTACGGGCCGCCGACCTCGTTGGACACGCAGGTCAGCGTGACGTCGGCCTCGGTGAGCGGCATCTTCAGCAGCTCGGCGTAGGTGATCTCGATCGGCCGGTCCACCATGCCGTGGATGCGCAGCCGCCACGCCCGGGGATCGACCTGGGGGACGACGAGCGCGGTGTCCACCCGGTAGAAGTCCCGATTTTTCGTGATGAAGGGGGTCAGACCGTTGATGCCGAGGTCCACCCCGGCGGGAAGGGGCGCGGCCGGGGTGGCCGGGCGGGGCAGCGCCAGCCCGGTCCGGGCGACGTCCACCGCCTGCCGTCCCGCCAGCATCCGGCCGAGCACGGTGCTCGCCCCCGCGACCACGACCCCACCCGCGACTCCGGTCAGCAGGCTCCGCCGGTCGAACCCGCGCAACTCCTCCCCCGCCCGCATGACCGCCGGCCGCTCCACCACTGGCAGGTCCGCCGGTGTCCCCGGCGATGGCAGGTCCGCCGCCGGCCGCTCCACCACCGGCCGTTCCGCCACCGGCAGGTCCGCCGGTGTCCCCGGCGATGGCGAGCCCGCCACTGGCGGGTCCATCGACGGCGACCCCGCCGAGGGGGAATCCGCCGCCCGGGTCTCCGCGAGGTCCTCGACCGGCGCGGCCGGGCCGCCCGATGCCCGCCGTACCAGCCACCGCAGGGCCCACGCCCCCGCCGTCATACCCACGACGGTCGGCAGGACGTCGGCGACGGTGCCGCCGGGCCGGGTGAGGACGGCGGCGAGGCCCACGGCCCCGAGCACGGCCAGCCCCGCGTATCCGTACGCCGCCCGCCGCAGGGCCAGCACGCCGACCGCGGCCGCCAGCACGGCGAGCACCGCCAGCGTGCCCCCGATGAGGACCGTCTTGTCGTTCTCCCCGAAGGCGGAGATCGCGAACTCCTTCAGGGGCGGCGGCGCCAGATCGACGGCGGCACCGCCCACCGCCACGACCGGGGACGCCTCGGGCCGGACGACCCCGGCGACGAGCTGGGCCACTCCGAGCGCCACGGCGCCGGCCACCACGCCCGCGAGCGCGCCCGCCCAGGCGGGCACCACGTCATTGCTCTGCACGTTCCCGACGCTACGCCCGCCGGGACGGTGTGGTTCTTACGCCCCGGTTACGGAGCCACCCGGGCGGGAGGTCAGGAGGACGACAGCACGTCGCGGACGATCGGGGCGAGGGCGCGGAACGCGCGGCCCCGGTGGCTGATCGCGTCCTTCTCCTCCGCCGACAGCTCCGCGGTGGTGCGCGTCTCCCCCTCGGGCACGAAGATCGGATCGTAGCCGAACCCGTTGGAGCCCCGCGGGGTGGCGACGAGGCCGCCCCGCAGCGTGCCGGCGACCGTCCGGGCCTCGCCCGACGGCAGCGCCAGCGCGGCCACACACGCGAACTGGGCCGTCAGCCGCTCGGCGGGCACGTCGGAGACCTGGGCCAGCAGCAGGTCGAGGTTGGCACGGTCGTCGCCGTGGCGACCGGACCAGCGGGCCGAGAAGACACCGGGCATGCCGTTGAGCACGTCGACGCAGAGCCCCGAGTCGTCGGCCACCGCGGGCAGCCCGGACCCCTGGGCGACGGCGTGCGCCTTGATCAGGGCGTTCTCCTCGAACGTGACCCCGGTCTCGGCGACCTCGCCGATCGACGGGAACTCCGCCAGCCCCACGATGTCGAACCCCGACAGGATCCGGCGCAGTTCGGCGATCTTGCCCTCGTTGCGGGTGGCCAGCACGATCTTCATCGGCCCAGCGCCTCCTCCTGGATGAGCGTCAACTCCTCGCAACCGGCCCCGGCCAGGTCCAGGAGCCGGTCGAGCGTGCCCCGGTCGAACGGCGCCCCCTCGGCGGTGCCCTGCACCTCGACGAAGCTGCCGGTGCCGGTCATGACGACGTTCATGTCGGTCTCGGCCGCGACATCCTCGGTGTAGCAGAGGTCGAGCATCGGCACCGAGCCGACGATGCCCACCGAGACGGCCGACACCGAGCCGACGAGCGGGTCTCCGGGGCACATCTTGCGCTCGCGCATCCAGGCGACCGCGTCGGCGAGCGCCACGTACGCGCCGGTGATCGCGGCGGTCCTGGTGCCGCCGTCGGCCTGCAGGACGTCGCAGTCGAGCAGGACGGAGTTCTCGCCCAGCGCCTTGTAGTCGACGCAGGCCCGCAGCGAGCGGCCGATCAGCCGGGAGATCTCGTGGGTACGGCCGCCGATCTTGCCGCGGACCGACTCGCGGTCGTTGCGGGTGTTGGTGGCGCGCGGCAGCATCGCGTACTCGGCGGTCACCCAGCCCTGGCCGCTGCCCCGCCGCCAGCGCGGCACGCTGTCCTGGACCGAGGCCGCGCACAGCACCTTGGTGCCGCCGAACTCCACGAGCACCGAGCCCTCCGCGTGGGCCTGCCACCCCCGGGTGATCGTGATCGGGCGGAGCTGGTCAGGCGTGCGGCCATCCTGTCGAGACATGCAGATCACCCTATCTCCGTGCCGTGACGGTCTTGACCGAATGTGTCCGACACATGGATCCTTACGCAATGACAACGGGGGTGTTGCGGAGCCCTGACTTCCTCCGCTTCCTGAGCTCGCATGTGGCCAACGAGATCGGGACGAACATCTCGCGCGTGGCGCTCCCACTGGTCGCCGTGCTGATCCTGAACGCGGGGGCGTTCGAGGTGGGCCTGCTGTCGGCCCTGCAGAGCGCGGCGTTCCTGATGATCGGGCTGCCGGCCGGCGTGTGGGTGGACCGGATGCGCAGGCGGCGCGTCATGGTGACCGCCGACCTGGTCAGGGGCGCGCTGCTGGCGAGCGTCCCGATCGCGCACGTCCTGGGGTTGCTGTCGATCGGGATGCTGCTCGCGGTGGCGTTGCTGGCCGGCGTGGCGCAGGTGTTCAACGACGTGGCCGACCAGACCTACCTGCCGGAGCTCGTCGGCAAGGAGCAGTTGAGCAGCGGCAACTCCAAGCTGGAGTTCGTGCGCTCGGGCGGCGCGCTGGCCGGGCCGAGCCTGGGCGGCGCGCTGGCGCAGGTGCTCGGCGCGCCGCTGGCCGTGCTCGCCACGGCCCTGACCTCGCTCGCCTCGGCGCTCGCGCTCCGCTCGATCAGGAGCCGCGACCGGCCGCCGGCCGCCCCGCGCGAGCGCGCCGGCATGGGGCGCGACATCCGCGAGGGCTTCGCGTTCGTCTGGCAGGACAGGGTGCTGCGGCCGATCATGGTGACCACGATGGGCACCAACCTCTGCCTCAGCGCCGTGATCAGCTTATCGGTGCTGTTCCTGGCCGACGTGGTGCGGCTGCCGCCCGGGCTGATCGGGGTGCTGCTCATGTCGGGTGCGGTCGGCGGGCTGCTCGGCGGCCTGACCGGCGCGTGGCTGTTCCGCAGGTACGGCACCGCCCGGGTCACCTGGTTGTCCCTCGCCGTGACGTCGCCGTTCGGCCTGCTGCTGCCGATGACGCAGGCCGACTGGCGGGTGTCGTTCTTCGCTCTCACCTCGATCGCGCTGTCGTGGGGCGCGATCCTCTACAACGTGGGGCAGGTCACCTACCGGCAGTCGGTCGCGCCGGACGGCATGCTGGGCCGGGTCAACGCCACGGTCAGGTTCGTGGTGTGGAGCACGATGCCGCTCGGCGCGCTGCTCGGCGGGATCGTGGCGCAGCAGATCGGGGTGCGGGAGGCGCTGTGGGTGTTCCTGGGCGGCCGGGTGCTGTCGTTCGTGCCGCTGCTGTTCTCGCCGCTGGTGCGGCTGCGCGACTTCTCGCAGGCACGGACCCGCCCCTGACCCGCCGGGCGGCTCAGTCCAGCTCGTAGACGGCGCCGCTGCGGGCCAGCTCGATCGGCCCGCCGTAGCCGCCGCGGGAGGCGTCGTCCAGGATGCGCGACTGGTCGTGCCAGGGCACGAGGTGGGTGAGCACCAGCCTGCCGACGCGGGCCTTGGCGGCGTGCTCGGCGGCCTGCCGGCCCGACAGGTGCAGGTCGGCGGGCAGGTCGGGCCGGTCGACGAACGACGCCTCGCACAGCAGCAGGTCGGCGTCCTCGGCCAGCCGTACGAGCTCCGCCGACTCGCCGGTGTCGCCGGAGTAGGCGACGCTGCGCCCGCCGTAGGAGACGCGGAAGCCGTAGGCCTCGACGGGGTGGTTGACCAGCCCGGCCGTCACCGTGAACGGCCCCACCTCGAATGTCCCGGGCCGCAGCGGCGTGAAGTCGAAGGCGGTCTCCATGCCGGGCTCGTCGGGCATGCCGTAGGCGGCGGCCAGCCGGTGCGGCGCGTCGCCGGGCGCGTGGACGGGCACCCGCGGGTAGGGCGCGTCGGGCCCGTACGTGCGCGCCACGTGGTAGGCGCACATGTCGAGGCAGTGGTCGGCGTGCAGGTGGGACAGGCAGATGGCGTCGACGTCGTAGAGGCCGATGTGTCTCTGCAGCGCCCCCAGCGCGCCCGCGCCGAAGTCGAGCAGCAGCCGGAAGTTCGCCGCTTCGAGCAGGTAGCAGGACGCGGGGCTGTCGGGGCCCGGGAAGCTACCCGAGCAGCCGATGATGGTCACCTTCATGTGGGCCTCCGTTAGAGGTAGTACCCCCCACTGGTGTGACGTCGACCGCGTCGATCTCCGGACCCAGGAAGCGCCGCCCGAGCTGGGCGAACAACGTGGAGTCGCCGGTGGCGCGGAAGCGGTGCCGGGGGGTGGCGTCGCTGCCGGCCGCCAGGTCACGGTCGTGCAGGATCCGATAGACGTCCTTGGCCGTCTCTTCGGCGCTGGAGACCAGCGTGACCCCGTCCCCGGCGACGTAGGAGATGGCGCCGGTGAGCAGCGGGTAGTGGGTGCAGCCGAGGATGAGCGTGTCGCACCCGGCCTCCCTGATGGGTCTCAGGTAGTCGCGTACGACGCCGATGAGCTCGTCGCTCATCGTCTCTCCGCGTTCGACGTACTCGACCAGCAGTGGGGCGGGCACGCTGGTGAGCTGCACGTCGGGTGCGGCGGTGAAGGCGTCGTGGTAGGCCATCGACTGGATCGTGGCCCGGGTGGCGATCACACCGACCCTGCCGGTGCGGGTGGCGCGCACCGCGCGCCGGGTGGCCGGCTGGATCACCTCGACGACGGGCACGTCGTACCGTTCGCGGGCGTCGCGCAGCACGGCGGCACTGGCGCTGTTGCACGCGATCACGAGCATCTTGACGTCCTGCTCGACGAGGTGGTCCATCACCCGCAGCGCGTACGCGCGCAGCTCGGCGATGCGCTTGGGCCCGTACGGCTGGTTGGCCGTGTCGGCCACGTAGGTGATGGACTCGTGGGGCAACTGGTCGATGATCGCCCGGGCGACCGTCAGGCCACCCACCCCGCTGTCGAAGATCCCGATGCTCGCTTCCGGCACCCTTCAGAGGGTAGGCGACCTGCGGGATTCGCACTGCGTAAGAATCCTCACAGTGCGCAGGCGCGTCTTTCGGGCTATCCGCGTCCCACCCGTGCCAGCTGGCGCGACTGGGCGACGAGCCGGCCGCGTGAGTCGCGCACCTCGACCTCCTCGTCGAACCAGCCGTCGTGGACCAGCCGCCCGCTGCCGATCAGCGTGAGCAGGCCGGGAGCGGGCAGCGCGCGCAGGTGCCAGGTCAGGTCCACGGTCGGTGCCCAGCCCCGCGCCCCGGCGGAGAACACGACCGGCGGCAGGGCGTCCACCGCGAGCGCCAGCACGTACGGGTCGGGGTCCTGGGGCTCGGTCATCCGGAAGTAGGCGCGTGACTCGGGCCGGCCCGTGGGCTCCCCCGTCAGCCAGCCGATCGTGGGTGGGTCGAACAGGAGCTCCATCTGGGCGTTGAGCGTCATGCCGGACTCGGGCCTCGGGTCGGGCAGCTTCACACACCGTTCGGGCGGCGGCAGCACGGCGGACTGCTGGTCGGTGTAGGCGGGCGGCCCGTCGGTGAGGGTGGCCGTGGTGACCAGGCACTCCATCTGGGTGCCGCCGTTCTGCACCAGCCTGGCGCGCAGGAACGCCACGGTCCTGCCGACCTTGACCTGCTCGACCTCCACCCGCGCGGGGCCGGCGACGGGGACCCTGAGAAACTGCGCGGTCGTGCTGACCGGGTGCTCGAACGGCGAGGCGTCGACGACCGCCCGCAGGACCACGGCCATCAGGTAGCCGCCGTTGAGCGGGCCGCCGATCGCGTATCCGGGGTCGAGGCACACGTCGTAGGTGGTCTCGTCGACCCGGATCGCCTGTGTGGCCTCGTCGAATTTGGTCATCCGCGCCGCCCTCGAGTCCCGAATGTTGTTCTAGTACGGCCCCACCCTACGACATGGCGGTTACCGGCATGCATCCAGACTTCAGTGCATTGCAAGCGCCCGTCTAGCAACATCAGCTACCTTCTCTGTGGTCATAAGTCCACATTGTGAGTTGAGTGATGTCTGCGAATAATCCCCCTCATGGCCAGGATCCTGACCGGACCACGGCGTATCGCTGGGGCCAGGAGCAGGAGCCCGGTCATCCGGCACCGCCGTCCCACGGCCAGCCGTACCCGCCGCAGCAGCCGTACCAGGGCCAGGGCTACAGCCAGCCCGGGTACGAGCAGCAGCAGCACTCCGGCTACGGCCAGCAGGGCTACGAACAGCAGCAGGCGTTCGGCCAGCAAGGTTACGGCCAGCAGGGCTACGAACAGCAGGGCTATGGCCAGCAGGGCTACGGCCAGCAGCAGGCGTTCGGCCAGCAGGGCCACGGCGAGCAGGCCGGCTACGGCCAGCAGCAGCCCGGCTACGGTCAGCAGGGCCAGGGCTACGGCCAGGCCGCCTACGGCCAGCAGGGCTACGGCCAGGCCGGTGCCACCCAGCAGCCCGGCTACGGCCAGCAGGACCAGTACGGCCAGGGCGGGGGGTGGCAGCAGGGTCCCGACATGCTCGGCGGACCCGGCGGGCCTCCCCAGAAGGGCCGCAAGGGCTGGATCATCGCGCTGGCCTCGGCGCTGGCGGTGGTGCTGCTCGGCGGCGGGGCCGTGTGGGCGGTGGGCGCGATCGGCGGCGGCGGCACCCAGCCGCACGACGTGCTGCCCGGCAACTCGATCGCCTACTTCCGGCTCGACCTGGACCCGGCCGCCAACCAGAAGGTGGCGCTGTTCCAGCTCGCCCGAAAGTTCACCGCGACCAAGGACTCCTTCAGCGGCGAGGACCCGCGCGAGGCGCTGTTCAAGGCCATGAAGAAGGACGGCGGCGACGACCTGGCCAAGGTGGACTTCGCCAAGGACGTCGACCCGTGGCTCGGCAGCCGCATCGGTGTCGCCGTCCTGCCGCCCGAGGGCGGCAAGGAGCCCGGCTTCGCGGTGGCCGTGCAGGTCACGGACGAGGAGCAGGCCAAGGCCGGCATCGCCAAGATGATGGGCGACGACAAGTACGGCATCGCCTTCCGCGACGACTACGCGCTGCTCACCGAGGAGCAGGCGCAGGCCGACAAGTACGCCGCCGGCGAGGCCACCCTGGCCGACAGCGGTGACTTCAGCGACGACCTGGGCGCCGTGGGCGAGCAGGGCGTGCTGTCCTACTGGGCGCACCTCGGCGAGATCGCGAAGGTCGCCGGCGACGCCATCCCGGCCGAGCAGGCCGCCGCCGTGGAGCAGATCAAGAACGCCCGCTTCGCCGGCGCGCTGCGCTTCGACAGCGAGTACGTCGAGCTGGCCGGCGTCGTGCGCGGGGCCGAGAACCCGATCGAGGGCGACGCGGAGGCGGCCGACCTGACCAAGCTCCCCGCCACCACCGCGGGCGCGCTGTCCTTCTCCGGCCTCGACCAGACCATCACCAAGAAGTGGGCCGAGATCGAGAAGTCGCTCGGCTCCAACGCCGCCGCCGCCGACTTCAAGCGGGCCATCGACCAGGCCAAGCAGCAGTACGGGCTGGAGCTGCCCGGCGACCTGGCCACGATGCTCGGCAAGAACCTGACGGTCGCGGTCGACAGCGAGGGCCTCGCCACCCAGCAGATCAAGGGTGGCGTGCGCATCGTGACCGACCCGGCCAAGGCGCAGGCCGTGTTCGACAAGGTGCAGCGGGCGATGACCGCCGGCGGCGGGGCCGCCCCGCAGATCGCCAAGGTCGCGGGTGACGGCACGTTCACGCTCGCCACCACCCAGGAGTACGCGCAGAAGCTGTCGGAGGAGGGCGCGCTGGGCGACAGCGAGACCTTCCAGAAGGCCGTCGCCGACGGAGCGGACGCGAACTTCGCCCTGTTCGTCGACCTGGACAAGGTGGAGAAGCTCTACCTGGCCAACCTGCAGGGCGAGGAGAAGGCCAACCTGCAGGTGCTGCGCGCCGTGGGCCTCAGCGGCAAGCAGAGCGCCGACGAGGCGACCTTCTCGCTGCGGGTGCTGTTCAACTGACCCCGGACACGAAACGGGCGGCCGGCTTCTCGCCGGCCGCCCGTTCGCGTCTGCGCGCCTCACCGGGGACGATCAGATGGGACCCCAGGTCGGGCGCTAGGCCCAGAGCTGACCCTCCAGGCGCTCCTCGGCCTCGTCGAGGGTGCCCTCGTAGGCGCCGGTCGACAGGTATTTCCAGCCGCCGTCGGCCACCACGAACACGACGTCGGCCCGCTCCCCCGCCTTGACGGCCTTGCCGGCCACGCCCAGCGCGGCGTGCAGGGCGGCGCCGGTGGACACGCCCGCGAAGATGCCCTCGGCGGCCAGCAGCTCGCGGGTGCGGCGCAGCGCGTCGGCGGAGCCGACCGAGAAGCGCGTGGTCAGCACCGACTCGTCGTACAGCTCGGGGATGAAGCCCTCGTCCACGTTGCGCAGGCCGTAGACCAGTTCCCCGTAACGCGGCTCGGCCGCCACGATCTGCACGCCCGGCACCCGCTCCCGCAGGAACCTGCCGACCCCCATCAGCGTGCCCGTCGTGCCGAGACCGGCGACGAAGTGGGTGACGGTGGGCAGGTCGTCGAGGATCTCCGGCCCGGTCGACTCGTAGTGGGAGCGCCAGTTGGCCGGGTTGCCGTACTGGTAGAGCATCACCCACGACGGGTTGCGCTCGGCCAGTTCCTTGGCCCTGCGGACCGCCTCGTTGGAGCCGCCGGCCGCCGGGGAGGAGATGATCTCCGCGCCCCACATGCGCAGAAGCTGGCGGCGCTCCTCGGAGGTGTTCTCGGGCATCACGCAGATCAGCTTGTAGCCCTTGAGCTTGGCCGACATGGCCAGCGAGATGCCGGTGTTGCCGCTGGTGGGCTCCAGGATCGTGCACCCCGGCGTGAGGAGGCCGTCCTTCTCCGCCTGCTGGATCATCCACAGCGCCGGCCGGTCCTTGATCGACCCGGTCGGGTTGCGGTCCTCCAGCTTGGCCCAGACGCGCACGTCGGGGGACGGCGACAGCCGGGGCAGGCCGACGAGCGGGGTGCGGCCGACCGAGTCGATCAGCGAGTCGAAACGCATGTCACCCGCCGGCGACAGCCGGGAGGACGGTCACCGTGTCGCCGTCGGACACGGGAGTCCCGAGGCCGCCGAGGAAGCGCACGTCCTCGTCGTTGAGGTAGACGTTGACGAAGCGGCGCAGGCTGCCCTGGTCGACGAGGCGCTCCTTGATGCCGGGGTGAGCCGACTCAAGGTTGCTGATCAGCTCGTCGAGGGTGGCGCCCTCGGCGGTGACGGCCTTGGCGCCGCCGGTGTAGTTACGCAGGATGGTCGGAATGCGAACCTCGATGGCCATCGCGGTAGGTCTCCTCAGATCTGGTCGTCGTCCCATCGGCGGCAACACCGATGGCTGGCTGCGGAATTCCAGCTCAGCGACAGTCGTAGACGACGACGGCCGGGGTGTGCGCGAAGAGAAAGCTCTGCACAGGCCGGACCATCATGGGACAAACCTTACCTCTTCCTCGGTGATAACCCCGTCGAGGATCCGGTAGGAGCGGAACTCCACCTCGGTCTCGTCGCGGGTGGACACGAGGACGTAGTGGGCGTTCGGCTCGGAGGCGTAGGAGACGTCGGTGCGCGACGGGTAGGCCTCGGTGGCCGTGTGCGAGTGGTAGATCACGACGGGCTCCTCGTCGCGGTCGTCCATCTCGCGCCAGACGCGGAACTGCTCCATCGAGTCGAACCGGTAGAAGGTGGGCGAACGCTCGGCGTTGGCCATCGGGACGAACCGCTCGGGCACGCCGTCACGTCCCGCGACCACACCGCACGCCTCGTCGGGATGATCGGCCCGGGCGTGGGCGACTATCTTGTCCACGAGTTCCTGGGAGATCTGCAGCATGGCCCGGAAGCTACCAGAGTGCCCGGACCAGGGTGTCCTGGAGGTAGGTCAGCCAGTCGTAGGTCACGTAGGCCGGGTAGCGCGGGTCGTCCTCCGCCATGGTGGCGATCTCCTCGTGGATCTCCTCGGTCACCTCCAGCTTGGTGCCGAGCGCCAGCCGCACGTCGTTGAGCGCGCGCATCCACGCCTGCGCCTGCTCCGTCGTCAGCTCGGTGCGCCCCGGCCGGGCCGTGTCGAGCATGGTGCGCGCGTCGGCGCGCTTGCCCTCGCGCAGGGTCGCCTCGGTGTAGCGGCGGAACTCGGCCGCGTCCTGCGCGTCCTCGTACGCCGAGGGGAACAGCCGCGCCAGCACCGGATCCGACGGCACCTGGCTGTTGCCGATGCCCAGAGCGCGCTCCAGCGGGTCGTCGCCGGTCTCACCGGGCTCCACCAGGCCGAGCAGCTGCGAGACGAGCGAGCGGAGGATCGCCACCTCCGCCGCCTCGAACCGCGCCACGACGACGCCGTCACCCTTCGACGAGAACCCCGAGCTCACCAGCGCCGCCTCACTTGACCGAGTCGGGCTGGAGCGTCGCCCACAGGCCGTAGGAGTGGAGAATCTGCACGTCGCGCTCCATCTCTTCGCGGGTGCCGCTGGACACGACCGCCTTGCCCTTGTGGTGGACGTCCATCATCAGCTTCTCCGCCTTCTCGCGGGTGTAGCCGAAGACGGTCTGGAACACGTACGTCACGTATGACATGAGGTTGACCGGGTCGTTCCAGACGATCGTCACCCAAGGCAGATCGGGCCGAACGTCCGTGGACGGACGCTCGACGGCGATTGGCGCGGTGCTACCCACATCCCCCATCCTGCCCTACCTCCGCCGTAGTCTTCGAGTCGTGACAATGCCCATGAGCACTGCGTTGCTTACAGATCACTATGAGCTGACGATGTTGCAGGCGGCCCTGCAGAGTGGCGCCGCCCGCAGACGCGCCGTTTTCGAGGTGTTCGCCCGCCATCTGCCCGGAGGCAGGCGTTACGGGGTCGTCGCCGGGACGGGGCGTGTCCTTGACGAGCTCGAACACTTCCGTTTCGGTGACGAGGAGCTCACCTACCTGCGCGAGCACCAGGTGGTGGACGAGTCCACCCTCACCTTTCTCGCAGACTACCGATTTTCCGGAAATATCTGTGGTTATGCGGAAGGCGACGTCTACTTCCCGGCGTCCCCGATCATGGTCGTGGAGGGCACGTTCGCCGAGGCGGTGCTGCTGGAGACACTCATCCTGTCGATTCTGAACCACGACTGCGCCATCGCCTCGGCCGCCTCCCGCATGCGCAACGCCGCGGGCGGCCGGCCCCTCATCGAGATGGGCTCGCGCCGCACCCACGAACGGTCCGCCGTGGCCGCCGCCCGGGCCGCCTACATCGCGGGTTTCGCGTCCACCTCCAACCTGATGGCCGGGCACACCTACGGCGTGCCCACGGCGGGCACCGCCGCCCACGCCTTCACGCTGCTGCACGACTCCGAACGGGCCGCGTTCGAGGCCCAGATCGCCTCGCTCGGCCCCGAGACGACGCTCCTCGTCGACACCTACGACGTGCCGGAGGCGGTCCGCACCGCGGTCGAGCTGGCCGGCGACAAGCTCGGCGCCGTCCGCATCGACTCGGGCGACCTGGCGGCGGCCGCCCAGGAGGTGCGCGAGCAGCTCGACGCCCTCGCCGCCTTCGACACCCGCATCCTGGTCACCTCCGACCTCGACGAGTACGCCATCGCCGCGCTCGCCGCCGCCCCGGTCGACGGCTACGGCGTCGGCACCTCCCTGGTCACCGGGTCGGGCGTGCCGACGGCCGCGCTGGTCTACAAGCTAGTCGCCCGCGAGACCGCCTCGGGCGACCTGGAGCCCGTCGCCAAGCGCTCGGTCGGCAAGCCGTCGCGCGGCGGGCGCAAGCACGCCTACCGCGTGTTCGACGAGCGCGGACACGCCGAGACCGAGCTGATCACCACCTCGGGCACGGCGCCCGAGGGCGGCACCCCGCTGCTGCGCGAGCTGGTGCGCGACGGCGAGGTCGTCGGCCGCGAACCGCTCACCGAGGCCCGCGACCGGCACGCCCGCGCCGTCTCCCTCCTCCCCCAGGAGGCGCTCCACCTGGGAAGGGGGTACGCGGCCATCCCGACGGAGTTCGCCTGACGTATCGTGATCCCCATGGGGAGTGCACTGATCATCGTCGATGTGCAGAACGACTTCTGCGAGGGCGGCAGCCTGGCCGTCGCCGGCGGCTCGGAGGTCGCGGCGGCGATCACCCGCCACGTGGCCGGCCACCCCTACAACCACGTCGTGGCCACCCGCGACTACCACGTCGACCCGGGCGACCACTTCTCCGACCGGCCCGACTACGCGCGGAGCTGGCCGGCCCACTGCGTCGCGGGCACACCGGGCGCCGACTTCCACCCGGCGCTCGACGTCGGCGCGGTCGAGGAGATCTTCAGCAAGGGCGCCCACGAGGCGGCCTACAGCGGGTTCGAGGGGGCCTCCAGCGAGGGCGTCTCCCTGGCCCAGTGGCTGCACGAGCGACGGGTGCACGAGGTCGACGTGGTGGGCATCGCCACCGACTACTGCGTCCGCGCCACCGCGCTCGACGCCGTCAAGAACGGGCTGGCCGTACGGGTGCTGCTCGACCTGACGGCGGGGGTGGCCCGCCACACGACCAACGCGACGGTGGCCGAACTCGACGCCGCCGGCGCCACCCTGCGCGGCGCCCCGGTGGTCGGCTGACGCTCCCGCCGCCCTGCCCCGCCGCCCGGCCCGTCAGTCGCCGTCTGCGGGCAGCACCGTGAAGGCGTCGCCCCAGAGCGGCTTCATCGTGCGGAAGTGGCGGTGGTCGAGCGTGAGCACCCGCGTGGTGCAGTGCCGCGCCGCGACCAGCGCCACCGACGCGTCGGTAAGCCCGATCTTCATGGCAGGGTAACGAGCGACGATGTCCGCGGCCCACCGCACGTCGTGTGACGACATGCTGACCAGCTCGTAGCCGCCGTCACCGATGTCACGCAGGAACTCGAGCTCCCGGTGGATCCCGGCCCGGGTCAGGATCATGTAGTCCGCCTCGGCCAGCACGAAAGGGGACAGCAGGAGCGGTCCCCTCTCCGACTCCAGCACGCGACGCGCCTCCTTGTGTTGCGGCTGGTCGGGCGCGATGGCCGCGAGCAGGCCGCTCGTGTCGAGGACGAGCATCAGGCGAGCCCGTCCTTTCCATAGCCCTCCGCCAGGATCTCGTCGATGCGCTCGGCCGTGAGCGGCTCGCCGCCCAGGTCGAAGAGGGGGAGTGTCGGGCGCGGGCGGTCGCCGATGAGCTCCTCACTCACCGCGCGGGTGATCGCCTCGCGCATGTAGTCGTCCTCGGTCATCCCGTGCCACCGGGCCGCCTCGGCGACCCGGTGCTTGATGTCCTCAGGAAGGTACAGGCTCACTTCAGGCACCTCTCCACGGTAACGCGGCGCCCCTCGGGCACCGCGCATCACTGTAAGTGAAGGCCATGCAACACTCTGTCCATGTGATCGTCAACGGGACCCCCAGCGCTCCGGGACAGAAGTAACACGGAGAGTCACTTCTCTCCACCCGTATGCGAGGTCTTCTCATGCTCACCGTCTGCCTCGGCCTGGCCTGGATGGTTCTCGGGCCGCTCACGCTCTGGCTCCTCGTACGCGGCCCCGTTCTGGCGCGTACGGGCGTGGTCGTGACGCTGGCGCTGCTGGAGGCCGCGACGGTGGCCCTGTCCCCCGAGCCGGCGCCGGTGGACGTCGTGGCGCACGAGACGGCGCGGGAGACCGCGCAGGAGGCGGCGGCACCGGACAGGGCGCGCGAGCCGGTGGCGGAGGCGGGGTGTGCGGCGCGGGAGCCGTCGCCCGAACGGGCCGTATTGAGCGAGCGCGGAGCCGCCCTGACCCTGTCCTGGCACGCCGTGCCCGGCGAGTGCGCGACGGCCGAGGTGACGGTGCGCCACGACGGCAGGAGGCTGCGGGTCTGGCTGCACGAGGGCCCGCCGAGCGCCGAGCGGGCGGGGACGCGGGTCCTGCCCGTGCGCGTGGACGGGGCCGAGGCGTCGCTCCGGCTCCCCCTCGGCTCGCGGCCCGGTCGTGGCGGCCATGTCGCGGTGGACGGGCGCACCGGTCACCGCATCCCCGGGCGGCCCGCCCCGCACGCCTGAGGACCGAGACGTCGCGCACCCGCCGGGAAGGCGGGCAGGCGACCGCGACGCGGGCCGTCAGGCGGTCATGGCGTAGCGGACCGCGTCGTCGAAGTCGTCGTACACGTCGAACGCGTTGCGCAGGCCCGTGATCGACAGCACCCGGGAGACGACCCCCTGCACGCCGCCCAGCAGCAGCCGGGTGCCCCGCTGCTCGCACCGCTGGAGCACGCTGACCAGCTCGCTCATGCCCACCGAGTCGCAGAACGCGACCTCGCTCAGATCAATGATCATGAACGGGGTCGCGGGCAGCTCCCACGCCCGGCGCAGGTGCTCACGCAGGAGCGGGACCGCATCGACGTCGAGCTCGCCCTCCAGCCGCAGGACCAGGCAATGGTGGAAGACACCGGAGGTCACGACGAGCGCCGACTTGCCGGTGGCCCCGTAGGACATGGGTGCAGCCCCTCCGCGAAGCGAGATCCAGCCAAGGAGATTGTTGCCGGTCTGGCCGCCCGGCTAACGAAAGGTCACAGCCTTGTGACCAAATGCGCCCCGACCGGGACAGTCACCGCCGCTGGGTGGCCCAGTGGCGGATCTTGTCGATGCGTTCCTGGATCTGCTCGGCGGTGGCCTGCGCGATCGGCGGGCCGCCGCACGCGCGCCGCAGCTCCGAGTGGATGACGCCGTGCGGCTGCCCGGTGCGGTGGTTCCAGGCGCCGACGAGGCCGTTGAGCTCGCGCCGCAACTCGGCGATCTGCTCGTGCGGGGCCAGCCGCTCGGCGACGGGCTCCTCGACCTTCTTGCGCCTGGCCGCCTGCTGATCGGACTGCCGCTTGCGCAGCAGGGTGGCCACCTGGTCGGGCTCCAGCAGGCCGGGCAGGCCGAGGAAGTCTTCTTCCTCGGCCGACCCCACCTCGGCGCCGGTGCCGAACTCGCCGCCGTCGAACAGCACCCGGTCGAAGGTGGCCGTCGTCTCCATGGTCTCGAACGGCAGCTCGTCGCCGAGGACGTCGGGGTTGTCCTGCTTGCGGTTGGCCTGCTCCAGGAGGCTGTCGTCGAGGCCGTCCTCGGGCGGCCTGCGGTTGAGCACGTGGTCGCGCTCGACCTCCATCTCGTTGGCCAGGCCCATCAGGGTCGGCACCGAGGGCAGGAAGACCGAGGCGGTCTCGCCGCGCTTGCGCGCCCGCACGAACCGGCCGACGGCCTGGGCGAAGAACAGCGGCGTGGAGGTCGAGGTGGCGTAGACGCCGACGCACAGGCGTGGGATGTCGACGCCCTCCGACACCATGCGGACCGCGACCAGCCAACGGTCCTCGGAGGCGGCGAACGCCTTGATCTTCTTGGACGCGCCCGGGTCGTCGGACAGCACGACCGTGGCGCCCTCGCCGGTGATGTTGCGCAGGTGGCGGGCGTAGGCGCGGGCCGCCTCGTGGTCGGTCGCGATGACCAGGCCGCCGGCGTCGGGCACGCCGCGCCGCACCTCGGTGAGGCGGCGGTCGGCGGCCTGCATGACCTGGCGGATCCAGTCGCCCTTGGGGTCGAGCGCGGCGCGCCATGCCTGGGAGAGCTGGTCCTTGGTGAGCGGGGTGCCGAGGGTGGCGGCGATCTCGTCGCCGGCGCGGGTGCGCCACTTCATCTCGCCGGAGTAGGCGAGGAAGATCACTGGCCGGACCACGCCGTCGTCGAGCGCAGGTCCGTAGCCGTAGGAGTAGTCGGCGACGCTGCGCTTGAAGCCCTCGGCGTCCTCCTGGTAGCCGACGAACGGGATCGGGTTGTCGTCGGACCGGAACGGCGTGCCGGTGAGCTGGAGCCTGCGGCTGGCCGGCTCGAACGCCTCACGGATGCCGTCGCCCCACGACTTGGCGTCGCCCGCGTGGTGGACCTCGTCGAAGATGACCAGCGTCTTGCGGGCCTCGGTGCGCGCCCGGTGCAGGGCCGGGTGCATGGCGACCTGGGCGTAGGTCACCGCGACGCCGGTGTAGTCGCGGGAGGTGGCGCCCTGGCTGTTCTTGAACTCGGGGTCGATGCCGATGCCGACCCGGCCGGCTGCGTCGGCCCACTGGCGCTTGAGGTGCTCGGTCGGGGTGACGATGGTGATCGCCCGGATCACCCCGCGGGCGAGCAGGTCGCTGGCGATGCGCAGGGCGTAGGTCGTCTTGCCCGCGCCCGGGGTCGCCACGGTGAGGAAGTCACGGGGCTCGTGCCTGGAATAGAGGTCGAACGCCTCCTGCTGCCACGCCCGCAACTTGGGGGCGGTGCCCCACGCGGCGCGGTCGGGATAGGAGGGCGACAGGTGGGATGCGGCGAACGTGCTCACCGCATCACCTCTGGGGTTCGTGTGCTTCGCTCTCTCACAGTGACCCTAGGGTAATCGGGGGCACCGACAAGACGTGCCGTGCAGCGGGGATCCTGGCCAAGGTCGTCCTTGCGTGCTATGGGCGGCTGGTGGCTTATCGCACGCTCGACATCAGGGCGTCGAGCGCCTGTCTGCGTGCGGGTTCGTCGGGTTGGAGCAGGCCGACGACGAGTACGGCGCCGCCGCCGCGGGTGAGCAGGATCACTCGAAGATAGGCGGGCCGGTTGACCACGTCCTGATATTCGGCGCGCAGGACGCGGGTGTGCCCGCCGGGCACCTGCCGGTCCTCCACGACGGTGACGCGGTCGCCCTTGAGCAGCAGCCGGGAGTACAGTTCGGCCGCCTCCACCACGGCCTCGCGGGTCGCGCCGTCGAACGGCCTGGCCATGACGAGCCCTCCGGCGCCGTCCACGGCGGCCGTGGTGAAGCCCGTGACCGGCGGCACCACCTCGGCCCGCCACCCGGCCGGCAGCGGGATCGTCACCCGGGCCCGTGGGTCGTGCAGCCGCCCGGCCTCCGCGGGCGTGGCGGTGAACCGCTGCACGGCCACGACGATGCTCGCCACCGCGGCCACGGCCAGGAGCACGGCCAGCACGGCCCCGGCGGCGCGCCGCGGCCCGCGTCCCCGCGCCTTCCTGGTCAGGCCGGGGTCGGCGGGCGCCCCGTACAGGCGGGCGGAGGGGGGCAGCGACTGCCACGGCGCCCTCGGGCCCTCGTCCCGGTCGAGCCCACGACCGAGGCCACTGTGGAAGCCCTCGTCGGCGTCGCGGCCGAAGCCGCGCTCAGGCCCGCCATCGGCGTCACGACCGAAGCCGCGATCGGGGCCGCCGCCGATGTCCTGGCCGAAGCCGCGATCGGGGCCGCTGCCGAGACCGCCGTCGGTGTCGCCGTCGACGCCGCGACCGAAGACCCGGTGGAGGGCGCGGACGAAGCCGCGGTCGGTGTCGCGTGGCGCGGTGCGGCGGACGCGCGGGTTCCACGGCTCCTCCTCCGCGTCGTCGTCGTCCCACACGCCCTCGGGGTCCTCGTCCCGCCACGTGCTGGGCCACCGGGCGTCGAGCTCGTCCTCCCCGCCCGAAGCGGGCCAGGCCGCGCCGAACCGACCGGCACCGGCGGCGCCGCCGGGCCCTTCGCCGCCGCCGAGGCTCGTGTCGGCACCACCGGCCCCCGCGGCCTCGGAGGAACGATCACGGCCAGGGCGACCGTCGCCGTCGAGGGGGTTGTCGCCGTCGGGATGACCGCCGTCCCGGCCGGTCCCCCCGGAGTCGGGACGGCCGCCGGGGGCGGGCCCGCCGGTCCGGGTGTCGTCGGGGCGGGCGGGACCGTACGGCCGGCCGCGGCGCGCGCCCGGCTCGCGGCCCGTGCCGTAGGGAGGAGTACGGCGGTGCCTGGGGCCAGGGTGCGGGGGCCAGACACGGTGATCGTCCTCCATGGCACCTCCTTGCCCGTTGTCCTATCACTCCTCGCGGCGCTCAACCGGAGATCCGTGACGGCTGTGACGGGAGATGCGCAATCGCTCTCGCGGCCCTCCCGAGCGGGCCCGAAGTGCTAGCGGACGCGCTGGGCGAGCAGCGCGGTGGCGAGCGCCACGGCGGCCATGAGGCAGCAGATGACGACGAAGCCGGTGGCGATCTGCGCGGGGCTGTGGCCGACGAGGTTGATCAGCGCCCCGCCGACGCCGACCGCGAGCCCGGAGCCGAGCATGTCCGTCACGGCCAGGGCCGCGCTGTTGGCGCCCTGCTCGTTGGCCGGCGACTGCTTGAGCGCGGTGACGCTGACCGTGGTCATGCCCAGGCCCATGCCGAACCCGGCCACGATCCACCCCGGCACCGCGACCCAGCCGGTGACGCCGGGCAGCGCGGACAGCAGCGCCACCAGGATGCCGATCGTGAGGCAGGCGGCGCCCAGCCTCATCCGCCGGTACGGCTCCGCGGTGCGCCTGCTCTGCAGGTAGGAGCCCGTCGACCAGCCGAGCGCGCCGGTGGTGAGCGCGATGCCGGCGGCCGTGGGGTCGAAGCCCTTGACGGACTGCAACGCGAGCGGGACGAACATGTTCACGCCGAAGAACGCGGCCGAGAACAGCCCCCGCATCATGATGGTCGTGGGCAGGCCCCGGCGGAACCGCAGGGCGCCGGGCGGGAGCAGCCGGACCAGCCCGTACAGCAGGAGGCAGCCCCCGGCGACCACGGCGACCGCGCTCGGCGCCGGAACCACGTGCAGCTTGTCCACCGCGTACAGCAGGGCGCCGCCGCCCCCCGCGGCGGCGGCCGCGGCGACCGTCATCGCGACCGGGCGCGAGCGCGGCCCGCTCGACGGCGTCGCCTCCTCGGCCCCGGGACGGCGCTTCAGCGCGGGGATGAGCATGACGAGGGCGGGGACCACCAGCGGGATGATGCCGTAGAACACCCACTGCCAGCCCCACCTGGCGGTGACGAACCCGGCCACGGCCGGGCCGACCATGGCGGGCACCACCCAGGCCGCCGACAGCGCCGCGAACACCTTGGGCCGCACGGCCGCCGGGTAGACCCGGGCGATCATCACGTAGATGGCCACGATCGCGAAGCCGGCCCCGAGCCCCTGGACGGCCCGCGCCACCAGGAACAACTCCTTGCCCGTCGCCGCTCCGGCCAGCCACATGCCGGCCGTGAAGAGCACCACGCCGAGCAGGAACGGGATCGGGTAGCCACGCCGGTCGGCCCAGACTCCGGACACCACGTTGGCGAACAGGCTGGCGATGAGGAAGGCCGAGAAGCTCAGGCCGTACAGGTCCAGGGCGTTGAGCTGCTCGGAGACCACCGGCATGACGACGCTGACGGACATGCCCTCGAAGGCGATCAAGGTGATGACGAGCAGGATGCCGACGGTCGCCGCGCGGTAGGGGGCGCCGAGGATGCCAGGGGACTCGTATGGAGTCTCGAGTGCCTTCGGTGCTGTCACCCCGACATCCTAGAGTGCGCCCCCACGTCAGCTCGAAGCCGCGGGGTCCGGCTCGTGGCCGAGGCGTCAGCTCGAAGCCGCGGCGTCCGGCTCGCGGTCGCGGTAGACGACCCACATCTCGCGCATGCGTTCGCCCTGGCCGCGGGTGAACTCCGACATGCAGCGGTCATGGGCGTAGTCCATGAAGTTGTGCACCGGGTCGCGACCCGACTGCGGGCAGGTGTCCTTGGCGCCGCCGGGACAGCCCTTGGCGGGGCGGGCGGCCGGCGAGGTGTCGGCGATGCCGTCGCCGGGGCTCTGGCAGCCGTTCTCGAAGGTGTGGAACAGGCCGAGCCAGTGGCCGATCTCGTGGACGCCGGTGTAGCCGCGGTTGTAGTTGGCGAGCGTGCCACCCGGCAGGGTGCGCCAGTCGATGACGACGCCGTCGAGCCGGGGGCTGTCGCGGTACCAGTAGGGGTAGGTGGAGAAGCCGAGCACCTGACCGTCGAGCTGGGCGAGGTAGAGGTTGAGCGTCTCGGGGCCACCCTTGCGCAGCGTGGTCTTCATGGCCTCCTCGTGGGCCATCGGGTCGGTGAACCAGCCGGCGTGGCGGACGATCTGGGCGCCGTCGAGGCGGAAGCCGACCCCGGTGGCGGCGCCGCCGAGGCGCCCGCCGTAGGCGGCCCGCAGGGTGTCGAGCTGGGCGTTCACGCTCGCCGTCGAGGCGCCGCTGACGCCGTCGGTGAGGATGTGCACCCAGATGGGCACGGTGACGCGGGCGGGCGGCTCGCGGCCCTGCAGGCGCTTGTCCAGCTCGGCCAGGACCCGGCCCACGTCGGCCGGGTAGGGCGTGCGCGGCTCCGGCCCGAGCCGGAGGGCGTCGTGGTGGGCGTGCCCCCCGGCCTCGGGCGTGGCCGGGCCGGGGCGCGCGGGCCGGGACGGTGACGCGCAGCCGGTGGCCGCCGCGGCGGCGTCGGGCGGGAGCGGCGGTATGAGCCCGGCCGCGAGCAGGCATGCCAACGAGACGGCGGTGACGCGCCGGGCCATGCGGATCCCCCGTGACGGTCTGAGCGATTCTGACTACAGACCGTAACGCTCCTGGCGGGGATCACCCGGGAGCAACACTCACGGCTTGGGCTTGTCCCCGTCGCCGCCGCCCTTCGGCAGCCCCGCGTAGATTTCCTTGCAGTCGGGGCAGACCGGATACTTCTTCGGATCGCGGCTGGGCACCCAGACCTTGCCGCACAGGGCACGGATCGGCGTGCCGGTCACCATACTCTCGGTGATCTTGTGCTTGTCGGCGTAGTGCGAGAACCGCTCGTGGTCGCCGTCGCCGTGCGATGTCCGAGGCGTGGTCTCCTGCTCGGGGAGGATCTTCGTACTCACCCCACCGAGTCTATTGCCCGCACCGAGTCGTGGCTCGACCAGAGGCTTCTCATCGGACACGGCCGGCGGCGAGCCCACTCGGGTCAGGCCTCGTCCCCCCAGGAAACATTGATTAGCTGATCGATCCGGTTCAGGGTGCCGTCGGCCTCGGCGGCCCGGCCGACGGTGTCGTCCCCCTCGGTCTCGTGGTCCTGTTCGCGGCTGAAGAAGCCGTCGAGCTCGTCGCCGACGAAGACGGCCAGCATCTCGCCGTCGGGCCAGGCGTACCGCAGGATGCGCAGGCCGTCCTCGTCGTGGATCGGGTGGAAGCCCGACTCCTCCAACTGCTCCCGCAGGGATTGATCCCAGCGCCCGTACGGGTACCTCCGGGAGCCTCGCTGTTCTCCGGGCAGCCGCACGTCGCCCATGGGGAACGCGTACATGTCGTCCGTTCGCGAGCCGGCCAGCAGCGCCGGCCCGCCCTCGGCGGTGGCGTCCACGTCCACGATCCGGACGCTGTAGTGGAAGAGCTGGATCTCCCTCTTCAGGTAGAGGACGGGGTCGCCGACGCCGGTGCGCTTGACCAGCCGCGAGACGCCTCTCCAGTACGGGCTGGCGCCGAGCCGGCCGCCTCCGCCGGGCAGGCGCGGCACGGCGGCCGTGGTCGTGCCGGGCAGGAGCCCGGAGATGCCCGCGTCCGAAGACAGGACCGACGAGAACATGACCTTGATGTCCTGCGGGTCCACGCGCGGCATGTAGGTGTTGTCGCCGTAGAAGCCGTGCGCGGCGATCAGCTCACCGGCCCGGCCGGGGAAGCGCAGCTCCGCCCTGGATGCCTTGTGCACGACCACGTAGTCGGGGCTGTAGTCCAGCAGGTCGCCGAACGGGGAGCGCGCGGGAAACAGCGGCATCTCGCGCCGCACCTCGTACTCCTGCCCGCCGATGGTGACGCGGTCGAAGCCCGGCAGCTCGTCGTCCAGGAACCTGATCAGACGCAGCGGCATCGCGAGCTGGGCATGCGTCACACCCTCCACCTGCACGAGGTGGTCGTCGTGCCGGAGCACCCCGGGGACGTCGCTCCGCCAGCCCTGCGTGAGCTGGTACGGGAGCTGCCCTTCCAACGTGCGCACGTCGCCGAGCCGGCCAGTCGACGCGGCATCCAGCGCGGCGTGGATCGTGGCGGGGTCGGCGTGCACGACCAGGTTGCGGACGTGGGAATCCGCCGGATGGATCGTCCACTCCAGCCAGGTGTCGGCCATCCGCACCCCTTCGGCGGAGCCGCCGAGCAGGCGCGCGACCCTCGGGGTGGCCGTCCGGTACAGGATCTCGGCCTGCCCGTCGACCGCGATCGCCAGGGTGGTGGCGTCGGCACCGGCTCTGATGCGCAGGCCCGCGCCGTCGTCGTGGACCTCCCGGAGGTCTTCCGGCCGGGCGGTGGCGTCGGTGACCTGCCGGTACAGGACGACGCCGGAGTCCGGCCGCTGAAGGACCACGAACGGCCCGCCCCGCCAGAAGGGGGTGGCTCCCAGCTGCCCGAACCCGGGCAGGTGAGCGGGCGAGGCGGTCACCTGGCGGACCGACTGCGCGATCTCCGCGGCTTCGTCGGACACCGCGTGACCGGACTCGCCGGACGAGGCCGGCGGCAGGTCGAGGTAGACGCTGCCGCTGGACGACGACCACTGGGAGTTGATCAGACGGTTCTCGAACGGCGCGCCGGGTCTGCTGCTGTCGGCCTGCACCTTGAGGTCGAAGGCGAGTCCGTTGACGTCCAGCCCGAGCGCGTTCTCGGCGTCCGACCGGATCGTCGCCGCGTCGAAGAGTCGCTGCTGCGACGGGGTGAAGGAGACGCTGGAGTACAGCCCGGTCAGACGCCGGCCGTCGAGTACGGCGAGGACCGTCGTGGTGCCGTGCGTGAACCGCATGATCCGCAGCCGGCCGTCGTCGATCAGTAGCTCGAAACCGAGTGCGCGCAGCTTTCGCTCGCTGGGACGGACGAGCCTCATGTCCCGCTCGGACCAGACGATCTCCGCCGTGCCCCGCGTGCCGACGGACCACCGCTTCCGCGTCGCCGGCCTGGTGTGATACTCCACGACGATGTCGGCCTCGTCGGCGGACCGGCGGTCGACGCCGATGCCGGCGATCTCGTCACGCAGGCCCAGCCGGGTGAACAGGCGCATCCCGTCATCGCCGAACTCGACCACCACGTTGTCGCTTCCCGCGAACCTGCCGCCCAGGGGCCGCAGTCCCGCGGGCAGGACCGCGATCGGCTCAGGCAGGACGGGGAGCTCCGGCGCGCGGGTGCCGGGCGGCGTGTGCGTCGCGGCGACGACGACCTCGCCGGAGGGACGCTCGAGGTCCTTGTCGGCGTAGCTGGTGAGCTGGCCCAGATGGCCGTCCGGCAGGGGGTCGTCCAGGTGCGCGAACACGCGGATGATCTGTTCGGGCGAGACGCGGGCCGGGGACCTCCTTCCCCCGTAGAAGCCGTGCGACCCTGCCGTCTCGGCGATCACCGTGTCGAAGGTCAGCTTTTCCCCGGTCGTCACGTTGACCACCTCGATGGAGGCGTCCGGCGTGACAGGGCCGAAGGGGTTGCCGGCCGGGCCGGAGCGGCGCACCGCCCGCAGGTCGTACTCATGGCCGCCGAACCGGATCCGGGCCTGGTCGACGTACCGCAGCACGTAGGCGGCGAGGCGGAGAGGCTGAGCCAGGTCATGGTGCGTCAGCCCCGCTCCCAGCACCAGTGTGTTGTCCCTGACCAGCACGTCGCGCACGTCCTCGGTACGGCCGAGCAGACCGGCCTCGCGCAGCCGCTGCTCGATCCCGGCCCTCCCCATGTCGCCGAACCGGTCGAGCCCCGCGATGGTCCCGTTGTCGTTGACCCCCCCGACCGTGAACCCGGTCGGCTCGCTGACGACCTCCGTCCGCTGCAGCCCGACGAGCTCCGGAGTGAAGTCCACGGGCCGGACTTCGGCGTCCACGACGGACCCGTCCTCCAGCACCGTGAACTCCATCCAGCCGTTGACGACCCTGATGCCCTTGAGCCCGGTCGCCGGGTGGGTGAGCGTGCCCAGGGCGGTGGCGGGCGTCAGCAGCGTCCTCAGCTGCTCATCGCCCACCCCGACGTGGAGGCTGATGAGGTGTCCCGCGGAGAGGGTGGCGATGACGTCGGCGCCGCCATGGCGCAGGCTGCGCCGGCCCGGCTCCGCGTACACCGTCGCGTAGAAGCCGTCCAGGCTCCCGGCGTATCCGTACGTCCCGGACCGCGGTTGCGCCCTGGCGGCCATCTCCGCGGTGAGGTCCGCCTGCTCGACCTTACGCAGCCGCGGGCCGTCGGCCTGCTCGACCCGAGACCACCCATCGCTCCGGAGCACGTGCAGGACGCCGTCGGCGACGTGCATGTCGAAGATGGCGCCGGTCAGCCGGCGGTAGAGGCGGAGCCTCTCCCCTTCTCGTTCCGTCGAGGCCACCCAGCCGTCGGCTTCCTTCCACATGTCCTCCCTTGTCCACGAATCCGAGGCACGGGGGAAGGAGAGGAGGACGGGCCGGTCGTCGCCTGACGCCTCGCCCCGCACCGCCGGACGTGTGTCCGGCTGCTGTGGCGCCGTCCACGGTGCAGTCGGTGGCGCGGCCGGGGGGTTGGTCGGGGGCGTGGCGGGGCCGTCGGACAGGACGACCCGCCGCTCCGCCGCGACGTAGGTGACGCGAAGCCTGGTCCCCGGCGCGGCCAGCACCTGGCGGAGGCCCGCCTGCCGCGTGATGGGCCCAAGCTCCCGCGCGCCCGCCACGTCGAAGTCGAACCGGACGCGCACCTTGCCCTCGGGCACGCTCGTCGCGGGGGGCTCCGTCTCGGCGGTCACGAGCGTGAACTCGGACAGCACCGCCTCCGGCTCCGCGATCCGCTCGGCGAGCTCCCGCGGCGTCAGGTCCAGCCAGTAGGAGACCGGGCCGGCGAGGTGCGGCAGCTCCCGCCACGCGGCCCACATCTCCGCCACCGAGCCCGCGATCGGGTCCCGGCCGGGGCGGAGCCCCTGGCTGACAGCCGCGTTGATCTCCGCGTCGTGTCCGGCGGTGAAGGCACGCAGCATGACGACGCCCTCGGGCCGGGTGCCGAAGCCGGGTGCGTGGCGCCGGATCAGCTCCGGGTCCGCGGCCTGAAGGTCCTGCAGCTCCCGCACGAGCTGGTCGTACTCGGTGATGGGCAGCCACTCGCGCACGTCCTGCCGGGTCGCCGGGCCGGTGCTCGCGAACCGCTCGTCCACCCGCGTGTGGCCGGCCTCGGAGGTGACCGGCTCGCTCACCGCGGCGGCGCTCTCCTCGCCTTCGGCGGTCTGCGTGCCTTCCGTGTTCTGAATGCCCCCGGTGTCCTCGGCGCGTTCGGTGCTCTCGGTGTTCTGGACGTCGCCGGTGTTTCCGGCGGCCTCGGCGAGGAGACGCAGGCCCAGTTCGAGCTGCGCCCGGGACGGGCGGAGCGGGATGAGCCCTTGTTCATTCCCTCGGGCGATCGCGTCGAGCACCTGACGCGGGACGTTCGGAGGATAGCTCAGGCCCGCCTCGTCGGCGAGGTCGAACAGGCGCCGGGACAGGTCCTCCATGGCCTGGATGTCGGCGCCGTACGCCCGCTGCACCCACGCCAGCGCGATGGCCTCGTCCGGGTCGAGACCGGGAAGGTTCAGCCCGAGGGCGAGGGCCTCGCCCAGCCAGCGGTCCGGCTCCTGCGAAATGACACCCTTCAGCAGGTCACGCGCGACTTCCTTGGTGAATGTTCCGGGCCGGCCCGGCTCGGGTTCCCAGACGAGCTGTCCCCGCTCGTGCGCCTCCCAGAGCAACGGCTCGATGAGCTCGTGGGCAAGCGACAGCTCGCGGACCAGCCAGCCCGTGACGCGGTAGCCCCCGGTCAGCAGCCGTTCGATGTCGTATGCGGTCGCACTCCGGGTGCCGGTCCGCGCCGGGCCGGTCTGGAGTGACGGCCCGTCCTGCGGCACCCGCTCGCCGGGCGTCTCCTCCGGGCCGGCGGTGCCGGGTGCCTCCTGGCGCCTCGTGGCCTGTTCCAGGGCGGCGGCGAGCTGGTCGGGGGTGGCCGCGTCGAGGACGGGCCGGAAGCCGTCCCGCACCGCGGCGAGGTACAGGTGGATGAGCTGCAGGCGTCCCTCGGCGGCGGCCAGGGTGGACAGCGGCGTCGCCTTGGTGGGGGCGAGCCGCCCGCCGAGCAGTTCCGCCCCGGCGACCTCGGCCAGCCGGCCGAGGTACGCCGCGCTGTCCTCCGGGAAGGAGTCGGCGCGGCTCACCTCACGGCCGAGCCACAGGCGGCGAGCGTCCCCGGTGCGATCCATGTACTCCCTGAGGCGCAGCCCCGCCTCGTCGATCCGATCGACCGAGGTGTACCAGCCCTTGCGCTCCAGGTCCAGGTAGGCCTCAAGCGTCGCCCTGAGACCCCGGTCCCGGACCAGCTCGTCCATGGCGCGTTCGGCGGCGCCCTCTTGACCGAACCCGACCCACATGTCCAATCGGCCGATGGCCCGCAGTTCCTGCTCGGTCAAGCCGTGGATCCCCGCGCGGGCGGCCAGACGCCGCCCGGTGTTCAGGTGCAGCCCGATCTCTTCGGCGTACTCCACCAGCGCGTCGGCCAGCGCCTCGGGATCCCTTCCGTCCAGCGACTCCCGCACCCAGCTGTCGTCCTGGCGCAACGCGCGCAGCGCGGTGTTGTAGAACCCCCGCTCACCGCCGAGCTTGAACGTGGCCCGCTGCCAGGCTCTCCTCGCGCCATGGCCCTCCGCACTCACGGCCGTGCCGGTCGTGTGGAAGATCTCCGCCATCTCGCCCAGCCAACGCGCCTCGTCGTCCGGCAGCGCCGGCCAGTTCAACCGGGCGGCGATCTTCCGGCCTCGGGCCATGGTCGCGTCCTCCCGGCCCACAGGCATCTGGACGTCCTGCTCGGCCGCCTTCCCCGTACCGCGCGATGACGCCTGCTCCAGGGCGGCGGCGAGCTGGTCCGGGGTGGCCGCGTCGAGGACGGGCCGGAAGCCGTCCCGCACCGCGGCGAGGTACAGGTCGGCCAGCCGCTTGAGCTCTCTGGTGGTGGCCAGAGCGGACAGCGGGGTGGTCCCTTCGGGAGTGAGCCGGCCGCCGAACAGCTCCGGCCCGCCGATCTCCGCCAGCCGGCCCAGGTCGAGCCAGGTCCCCCTCGGGTAGAGGGCGAGGCGGCTCACGGCCTCGCCCACCCACCGATGGCGATCGTCTCCGGTCAGGTCCATGTACTGCCTGAGCCGGTCCGCGGAGTCGTACACCAGGTTCATGGCGGCGTACGCGCCCTTGCGTTCCAGATCGAGGAACGCTTCGAGCGTCGGCCGCAGCTTCCGCTCGTGCACCAGCCCGCGCATCTCCGGGTCGGCCACCCCGTCCGCTCGCATTCCGAACGACAGACCCAGCAGGCCGATCGCCTGCAGTTCCCGCACGGACAGGCCCCTCATCCCCGCTTCGCGGGCCAGCCTCTGCCCCTCGATGAGGTGCACATCCATCAACTCGGCATAATGCACCAGCGCGTCGGTGAGCCGATCATGGTCTCGCTCGGAGAGAGCTTCCCTGACTCCCGTGTTCCAGCCGTTCAGCGCCCGCAGCGCGGTCTCGTACAGGCCGCGCCGGCCGCCCAGCCGGGACTCGGCGGCCTGTCTCGCCCGGAAGCTTTCGCGGGAGTCTCCGTACAGGGCTTCGACCTCGCCGAGCTGCCGCAGCCGCTGGTCCGGCAGCCCGCTCCAGCCCATCTCGGCGGCGATCTGCCGGCCCCGCTGCAACGCCGCGTCGCCCGACTCCCACCCGCGCGGGTTGGGCGCGTCGGGAGGGCTGTGGAACATCACCGCACCGTCCGACGGCCCGGCGCGTCCGGTGCGCCGCGCGTCGCCGCGCCCAGGCGTCCCGGTGAGCGGGTCGATCGGGGTCTCGGAGGCGTGGGCGGTGGCGCCCGGGTCGAGGCCGGGCCGGCCGGCGGCGCGGGTCTGCACGGAGTCGGCACTGGTGGGGTTCGCAGCCCGGAGCGCGTCCTCCACCAGTCCGGCCAAGTCCCCGCCGGTGATCTCCTGCCCGGGTGCCCTCGACGAGAGCACCTCACCGATCGTGGCCGCGACCACCGCGAAGTGTTCGCCCACAGGCCCGAGAGCCACCTGCTCGGAGTTCGTCGCGGCGCTCGCGAACAGTTGCGCGACCTTGACCACCGCCTTGGCGCCCTCGACGTCCCCGAACACCTCGCTCGCCGCGCGGCGCAGAGCCTGCGCCCCCTGCTCGCCGGGGAAGCGCCGGCCGCCCGTGGCCTGGTACCACTCGACGAACCGTGCGAGCCCGTCCAGGTCCCACACGGTGAGCCGGTGACCGCCGCCCATGGCCCGCGCCACCTGCCGGATGATGTCGTACGTGCGGGGCGCCGAACCTTCCCGGCTGACGACGAACTCGACCAGGCCACGTATCCGTCGTAGGTCGGACCCCCGGAACGGAAACTCCGGCGTCGTGGCGTACATGACGGTCGCCATGGAGATCAGCGCGTCGGTGTAGTCCAGGTGGTACCGGGCCAGGTCGGAGAGGTCGGCCTCCCTGTACGCCGCCCCCATGCGGTCCAGGCGCAGCACGTGGTCGAAGAACACCCGCCCATGAGCGGGGAACCTTTCCAGGAGGACGCGCACGTGGTCGGGCAGGCGCGTATTGGCCGCCGTGGGCGAGCTCCAGTAAGCGTCGGCGAACGGCACGCCAGGTACTGCCGCGCCCGTGACGACCGGCAGGCGGCGACGTTGCCACGTCGTCCGCACCATGAGGCCGCGCTCGCCGGGGCGCCGGCGGACGGTGACCTCCTCATTCTCGGCCATGTCGGACAGCATCATGAGGTGACGGCGGCGCGGGCCGACAGGTGCGGGGAACGGGTTCCCCTTGAGGTCGAGGACGGTGCCGCGGATCCACACGAGCCTTTCCGTGCCCATGAGGGACGGATCCCGGGTCACCTCCTGGTCGGCGAGCGTCCGGTGCCCCCACTTCGCCGCTTCCACGTACTCGTCGTCGTAGCCCAGGTGGTGACCCAGCTCGTGCGCGTAGAGGGCGATGCCCCATCCCGCGTAGAGGCTCTCCGAGTTGGGACGGCCGGGCATGTCGGGGTAGAAGGTGACCGCGGGCTCGTCACCGACGGCTTCCACGAACTCCAGCCGGACGTGCAGCTGGGAACCGTCGCGGAGCCTGTGCTGGTGGTTGTAGTAGAGGTCCACCGCGTCCAGCGCGTCGGACTGCTGCTGCAGCAGCCCCTCCCTGCTGAGCCCGGGGTGGGCGGCGAACCGGACCAGCAGGGTGAACTCGGTGATGGGGTGTGTCACCCCGGCCTCGTCCCTCACGTGCAGCGACCGTACCTCGAGGCGCGACCTGTACCTGTACCACGAGCTCCGCTCCTTGACCGTCACTCCGTTGACCCGCGTGCGCAGTTCGGCCCACTGCGACGCCCGGAGCGCGTCCCGAGGGTCGATGGCGTAGGCGAATTCGTTCTTCAGCGCCGCCAGCGCCCTGGCGTCATGGCCGGGAGGCAGCGGCGGGCGGGTGTCGGGGTTCAGATCGGTGCTGCGCGGCCGCTGCGGCTCGACCGGGGAGGGGGCTGGGACGGCCGGCCGTGCCTGGGGTTCCTCGCTCAGGGCGCGCAGCCGCTCCAGCCTCTGTCCGCCGGCCTGGTGGGACACGCCTTCGGCGAAGCTGGCCAGGATGTCGTCGAGCTTGGCCCGCAGGGCGGCTCGTTCCTCCTCGGTCTTCGCCGAGCGGAACTTGCGCGACAGGTGGCGGTAGTCGTTCTGGCGGGCGTTGTGGGAGGCGTCGCGGCCGTCCGGGTGACCCGTCAGCGCGGCCAGGGCGGTGCGGGGCGCCGTCTGGGCCTGGAAGGCGCTGGAGACCAGGCGCAGCACTGTCCTGGCCGCCTGCTCGGTGCCGCGCTGGGGGGCCAGCCGGATCCGGTGGGGGTTATCGAGGGTGCCGGAGCGCAGCAGCGTGCGGCTGTGTGGCTGGTCGCCTGCGGGTTCGGCCTCGACGATGAAGTGCTGGCCGCCGATGCGGAGGGTGGAGTCACCGACCCAGCTCCACGCCAGGGCGGTGGGGCCGAAGTCCGTCGGCGACACCTCGGTGTCGAAGGCCGCGCGCACCTCCGCCACCGTGAGAGCGGCCTGATCTCCGGCGGCGGGCTCCTCCCCGAACGGCCGGTCGATGATCTCCCGACCACGATGCGGAGGCAGGGGATGGCCCTGCTCTCGGAGCTCGGCCAGCAGCAGGTCGATCTCGTGCCTGATCTCGGCGCGCCGCGCGGGGTCGGTGGCCGCGGCGAGCTGACGGGTGAGGAGGTTGTACTCGCTGTGGCGGGACTGCGCGCAGTAGTCGTGACCGCCTTGGCGGTGGACGGGCAGGCGGCGTTGGGTGTGGACGCCGTTCCCGCGCGCCTCCTGGATCTGCAGGGCGTCGGAGATTTCGTGGACGACGACGCGGGCGAGCTGGTCGGTGGCCACGTTCTTGTTGGGGCGCAGGAGGTGGGGCCGTTCGACGGTGCCGGCGCGGACCTTGGTGCGCGCCAGCGGCCGGAACAGGCGCGGGCCGTGGCGGCGCAGCATGAGGCGCCCGGGGCGCTGGACACGGAAGTGGACGTCGCCGAGGACGGTGTGGTGGACGACGAGGGCGGCGTCGTCGGCGTTCCACGTCCATCCGATTACGCCGGCGATGTCGGAGGGGTCCGCGTTGGTGAGGAACTGGGCGCGTACCTCGCCCACGGTCATCCTCGGCGTGCCGGCGGGCCGCCGCTTCACCACGAATCTCGACCGCCCCTCCCGCGACCGGCGCACCGGCCTGGCAGTCGCCAGGACGTAGTCGGAACGCCGTCCGGATCCGGCCCTGATCCGGGTGCCGGCCGGGTCGGTCGCGGTGAGACCGACGGAAGTGGCCTGCGCGGGCGGGCCGGTGAGCGTCGTGGAGTCCGCGGCCGCCGTGACGGTGGCGGCCGCCGCACGGGCGTCCTGCGCGGCCTGGGCGTTCTGCACGGCTGCGGGGGTGGTGACGGTGTCCGCCCCTGGGGCGGTCTGGCCCTGGACCTGCATGTTCTGCGGCTGGGCGGACTGCGATGGCGTCTGCGGCTGGGCGGTCTGCGGCCGGGCGGTCTGCGCCTGGCTCTGAGGTTGGGCCTGGGTGTGCGGCTGCGTGGCGTGCGCTTGTGCTGGGGGCGGTGCCTGGCGCTGGTCCTGCGCGTTCGCGGGTCCGTGAGCCTGCGCCTGATCCGGGTTCCGCTGATCGGTGGCCCGTTGGTCCGGAGCGCTCGACTGCTGCGCGGAGGGGATGGCGGGGGCCGGCGACGCGTGCGATGCCGGCGCCGGGCCGTTCCGCTCCGCCTGCGCCGCGACGGACGGCTGGCCAGGCGCGGCCTGCCGGTGCGGCCCCTGCTGGTCGGCGGCGGGTGTGCGCTGCTGGTCACCGGTGGGGGGCCGCTGCTGGTTCGGGTCGGCGCCGCCGCGGGTGTTCGTCACGGCCGGGTCCGAAAGGTCGGAAGTCGCCCGCTGGTGCGGGACGACCGGCTGCGGCGCGGGCTGCTGCGCGGACGCGGAGTCCGGGCCGGTCGGCCGGGGCCCGTCCGGCGAGGGCCGGTCGCCGGACGTGGCCGGGCCGAACCCGTCGGGGCCGCCCGCGGTGGTGGCCGTGGTTGTCCCGGCGCCCGCGAGATGCGTCCCCACGCTGGCGGCGTAGCTGGACAGGGTGTTGATCGGGCGCACCGCCCCGCCCATCGCCTGCATGCTGAACGGGCTGAGCGTGTTCGTCCTGGCGGCGCCCGCGGCGAATCCGCCTACCATCGACTGCAGGGTGAAATCCCCCCACTCGCCGTACACCACCTTGTTGGCCACGACGCTGGCGAGAGGGGAGGCGAACATGTTGGGCAGGCCGGTGGCCAGCATCCGCCCCGGATAACGCTGGAACGCGGCCAGCACCCCGGTGCGGTCGCCCGCCATCCGGTTCAGCGCGCGGATGCCCGGCAGGTCGTCGATGAATCTGCTCATGTGGCGGCCGAGCCAGACGCCGCCCGCGGTGCCGATGACGGTGCCGACGAGGATGGCCTTGGTCCGCTGCCAGTCCCACTTGTCCCTCAGGCCCGCTTTGATCTGGTCGTACTGGGCCTTCTCACTGGCCAGCTCTTCCAGGATCTCTTCGGGCAGTTCCGTCGCGATCTCCCAGTGGAGGTACCGGCTGCCCGCGTTGGCCGCCAGCACGGTCCCCCTGCCGCCGGCCGCGACCGGTCCCATGCGACTGGCGGCGAGCAGCAGTCGGCGCATCAGCATGTTGGCCCGGACGCTGCCCATCTGCGCGGCGAGGCGCACGACCAGCGACGCGAAGGGACTGCTGACCGCCACGAGCCCGAGCGCGGCCGCGGTGACCGACACCCAGAAGGCGATGTTGATCGATCGTTTGGTGAGGTCGGTCTCCAGCGCGAAGTAGCCGAAGCGCTCGGCGAACTGCGCGGCCTGGTTCGCCTTGGCGACAACGCCGGTCTCGTCGTCGAACTGCTGGCGAATGCGCGTGAACGCGGGTGGTTTGGCAGGAGAGGTGTAGCCGGCGTCGATGGTGCCGACGGCGGAGCCCGTCTTCTCCACCGCCCCGCCCATGTTGGCCACCACGGAATCGAACAGCAGGGCCGTCCGGCCCAGCTCCACCGTCTTGGTGTCGAAGGGCCACGGCTCGCCCGCCGTGAACAGCGGGATGAACGTGTAGTTCACCCAGTCGGGAAACGCCGAAGTCTCCCAGGCAGGCCGGACCTCGGTGGTGGGAACCCGCCTGGTCGACGTGCCCTTGCCGGGAACGTAGTTGGGATTTACCGGCTTTCCGGCCGCCATCTGCCGCCGTTCCCGTCAGGCGGGGCCGAGTGCGCGGGCAAGGTACTCCGCCACCGCGTCGTCGGTGCTCAGTGAGTTGCCGACGGCTCTGCGTAACTTGGTCGGCGTCTTGTTGATGTCGCGCACGAGTGCGTCGGTGTCGTCGAGCCACCGCTCCGGGCCGCCTAACGCCTGCAGGGCCTGGAAGAACGCGGTGCCGGCCGGCCCGGTGCCCCATACCCTCGACGCCAGCAGCCCGCGTAGCTCCGCCTCGTCCGATCGATAGGCGGTGTCCAGGTCGCCGGCCATGAGGTGGAACTGCGCGATGCCGGTCGAGACCAGTTCGGCGATCTGGACGCCTTCCTCGTCTCTCACCGGTGACCGTCCCCCTCGACCATCTGGCCGGCCAGTTGCTTCATCACGGTCTCGACGTCGCCTTCGAGGTGAGCGCGCATCTGGTCGGCCGGCACGACCGATTCGAAGATCTCCACCACCTTGTCCAAGGCCTTCGCCGTGGCCCGGTGGATGGTGTCCGTGATCGTGTCCGCCAGCCCCTGAGCGTCGGGATCGCGGAACACGCGAGGGTCGAGGTCGAGCCTGATCAGATCGCCGCGGGCGCCAACGGTGGCGCAGACGAGACCGTTGGCCGACTTCTCCGTGACCTCGACGGCCCGGGCCCGTCCGTGCAGGGACAGCGCTTCACTCTGCAGCCGCATGAACCTGGCCTGGAGCTCGTCGGCGTAGGCTTGCAGCCCGGCCGCGTCGACATCCATGCGAACGCCTCCCCCAAGATCGTCTTCGACGAATGTACCAAAAGCAGCACAATGCACGAAGGGCGCCAAATTTAACGTGTGTATAACCTGTAAGCAACGTCCACAGCCACCTCCTGCAGCTCACAGACCTCAGCTCGGCGCACCCAGAGCCGGTGGACGCCACGGTCGATCCGGTCCAGGTCCAGCTCCCTGGCCACGGTGACCTGCGCGCCGATGTACTCGACCAGCAGCTCGTCCTCCCGCTCCGCGTACACCCAGAACGGCGCGCCCCGCCACATGCAGACGGTGATGACGTGGCGCACCCACGCGCACTCCGTGGCGGGGACGGCGCGGACGTACAGGTCGTCCTCCAGCCGCTCGAACCCGTCGGCGGGCGACGTGCGGCGCAGCCGCATCCACACCCTGCCCTCCCGCAGCTGCGGAGCCGCCTCGTATTCGGCTCCCGCCCAGGACGCCCGGTACGTCATGATTCCTCGTCCACCAGCCACTTCCCGCGATCGGCGTCGAACTGCGCGCGCAGCCGCTCCCTGCCGTCCGTGCCCAGCTCCACGATCTCCGCCCCGTACGGCAGCAGAATGCCGTCGATCTTGTACTCCCTGATCGTCTCGTTCACGTTGGGCACGAGGCCCATCCCGACGAACGGCGGCTCCTCGATGACCCATCCGGCCACGGCCTTCATGCTCTCTTCGTCCGTGCCGCCGTAGGGCGTGCGATACAGGGACAGCCCCACGGCCGGCCAGCGCAGGATGTTCACGGTGCCGTCACGGGTCAGCGCCTCGTCCCTGACCAGCGCCTCCACCAGCTCGGCCGGCGTCGTGAGGTGCGCCACGTCCAGCGCGTGGTGGCAGTAGCCGGACACCCGCGGCTCAGCCGTGCTCAGCAGCTCCAGGATGTCGTACGGGCGGAGCAGCTTCTGCATGATCGGGATCCCGGAGTCCGGCTCCAACACCACGTCCTCCAGCAGTGTCGGCACGGCGAGCCGCGCCACCGTCCCCGGCTCCAGGTAGAAGCAGACCGGCCGGCCCGGATTGACGGCCAGCCCCCAGCGGGGGTCCGGCCAGCCGGCCGCCAGCTCCGGCAGGGTCACGGCCCGGAAGTGTCGGGCCACCTCGCCCATCGCCTCCGGTGAGGTGAAGGCGACCAGCCACGTGCGCTCGGCGTCGCTGAACGTGGGCCAGGCCACCGGCGTCTCACCCGCCGCGGCCTCGTCGCTGATCGGGCAGGCGAGGGCGGCGGTGCGCAGCAGGGCCAAGCAGGTGGCCAGGTCGCCGCGGGCGTGTGCCGAGCCGAGTTCCTGCTCGAACGAGGTCGCGACGTGCATGGCGTCACCCTAGTAGTTTTGGTCCCTATGACTTTGCCAGTGGCGCGTACCCGGGACGAGGCCCTGCTGTACCTGGATCTCACCCCGTGCGCGTGCGGCTCGGTGGAGACTCCCTGGGAGAGTGGCGTCGTCGGGGTCGCGGAGCAGCTCGCCGTCGCCTACGCGGGCACCTGCGCCGACTGCGGCGCCGGGCGGGAGTATGTGTTCGGCCTGCCTGAGCGCGAGACGGCCCCGAAGGGCTGGCCCACGTTCGGCGGGCCGGAGCCGTCCCAGCTCATCGACGCCGGCGAGTGGCTGTGGGTCGCCGATCAGTGGGCGAGCAGCGTGCCGCCCGACCCGGAGGAGGGCGCGCGGGCGCTGGCGATGGCGCGCGCCGCGGTCGAGGAGGTGCTCAAGTTCGTGCCCGACGGCGCGGACAGGGTTCCCGACCAGGCGTTCTGGGCCGACCGCGGCCTGCGGGTGTACACCGCCGAGCCGGGCAGGTTCCGAGTCGAGCGGCTCCTCGTGGTGAAGGACGCCTACCGCGATGCGTAGGCCCGCCGGTCGGCGTGGCGGGCCGACCGGCGCCGCACGCTGGAAATGCGGCCTGGACAGCCGTGCGGCCCTCGCCCACAGGGGACGAGGGCCGCACGGCGGGAACGCAGGTCAGCCGGCGTGGACGGGAGCGCCCTCCGTCTTGCGGCCGGCCTTGACGAACAGCGTCAGCGCGGCGGTGAGCAGCGCGATGCCGGTGCTCACCAGGAACGCCAGGTGCATGCCGTCCATGAACGCGCTGTTCACGGCCGGGCCGACCATCGCCTTGAGCTGCTGGGGCGTGTCGGCGGGCAGCCCGCCGAACGCGGCGGCCTTCTCCAGCAGCGACATCTGCGCGGCCGGGATGCCCTCGGCCGCAGGGCCGAGGTAGCCGGGCAGCTTGCTGGAGATCTCGGCGGCCATGATGGCGCCGAGGATCGCGGTGCCGAGCGCGCCGCCGACCTGCATCGCCGACTGCTGCAGGCCACCGGCGACGCCGCTGAGCTCGATGGGCGCGTTGCCCACGATGATCTCCGTGGCGCCGACGAACACCGGCGAGAGGCCGAAGGCGAGCAGCACGAACGGGATGGCGCTCTCCAGGAACGAGGCGTCGATGCTGAGCTGCGACATGAGGAACATCGCGGCCGCCGTGATCACCAGGCCGATCGCCATCGTGATCTTGGGGCCGAGTTTGCCGATCAGCATGCCGGCCAACGGCGAGGCCACGATCATGCCGGCGCTCATCGGCAGCATGCGCAGACCGGCCTCGAGCGGGCTCAGTCCGTGGACGCCCTGGAAGAAGAAGCCGAGGAAGAACATCGCGCCGAACATCGCGAACGCGACCATCATCATCAGCACGGTGCCGATGGAGATCGACACGTTCCTGAACAGCGACAGCGGCACCAGCGGCTGCCTGGCCTTGGACTGCCAGAAGATGAACCCGGCGATCAGCACGGCGAAGCCGGCCAGGAAGCCGACCGTCTTGGTGTCGCCCCAGCCCCACTCGGGGGCCTTGATGATCGACCAGACCAGGGCGAACATCGCACCCGACAGGAGCACCACACCGGGCCAGTCGATCTTGGCCAGCGTCTTCGCGCGGTTCTCCTTGATGAGGAACACACCCATCAGCAGGGCCACGATGCCGACCGGGGCGTTGATGAAGAAGACGGACTGCCAGTTCACCTTCTCGACGAGCACGCCGCCCACGATCGGGCCCGCGGCGCTGGACAGGCCGATGATGGCACCCCACGCGCCCATCGCCTGGTTGAGCTTCTCACCGGGGAACGCGCCACGCAGCAGCGCCAGGGCGGCCGGCTGGAGCAGCGCGCCGAACAGGCCCTGCAGCACGCGCAGCCCGATCAGGGCGCCCACCGGCGACACGCCCGGGATCACGTCGGCCAGTTGCTGGCTGAGCCCGATGCCCACCGACGACACCGCGAAGCCCCCGACGCCGATCAGGAACACCCGCTTGTGCCCGAACAGGTCGCCCAGCTTGCCGGCGGTGATGAGGAACACCGCCAACGCCAGCAGGTAGCCGCTGGTCACCCACTGCAGGTCGGCCAGCGACGCCCCCAGGTCCTTCTGGATCACCGGGTTGGCGATGCCGACCACGGTGCCGTCGAGCATCACCATGATGACGCCGAGGCTGACCGCCAGCAGCACCAGCCACGGATTGCCCCCGGACGCCGGTTGGCCTGGTCCCTGCGGCGACGGCGCGTCGGCCGTCTTCACGTTAGCCACGTAGTCCCCCTCAAAACACCTCGCCCCACACCGGGGCATAGCTCACGTAAGTCGCCGGTAATCTATGGCAGTCAGTGACAGAATGACAAACGCTTATAAAAGTCAGACTGTGACTTCTGACATACTGTGACAGGCAGGTTTCGAGGGAGTGACGTCTGTGGGGCTTCGGGAACGCAAGAAGGAGAAGACGCGGCTGGCGATCCTCGACGCCGCGCTCGACCTGTTCCTCGAACAAGGGTACGACTCGACCACCGTGGAGCAGATCGCGGGGTCGGTCGAGATCTCCCCGCGCACCTTCTTCCGTTACTTCGCCGGCAAGGACCATCTCGCGCTGTGGTTCCACGACCAGGGCGAGGAGATCATGCTCGACACCCTGCGGGCCCGGCCGGCCGACGAGCCCGCGTTCACCTCGCTGATGCACGCGTTGCGGGCGGTGCTCAGCGACATGCAGGACTCAACCCCGGAGGACACCGCCAGATTCCTCAAACTGCGCCGCCTTCTCGACGGGCACCCGCACCTGGTGGGCCTGTCGGTGGCGCGGGGCGCCGACACCGAGCGCCGCCTGGCCGCCGAGATAGCCGCCCGCAGGGGCGTCGACGTGGACACCGACCGGTTCAGCCACCTTGTCGTCGCGTTCGCGATGTCCACGATGCGGATCGGCTTCGAGTGCCCGAAGCCGGCGGTGGAGGACGTCCGGGAGATCGCGGGCCGCCTGGAGGAGACGATCCTCCTGGCGCAGAGCCTGCTCCGCCCCGACCTGCACGACTAGGTCCTGTTCGGAGGTCAGGCCAGGGCGGCGCGGTCGACCCTGGCAGGGCGCGGGGAGCGTTGCCGCGCATCCTCGCAGGCGGTGGCCAGGCTCCGGCACGCGCTTCCCGGGTGGGTGGTGTCGCCGTCCCTCCAGGTGTACGAGCACCGTCCGCACGGCAGGCCTGGCGGGGTCGCGCGGGCTCAGTTCATGGTCGGGTCGTCGGGGCAGTTGGCCACGAACGCCAGCTCACCCCGCTGGCGCCGCAGCACGTGGCGCCAGAGCGCGCCCGGGTCGGCGTGGAAGGTGTCGCCGGCCTCCGAGTCGACGACGTACCACGCGCCCTCGGCGATCTCGCTCTCCAGTTGCCCGGCCGTCCAGCCCGCGTAGCCGGCGAAGATCCGCATCTGCGAGATCTCGCCCTGGAGGATCTCGGGCGGCGCGTCGAGGTCGACGGTGCCGAGCCGGGACACGGCCGGCGTGCCCGCGTGCAGTCTGCGCCAGCCCAGCGGCTCCTCGCCGCTCGGCACGGCCGCGAGGGCCAGCGCGCTGTCGGTCTGCACGGGCCCGCCCTGGAACAGCACCGAGGGGCCGGTCACCAGCGGGTCCCACACCGGCAGCACCTGCGTCACCGAGATCTCGCTCGGCCGGTTGAGCACCACGCCCAGGGTGCCGCCCTCGCTGTCGTGCTCGAGGACCAGCACGACGCTACGCCGGAAGTTGGGGTCGTCGAGCAGCGGCGTGGCCACCAGCAAACCGCCGACGTAGATCGCTTCCGCCATACCTCCATGATGAAGGGTCAACCGCCCATCCCGCTCCCCAGCCCGACGATGTCACGGTACGCGCCCGCCCGCACGCCATCCGCTCACCGTCCGTCCACCTCAGCCCCCATCTCGGCTCGGTGTCGAGGTACCGCCTGGTGCGGATTGGTGTGCGGAGGCACCGCTGTCACCGGGCCGGCATCCTCGCCTCTTCATCCGCCTCGGCCGCGACCGCCGTATCGGCTTCCCAGAAGTCGTGCGCGTTCACCTGGTTCAACATCGACGACCGTGACGTGCTCACCGCGGTCTCCGAGGCGAAGACGTTGCCGAAGGGCGAGAAGTGGGTCCCGTCCATGCAGGTGTCGCGGTCGGGCGTCGCGCAGGTGACCGGGGTGACGCTTGACAGTCCGCCGCGGCGATCACGTCGATCCGCCGGCCGTTGACGCCGATCGGCGAGACGTTCCCGTCCGAGGGCAGTCACGATGCCAGGTCTTTCGACGGCGCGGGGCGGTACGTCATCTACCAGATGGCGTACCCCCTGGTGGACGCCGACTTCGTCGTGGCGTGCGATGGGAAGCGGCTCGGCGCGGGACACGCCACCTCCTGGCAGGACGGGGACTCCGGTGGGACGGCCCAGTGCGGCGTCAGGACAGGGGACAAGACCCGCGTTGCCGACATGGCGCTCCAGCTGGCCTGCTAGCACTCTGCCAGCACTGCGGGCGGCTGCGCAGCCGGTCTCCCTCGGCCCCGCCCGCCCCGGATCCGCCTACTACCGCTGATCCGCCTGCCCCGCCCCGTCCGCTGCGGCGCCCTCCGGCCCAGAGCCGGATGGGAGGGCGCCGGTGACGAAGGCTCCGGCTCGGGCGGCGGCCAGCGTGCGCAGCGCGGCCCGCTCGGCGACGGCCGCGTCCACCGGCTCGCGCGTGACCAGCAGCCGGTAGTAGAGCGGCGCCGAGACCGCTCTGATCACCTCCTCGCCGTCGGTGCCCGCGGGCAGCTCCCCCCGTTTCACCGCCAGGTCGACGGCCTTCGCCCACTCCCTGACGCGCCGGCCGTAGAAGGCGTGCAGCGCGCCCGCGGCGTCGTCGTCGCAGGTGGCCGCCGCGATGACGGCCTGGAACGTCGCCCCGAGGCGCGGGTCGGTCACGGCGGCCAGCACGCCGACGGCGTTGGCCCGCAGGTCGCCCTCGACCGAGCCCGTGTCGGCGTGCGGGGACGACTGCTCGGCCAGCTCGGTCATGAGGTCGGCGACCAGGCCGGCGGGGCTGCCCCAGCGCCGGTAGACGGTCGTCTTGCCCACGCCCGCCCGGGCCGCCACCTGGTCCATCGACAGGCCGTGGAACCCGCGCTCCACCAGTTCGTCCTGGGTCGCCTCCAGCACGGCCGCGCGCACCCTCGCCGTCCGGCCTCCCGGGCGCACCGTTCCAGCCAAACGGGACTCCTGTTCCATTAACAACCCTTTCCGTGTTACCGTCACTCCGAATCTTAACGGAACCAATGAACCATTAAGGGAGATGACGTGACCACGATCGCAGACCGCGTTCCCGCGCGGATGACCGGACGGCAACGGCTGGTCCTCGTGCTGCTGCTGGGCTCGCAGTTCATGCTCGCCGTCGACTTCTCGATCCTGAACGTCGCCCTGCCCGTCATCGGGACCGGCCTCGGGTTCGCGCTGGCCGACCTGCAGTGGGTGGCGACCGCGTTCGCGCTGGCCGCCGCCGGGTTCACCCTGCTGGCGGGCAGGGTCGCCGACCTGTTCGGGCGGCGCAGGCTGTTCCTCGCCGGGATGGCGCTGCTCGGACTGTCCTCGCTGGCGGGCGGGCTGGCGGACTCACCGTCGCTGCTGCTGGCCGCCCGCGTCGCGCAGGGGCTGGCCACCGCCGTCGTGACGCCCGCCGGGCTGTCGCTGCTGACCACGTCGTTCGAGGAGGGGCCGCTGCGGGCTCGGGCGCTCGGGCTGAACGGCGCGCTGATGTCGGCCGGGTTCACCTCCGGCGCGATCCTCGGCGGACTGCTGACCGACCTGCTGAGCTGGCGCTGGGCCTTCTTCATCAACGTGCCGGTGGCGCTGGCGGTGCTGGTCGCCACGCCCGCGGTGCTCGCCGAGAGCCGCCCGGCGGACCGTCCGAGGATGGACGTGCCGGGCGCGGTGGCCGTGACCGGAGGGCTGCTGGCGCTGGTGTTCGGGCTCAGCCGGGCCGGGGAGCACGGTTTCGCCGACCCGGTCGGGCTCGGGGCGCTGGCCGCGTCGGTGGTGCTGTTCGTGGTGTTCCGGGCGGTGGAACGGCGGGCCGTCTCGCCGCTGGTGCCGCTGCGGGTCCTGGCCCGGCCCACCGTGAAGTGGGGCAATCTGGCCGGGCTGGTGGCGTTCGCGACGGAGACGTCGCTGGTCTTCCTCCTGACCCTCTACCTGCAGAAGGTGCTCGGCTACACGGCCCTGGCGACCGGCCTGGCGTTGGGGGTGCTCGGGCTCGGCACGGTCCTCGGCGGCGTCGTCGCACCCCGGGTGCTGACCCGGATGGGCCTAGGACGGGCGTTGACGGCCGGCTTCGCCCTCCAGGCCGTGTCCACGGCGTCGCTGGCGCTCCTCGGCGCCGAACCGGGCTGGATCTGGCTCCTGCTGGCGGCCACGTTCGCGGGCGGCGTGGGGAACATGGTGGCGATCGTGGCCTTCATGGTGACGGCCACCTCCGGGCTGCCGGACTCCGAGCAGGGGCTCGCCACCGGGCTCGCCACGATGACGCAGCAGGTGGGCATCACGATGGGCATCCCGGTCATGAGCGCCGTCGTCACCGCCGCCATGGGAGCGGCCGGCGCGGGGGCGGGCCTGGCGGCGGGCATGGGCGCGGACATGGTGCTGCGGGGGGTGATCGTGGCGGTCGTGGTCAACGCGGCGCTGACGCTCGCCGCCACCTTCATCCGCCCCCACCGCTGACGCCGCGCGCGGGCTCACGGCCACACCGGGCCTGCCGTACCGTGCGCTCGCACGGTACGGCAGGCCGTCGTCATCAGGGCTCACCGGGGACGCCGCGCAGCCCACGGTCAGCGGGCCTCTTCCTGGAGGCCCTCAGCCCCACGCGGCGGGTGGCGGCCGGCCCGGCCGTGCCGTGCCGTGACAGCAGAATCTATGCCTCGGTGAAGCCGCGGGCGCGGCCTCCGGCGGACTCGCGGACGGCGGCGGCGACGGCGGTGGCCACATCAGGGTGGAAGACGCTCGGGATGATGTAGTTGGGGCCGAGCTCCTCCGGCGTGACCACGGCGGCCAGGGCGCCCGCGGCGGCCAGCAGCATCTCCTGCGAGACCTCCGTCGCCTGGGCGTCCAGCAGGCCGCGGAAGACACCCGGGAAGGCCAGCACGTTGTTGATCTGGTTGGGGTAGTCGGAGCGGCCGGTGGCCACGACCGCCGCGTGCTCGCGGGCGTCGTCGGGCGAGACCTCGGGCTCGGGGTTGGCCAGCGCGAACACCACCGCGTCGGGCGCCATCGTGGCGATGTCGTCGCCCGACAGGATGCCCGGCGCCGAGACCCCCACGAACACGTCGGCGCCCTTGACCGCGCCCCGCAGGTCGCCCGAGTAGCCCTCGGCGTTGGTGTGTTCGGCGATCCAGAGCAGCGACTCGTCGAGGTCGCCGCGGCCCTTGTGCACGGCGCCGAGGTAGTCGCAGACCACGACGTTGCGCGCGCCCGCCGCGAGCAGCAGGCGCAGCACCGCGTTGCCGGCCGCGCCCGCGCCGGCCATGGTGATCTTCACGTTCTCGATGGGCTTGCCGACGACGCGCAGCGCGTTGGTGAGGGCGGCCAGCACGCAGATGGCGGTGCCGTGCTGGTCGTCGTGGAAGACCGGGATGTCGAGCAGCTCGCGCAGCCGGCGCTCCACCTCGAAGCAGCGCGGCGCGGAGATGTCCTCCAGGTTGATGCCGCCGAAGCCGGGGGCGATGAGCTGGACGGTGCGGACGATCTCGTCGACGTCCTGCGTGTCGAGGCAGATGGGCCAGGCGTCGATGCCCGCGAAGCGTTTGAACAGCGCCGCCTTGCCCTCCATCACCGGCAGCGCGGCCTCCGGCCCGATGTTGCCGAGGCCCAGCACGGCCGAGCCGTCGGTGACCACGGCGACCGTGTTGCGCTTGATGGTCAGCCGGCGCGCGTCCTCCTTGTTGCGGGCGATCGCCATCGACACGCGGGCCACGCCCGGCGTGTAGGCCATGGACAGCTCGTCACGGTTGCGCAGCGGCACCTTCGACACCATCTCGATCTTGCCGCCGAGGTGCATGAGGAAGGTGCGGTCGGAGACCTTGTGGATGACGACGCCCTCGACCGCCTCCAGCTGGTCGACGATCGCCTGCGCGTGGTCGGTGTCCCTGGCCGCGCAGGTGACGTCGATGCGCAGCTTCTCGTGGCCCGCGTTGGTGACGTCGAGGGCGGTGACCACGCCCCCCGCCGACTCTACGGCGTGGGTGAGCTGGCTGACGGCCTTGCCGCCGGCCGGCACCTCGAGCCGCACGGTTATGGAGTACGACACACTCGGGACGGTCGCCACGTCAATCGCTCCTTCGGGGGCTGACCAGGAAGTCCTCTTATGGTAGGGGGCGCCGGGTCAGTCCAGTGACTCAGAGGCGGAGACGATCAGGTCCACGCAGGTCGGCACGGGAATGGTCGTGCTGTCGATCACCAGGTGGTAGAGCCCCGGGTCGGCAGGGTCGAGGCGGTAGAAGTGGCGCACGTAGGCGGCGCGGGCGCGGTCGGAACCCTCGACGATCTTGCGGGCCTCGCGCTCGCCGATGCCGCCGAGCGTGGCGGTCTGCAGCACCCGCCGCCGCAGCGGCGCGTCGAGCCGGACGTGCAGGGCGCCGGGGTGGTCGGCCAGCACGACGGCTCCGGCCCGGCCCAGGAAGACGCCGCCCTGCACGCGGGCCGTCTCCAGCAGGATGCGCTCGGTGCGGCGGACGAACTCCTCCGGCGCCAGCGGCATCGCGCCGGGAACGTACAGGTCCACGCCGCCGAAGGTGACCGTGGGCAGGCGCATCGCGCCGGCCAGCAGCCTGCCGAGGCCGTGCTCGGCCCGGTCGTCGTGGGCCAGCGCCTCCTCCAGGGTGCAGCCGAGCTCCTGGGAGACGGCGCTGGGGATCGCCCGGTCGACGAACGGCACGCCGAGCTGCGCGGCCACGGCCGGGCCGATGTGGCTGCCGGCCGTGCCGTATGTCGCCGAGATCGTGACGACCCGCACACCTCCAGGTTAGAACAGCGCGCTCGCCAGCGCCCTACGCGCCTTGGCCAGGGAGGGGTCGTCGGAGGGCAGCGTGTCGAACAGGCCGAGCAGGTGACGCCTGGCCTTGTCGCGCTCGTCGCCCGAGGTGCGCTTGACCACGCCGACGACCCGCTCGAACGCCTCGTCGACGGCGCCCGACAGCATCTGCAGGTCGGCCGCGAGCAACTGGGCGTCGATGTCGGCCGGATCGGCCAGGCGGCGCTGCACCTCTGCCGGATCGACGCTTTCGGTGCGCTTGATGAGGTTGACGCCGGCCAGGCCCATCTTGGCGTCCTCGTCGCCCGGCGAGCGGGCGAGCAGCCGCTCGTAGGCGGCCGCCGCGGCGTCGAGGTCGCCCTTGTCGATGGCCTGCTCGGCCGCAACCAGGTCGGGATCGGCCGGCGGGCCGGCGGGCGCCGCCTGCTCCTCGGCCTCCTGGGGCCTCGCCGCGGGGTTGGCCTCGTAGAACTGCTCGACCGCGCCCATCAGCTCGTCGAGCCAGCGGCGCACCTCCTGCTCGGGCAGCACCTGCTGGAAGCCGGTGACGGCCTGCCCCTGGAAGATCGCCAGCACGGTCGGCACCGCCTGCACGCGCAGCGCCTGGGCGATCTGCGGGCTGGCGTCCACGTTGACCCGGGCCAGCAGGGCCCGGCCGCCCAGGTCGCCGACGACTTTCTCCAGAACGGGGCTGAGCTGGGCGCTGCCGGGCGCCCGCGGCGACCACAGGTCGAGCACGACCGGCACGGTCATCGAACGCTCGACGACGTCGCTCGTGAACGTCTCCTCGGTCACCTCGACCACCGAGGCCGCCGCCTGCGGCCCTGCGGCCTCGCGCCGGGCCTGCGCTTCCAGAGCCTGCTTACGCGCGCCCAGATCGATCGCTCCGTAGAGCGACCCGGGCCGTGAGAAGTCCGCCATGTTCTTCATCTTGCCGCATGCCGGGAGACGGGTATGCCACCGAGGTCGCGGCCCGGCCCCGTGCCGCTAAGCCCTCAGTGAAGCCGGGGGTCCGCTGCGGCGTTTCGGCCGCCGGACGCGCTGCCGTCGCCGGGCGCGGGAACGTCCCGCTCGCCGGAGAAGTCACCCGCCGCCACCCTGAGCGTGCGGAGCTGGCCGAACATCTGCCGCAGGTCGTCCTCGCCGTACATGCCGAGCCCGAAGTCGGCCGCCATCAGGTCGGCCGTGGCCCGCCGCACGACGTCGCGGCCCGCGTCGGTGATCTCCGCGAGCACGCCCCGCCCGTCGTGCGGGTTGCGCATCCTGCTGACCAGCCCGGACCTCTCCAGCCGGTCGACGGTGTTCGTGACACTGGTCGGGTGCACCATGAGGCGCTCGCCGATCTTCCACAGCGGCAGCGAGCCCGTCCTGCTGAAGGTCAACAGCACCAGCGCCTCGTATCTGGCGAAGGTCAAGTCGTAGGGCTTCAGGAGCGAGTCAAGTTGCGACAGGAGGATCTGGTGCGCTCTCATGATCGAGGTGACGGCGGCCATGGCGGAAGAGGGTCCGAAGTGAACACGCCAGGTCTGCGCGGCGCGTTCGATGGGATCGAACGGCAGATTGAGCGGCTTCGGCTGAGACACAGCGCTACGGTAGCGCGCCGCTCGTCCGGTTTCGCCTGGTTACTCTGAGCGATCAGATTCACTGCTTGGCCAAGAATGCGGACGTCAATCATCACGCTCCGTTATGGTTCTCGCATCGAATGGTGACGCGGACCCCAAGTCCACCGGCGGTGGGGACCTGCCCGGACTCTTCTGTTCCGCGTCGCCTAGGGGGCACGGGGGTGCTTGATGCATGTCAACGGGAAGTCACGTGCGTGAGCACGCGGGCGTTTCACGTGAAGAGCTGAAGCAGAGCGCGGCCGTGACGGTCGCCGTCCTGCTGGCGCTCGGGCTGGTCGCGGCGTGGAGCGTCCTGATACCAGGTGTGGACGCCTGGGAGAACATCGTGGCCGCGGTCATCGGCTCGCTCCGGCTGACGGGGCCCGTGGCCGCCGCCTTCGCCGCGTGGGTGGCCCTGCGCAAGCGCAGGGCGCTGCGCGGCCGGCAGTTGAGCGCCTGGCGGGCGCTCAAGGCGCCGCTGGCCATCGTGGTGGTGGTGCTGGGCTCGTTCGGCGCGACGGTGCTGGTGCTGGCCGTCAAGACCGTGCTCACCGAGCAGTCGGGGCGGCTGA